>PMYE01000174.1 GCA_003171315.1 Acidobacteriaceae bacterium
CAGAATGAGCATCCAACAATATGACTCCGGTCCCACGTCGAATGATCTTCTAGAAAGCCTTACCGCGGAACACACCCCGGCAGCGCTGAACTATCAGATCGTTGCACAAAGCGCGGAGGACGTGCAGAACATCGAAAATGCGCCGGCCGTGAGCATGGGACCGTACTTGCTCAAGTCCGGGCAGAGGAGCCTCTTGACGACAATCAGCATCTATAGTCTCCGGGGAAAGAGCCGTGAGCAGATACGACTGCTTTATATGAATCCCACTGCGATTCGGGTCTGGGAAGCGATGGGGAAATCGCCCAAAATCATCGGTGCGCAAGTTCGCCCGCCTCAGACTGCACTCCTCACCTTCGGCGTCCCTTTCAGCAAATAGCCAGACAACGGCCGCATCGGCACCCTTAATCCCCCGCGTTCCCATCGCCGGTTACCGTAGGCTTGGATACGCAGTACCTTCCACCAACTACGCTGTGGCCGTCAATGAATACGGCGCGCTCTGGTTGCACCGGGACGGCACGCCGGCGTTCACCAAAATTGTCTATGCCCAGCTCATGGGGACCAACGTGACGGCGCGCTAAACCGGCGTCGTACCAACGATGTCGAGGCGCCGGCTGTCCGTGACACAGTGATGCCGGACGTTGTCCATTTTTCAAGAGTGACTATTTACGGCGGTTCTCCTGCANNGCCTGCAGGAGACCCGCTATAGCTTCCAGCAAACACACGGAACCTCTGACCCTACAGGGCGAATGCGCTTCAACCGGGTATTCCGTCATTGAAACAACTGCGGCGCAAACTCGTTCAGGTAATTGTGCCAGTTGATCCAAGAGTGCGCGCCCGTACTTTCCTCGTACACGATGTTGAATTTGTGCCGCCTGAACATCTCGACCGTCGCACTGGAGGTAGCGAGGAGTCCATCCTCCTTGCCCGTTGCGAACCAGAACAATTTAAGCCCTTGCTTGAGTTTCGGATCGTCGAGGGCTGCCTGGTTCAGCTCTTCAAAAGTGGGGCCGGAGGATACATGTCCGCTGTAACCTTGGCGGGTGATGCCAAAAATGCCGGAACTGAAAACACCGATATAAGCAAATTTCTCAAGATGGGGTATGGCGATGGCCAGCGTTTGATAGCCGCCCATTGACAAACCGGCGATGGCGCGGTCTTGCCGATCGGCGCGCACCCGGTAGTGTTGCTCCACGTAGGGCATGATGTCCTGCTCAAAATCTTCGACGAATTCGTCGCGAGACCCGGCGGTGCCCGGGATGCGCGGGCCGGCGTCCGGCGGACCGATATGCCCGGCGGGCAAGACCACGATCATGGGTTTGGCTTTTTGGGCCGCGATCAGGTTGTCCATGATGAACCCGGCGCGCCCGACCGTCGGCCACGAGTCATCACCATCACCCAAGCCGTGCAGAAGGTAAAGCACGGGGAACCGGCCCTTGCCATTTTCGTAACCGGGTGGCGTATAAATGCGCATTCGGCGAAAACGCTGGAGCGATTTTGAGTAGTAAGTGACCGTCGCGACCGCGCCATGGGGAACCTCCCGGGTGTCCATGAAATTCGCACCCGGTATGTACGCCAGACTCCAGGTTCGGACATTGGACTCGCTGGTGACGGGGTTGAGCGGATCAATGACAGTCACCCCGTCCACGGTGAAGTTATACCGGTAGGCGCCAGGACCAATCGGCCCCATGACGACCTCCCAAACGCCATTTGCGTTCCGCGTCATGGCGGCTTCCAAAACCGTGAAGGTGCCATACGTGGCCGGCGTCATGGCCACGCCTGGTCCGAAGTCGTAAATGTCGGGAGTGGCCAGGCGCACGGACTGCGCTTTGGGCGCGTAAATGCGAAACGTCACATGCCCGTCGGGGGCAACTTCGGGTGACACGATCCGCTGGCCAGGCGATTCAACCTGCGCTGCGGACAATGAGGCCATAGAAGCCATTACTAAAATCGCGGCCGAGTGCAGGACATTTTTTAGGATTTCCATCATTTGCCTCAGGGTGTCGCACGAAGATGCAGAGCTTATTGCGAATTTTCGGCGATGTCAAACTGGTTCCACGAATCGTACCAGATGCACCCCGGAGGAAGCCACGGCGCGGAGGGTAGCGGACGAACCGGCAAGCGTCTTCCAGCCATAAAAGATCGACTGGATGGGGGTAGGAAACTTTGTATTGCGCCCCGGTTCGTGCAGCGGAGGTTACGATTCGCCGGACCGAAACCGCTCCTCAGCTACTGCAGTGCGCGGGCCTCAAAACAGCCCTAAATTTCATCCCACGAAAAGATCAAATCTCGTATAAAATGGGTGGCAACATTTCCATCTCTGTTTTTGCTTCAGTCGATATCTGGCCGATGTGCGGTGTCAAGTGTCTGCTGTTGAGCGGTGCGCGGCGCGAGCGCGCTTTCGACCTGGGCTATCCGGGACCCGAGAGGAGACCTATGCATCGTTCTTCGGCTTCTTCCTCAGTTTCAATCAATTTAGGCGCAACGTCGAGGCAGATGCGCAGATCGCACTTTGCCTCTTGTGCCGCCGTAATGCTTCTTCTGGCTTTGGCAGCAGGTACGGCGTGTTCCCGAGCAAACGCGCAGGCGGGTGAATGGGCCTGGATGGGTGGAACCAGCACGATACCTCCCGGGAACGGTGGAAACTACGACACACCCGGAGTCTACGGCACATTGGGTACGCCTGACGCTGGAAATGTTCCTGGCAGCCGGTACGATGCGGCGAGTTGGACCGACAGCAACGGCAACTTCTGGCTCTTTGGAGGAAACGGCGTCGATTCAACCGGAATGATCGGATATCTCAACGACCTTTGGGAGTTCAATCCCACGCTCGGTACGAACGGCGAGTGGGCCTGGATGGGCGGAAGCAGCACGTTACCTCCATTGAGCGGGGGCCAGCCCGGAGTGTACGGCACGTTGGGCGCTCCTGCCGCGGGAAACGTACCCGGAGGCCGAGTCTATGCGGCAAGTTGGACCGACGAAAGCGGCAATCTCTGGCTCTTTGGGGGATTCGGATTTAGCTCGACCATACTATCGGGCGACCTCAACGACCTTTGGGAGTTCAATCCCACGCTCGGCGCGAACGGCGAGTGGGCCTGGATGGGCGGAAGCAGCACGATACCTGCAGGGGGCGAAGGCCAGCTCGGAGTATACGGCCGATTGGGCGTTCCTGCCGCCGGAAACGTCCCTGGAGGCCGAAGCGGCGAGGTCACTTGGACCGACAAGAGTGGTAATTTCTGGCTTTTTGGTGGATATGGTTGGGTTTTTCAGGGCGATGGATACGCGCCCGGGAATGCGCCTCTCAATGACCTTTGGGAGTTCAATCCCAAGCTTGGCACATACGGCGAATGGGCTTGGATGGGTGGGAGTAATTGGGTCCCGGCCGGAATTAATGCCAATCAACCGGGAATATATGGCCAGCAAGGTGAGCCTACTTTGAGTAACGTTCCTGGATCTCGCTCGTATGCCGTTAGCTGGACCGACGATAGCGGCAATCTCTGGCTCTTTGGGGGATTCGGCGCAGATTCAGCCGGAAAGATCGGCTATCTCAACGACCTTTGGGAGTTCAATCCCACGTTGGGCCTAAATGGTGAGTGGGCCTGGATGGGCGGGAGCAGCAGCGTACCTTACGGCGGCGGTTGGCCTGGGATCTATGGGACATTGGGACTTCCTGCTGCTGCAAACATTCCTGGAGGCCGAGAAGGGTCCATTGGGTGGACCGACAGCAGTGGACATCTCTGGCTCTTCGGAGGTCTAGGCTTTGATTCGGTTGGTAACCTAAGCACACTCAACGACCTTTGGTCGTTTGATCCGCACACCTTCGATTGGACATGGATGAACGGGACCAGCGTCCTGCCTTACGTCCAACTTTTCCAAGGCGGGATTGCGATAGGCGGGTATACGATAGGCGCGCCAGCAACGTTTGGAACGTTGGGTGTTCCAGCCGCAGGGAATGTTCCATGGGGCACTTGGAGTGCATCAGGTTGGTTCGACGATGGGGGCAATCTTTGGTTATTTGGTGGCCACGCCTGGGTTGCATATGCCGAAGAGATCACCCTCGATGACTTATGGAAGTACCAGCCTCCCGCGCCAGCGGCAACGCCGACGTTCCTGGTTGCGGCGGGAACCTATAACTCAGAGCAGTCGGTGACAATCAGCGATACGACGCCAGGAGCTACGATCTTCTACGTCATCGATGGGGTCAGTACAACGCCGACGAGTTCTACACCGTACAGCGGTCCGATTCAGGTGAACGCGACGGAGACGATTGAAGCTGTCGCCGCTGCCACAGGCTATTCCGACAGTGCGGTCGCATCGGCCACATATACCCTCAATCTGCCGAATTTCACGCTAGGCGCCTCGCCGGCCACGCTCGTCCTTGCATCCGGCGGGACAGGAACGATCGCTTTGACCGTGACGCCGCAAAACGGCTTCAACGCCGCCGTGAGCTTTGCGTGCTCAGGGCTGCCGACGGGAGCTTCGTGCTCGTTTAATCCCGCAACCGTGACGCCCTCGGGGGCCGCGGCCAAAACGACCCTTACCATCAACGCTCAAACGCTGACTGCAGCAGTACATCGCAACTCCCGCCCGCTGTTCCCAGCGACGGTTCTTGCGCTCACTCTTTGCATCTTCGGTTGGAAGAAGCGGCGCGGCTTGAAGCTTGTGCTGCTGCTGGCGATGACCTCCGCTGGACTGGGTCTGCTCTCGGGATGCGGTGGTGGTTCCGGTGGCGGTGGCGGTGGCGGCGTGATGCAGATGGCTTCCCCGATCACCGTGACGGCTACGTCGGGCACAATCCAGCAAACCACCACCGTGACGCTCGCGGTGAATTAGGGCTATGCATGCTGTGGCCTATGGCTCCGCGTTGCCGCTGCGCGCCACCTGGTTGATGATGCGCTGGACCAGGACGATGCGAACGTGGAGGCGGCTGGCAATGCTGGGCGCGAATTCGGTGATGAAGTTGTCGATGGGCGCCGTGGCCAAGCCGACGCCGTAGCGTTCGGCATCGGCCGAGATGCCGGCCACGCCCGCCATGGTGAGCAGGTTGAAGGGGTTGACCAAGTTGTAGAGGGCCAGCCGTCCTTTTTCCTCGGGCGTGAGCGGCTTCACCTCCAGCCCCATCATGGGAGAGCGCCCTGTTTGCGTCAATAGTAATGTTCGCGGTCCCCCTTGTCCCGCGAGGCATTGACGCGGCTTGTTGCATTCAGCAGACTTTGGATAGGGTAGCAATCGATGATTCCCGGCGAAGGTTCCTTTTCATGAGCGCGCAAAACAGTTCCGATTGGGGTTCGCCCGGCGTGGGCCAGCGGATCGAAGAGGCGATCGAGCGGATCGAGATGGAGCTTCATCACACGATCGCCTATTTGAACGACGCGGTGATACCGCAGGTGCGCCGGGAGTCGATTAAGGCTATGCGCTCGGCCGCCGACGCGCTGCGCAACCTTGCCGACCGGTTTGAACAGAACAATGCGGCCGTGAACCAGCCCTGCAACCCGGCGCCGGACCAGGCAAAAAATGAACACGGGGAGCCGCGCCCTTGAAAACGGGAATGGCGCGAGGCAGGATGGTGCGGGTGAATGGAAGCTGGCGCGGCGCGGTGTGCGCGGTTCTGACAGCGGCAGCGATGCTGGGCGCGAGCGGCTGCCGGCACAAGGAGAAGACGACGCAGGTGGCTCCGCCGCAGGCGTTGCCGCCCGAGGAGCAGACAGCTCCCGCCGCCGAGGCTCCGGCGCCTTCTGCGGCGCGCATTCCGGTCACGCCGGTTCCGCCGGGAGGGATTACGGCGGAAGATCTGGAATTTGTGGCCACGCACAGGCCGATTTTGAGCGAGGTGGGCTACGCGACGTGGTACACCGCGCCGTACAAGGGCCGGAGGGCCGCCAACGGCCAGATCTTCGACGACTGGGCGTTGACAGCGGCGCATCGCACGCTGCCCATGGGATCGCTGGTGGTGGTGACTAACCTGAAGACCGGCCAATCCAGCGCCATGCGCATTAACGACCGCGGACCGTTTGTGGAAGACAGAATGCTGGATCTGACCATCGCCTCGGCCAAAGCCGTCGGCGTTTACCGGGCCGGCCTGGCGCTCATGCGCATGGACGTGTTCGAGACGCCCAAGCCCATCGATACCGGCGGGCGCTGGTGCGTGCAGATTGGCGCGTTCCACGACGAGCGCGCGGCCATCAAGCTGAAGGAGCAACTCCTCCGCCGCTACCCGGGATCGAATGTCATCGAGTTTCCCGGCGAGAAGAGCTACTGGGTGCGCATTCGGCCTCAGGGCGACGACCGCGCGATCGCGGAATATATCGCGCTGCACTTGAAACCGGCCGAGGGGGGTGCGTATTTGACAAGGCTGGATTGAGCGGGCCAGCGGGTCAGCCAGTTTTGTGGGGCGTTCGCAGGTGGGACGCGAAGCGCGGCGCTCACCGCAGCAGCGCGGAGGCCGCCCAGAGCACGGGCTCCTGGCCGTGGAAATCGCCGGTGCGGCGCTTGCGCTCCAGGTAATACTCCAGGTCGTTTTTCTTCCCGGTGCCTTCGCAGACGCTGGCGATGTCGTTGTTCTGGTCGATGAAGCCGGTGAGGGCGATCCATGCCTTGCGCGCAGCGGGGCCGTAGGCAGCGGCATCGAGCCAGCCGTTTTTCACGCCGGCGATGAGGGCAAAGGTGAACATGCCAGTGCTCGATGACTCTTCCCACGCCTCGTCGCGATCGATGAGTTGGCGCCACATGCCGTCGGTGGTCTGGTATTTAACCAGGGCGGCCATCATGAGCTTGTAGGCCGCCAGGATGCGCGCGCGCTGCGGATGGTCCGCAGGAAGGTCGCGGAGCATCTCGGTCATACCCGCGGCAACCCATCCATTGCCGCGGCCCCAGAAAAACGGCACATCGGGGGCGTGATAGAAGAGGCCGTTGGGTTGCTGCAGCTTGTCGAGATAAGCCACCATCTCGTCGGCGGCGCGGTCGAGATATTTTTTGTCGCCGGTGGCGCGGTAGGCCTCGAGCTGCAGAATGGTGAGCATGTACATGTCGTCGATCCAGAAGCGCGACTGGTTCGACAGCCCATCCGGCCTCGCATTCTCCCACTGCCGGTTCGCAAAGCTCAGCCCGTAGTCGAGATATTTTTTATCCTTGGTCTCCATATAAATTTGCAGGGGCACGATGCCGAAGATCGAATTATCCACGCTGTCGGGCTTGGGAACCTGGGCGTCTTCGGCGCCGCCGGGCAGCAAGGGATCGAAGCGCTTGATGAGCTCGGCGGTGAGAGCTTCGTCATGGGTCTGTTGCGCGAAGGTCAATGCGCCGTACCAGACGCCCACCTCGGAGTAATGGATGGTTGCACCGTACTGGTGCGGGCTGGTCACAAAGTGCTCGGCCAGCGCCTTGCCGACCTCCTGCGGGGAACGCCCCGGCGGCCAGTTGCTGAAGTAGTCCCGTTGCGCGCAAACGGTGACGGCCGCGGCCGGCAAGAGTAATCCCCAGGCAGCAATCTTCAAGAGGGCGCTCATTTGCATTCCTCCAGAGTGCGATGCGTTACGCGAAGCCATTCTATAGCGGGTCTCCTGTAGATGTAGACCAAGGCACAATCGCGCGGCTCGAGTCATAACCATGCCTTGATACTCCACGGGCTCATGCCGGTCAACCGCATCCGAAGCGAACCATGCGTACTTTCCTTTATGAAGAAGCGCTGGCCAGCCGGTATCCTGTTCGAGACATGCGGTGGAGCAGGCTGATTGTCGTCTTCCGGTGGCTCTTCGACGGTCGCCGCGGCCCGCGGGGGCAAATGGTTCCGCGGTGGATCTTCCTGCGCGCGCTCGCGCTTATCTACTTCTCCGCGTTCTATTCGCTGCTGTTTCAGATCAAGGGCTTGATCGGCCCGGACGGAATTCTGCCCGCGCGGGATTATCTGGCCGATGTCGCGCAGCAATTGGGCCTGGAGCGCTACTGGTACGCGCCGTCGCTTTACTGGATCTCGTCGAGCTCCGCGACGATGATGACGGTGACGTGGATCGGCCTCATTGCCGCCGTGATTGCCTTCCTGAACGTGTGGCCGCGGTTGAGCTTTTTCGTCTGCTTTGTGTGTTTCCTTTCGTATGTCGGCGCGAGCAGCGTGTTCTCGAGCTATCAGTCAGACGGCATGCTGCTTGAAGCGGGATTCCTGGCGCTGATTTTCGCTCCGCGCGGGCTGTGGCCGGGATGGGGCGCGCACGATCCGCCCGCGCGTATGAGCTGGTTTCTGCTGCAATGGGAGTGGTTTCGGATTTATTTCGAATCCGGCATGGTGAAGCTCGCCAGCGGCGACCCGCAGTGGCGCAACTTCACGGCCATGGACGAGTATTACCAGAATGGCCCGCTGCCCACGTGGATCGGCTGGTACGTGCAGCACCTGCCGCATTGGTTCCAAGCGGCCACCGTTGGAGGAACCCTGGCGCTCGAATTGGGCCTGGCGTTCATGATGTTCTTTCCGCGCCGCGTGAGGCTGATCCTTTTCTTCATCGTCACGCCTTGGGAGATTGGCGTCATCCTCACCGCCAACTATGCGTTTCTGAACTACCTGGTGCTGTCGCTTGGCTTCCTGCTGCTGGATGACAAGTTCCTGCTCCGCCTGGTTCCCGCACGCTTTCGCCCGCACCAGCCGGAACGGATTTCAGCGCCGGCGCAGGAATTGCATGAGGAGCAGCCATTATCGATTCTGGCCGCGGGCGAGGCCAGCGTGACAACGGCGGACATTGAGGCGCACGAGCATGTCCCCAGGCGCCGCGCATTTCTCGAACATTTCGGATTTTCGTGGTGGGTTGCCCGCCTGGCCGCAGCCGCATTCATGCTCACATGGATCGCCTACAACACGATTGTGGAGATGATCGGAATTCCTCTGCGCGACGTTCCGCTGCCGGTGAAGCCGCTCGTCGCGCTCGAGCCTTTTCGCATTGCCAACCAGTACGGCCTCTTCGCGGTGATGACCCGCGGACGCTACGAGATCGAATTTCAGGGTTCCGACGACGGCACAAACTGGACCGCGTATCCGTTTCGGAACAAGCCGCAGGCGTTGAACGAAGCGCCAGGCATCTATGCGCCCTATCAGCCGCGCTTCGACTGGAACCTGTGGTTTGCTTCGCTCGGCGGCTGGCGCGACAACGAGATTGTGCCGCTGACAGAGGAGCGCCTTCTCTTGGGCGATGGCGATGTACTCGCGCTTTTCAAAAGTAATCCCTTCCCGCAGATTCCGCCGCGCTATGTGCGCGCAGTGCTTTGGCAATACTGGTTCACATCGATGGATGAAAAGCGGCGAACCGGCAACTGGTGGCGCCGCGAGTATCTTGGCCTGTACGCGCCGGAGCTGGCCATGACCGCGGATGGCCGCTTTGCTGTGGTGGAATGGCCTGAAGAGTTGCCGCCCCATGACTGAAGAACGAATGACCGGAGGACGATGACACAATGAGCCGCGCCAGCGTGATTGGTTCGGGCCCCAATGGCCTCGCCGCAGCCATTGTGCTCGCCGCAGCGGGGATGCGCGTGGAGGTCTTTGAGGCCGAAGCCGAACCTGGCGGAGCAGCGCGCACGCTGCCCCTCACATTGCCGGGGTTTCTGCACGACTTTGGCTCGGCCGTACATCCGTTCGCGGCGGGGTCTCCATTTTTTGCCACGCTACCCCTTGGGGACCACGGGCTGGAGTGGATCCACGGAGAAGCGCCGCTGGCGCACCCGCTTGACGATGGCTCGGCCGTGGTGCTGGAGCGCGACCTGGAGCATGCGGAGCGCGCACTGGGAGCGGACGGCAAGGTGTGGCGCGGCTTGATGCAACCGGCGGCGAATGACTGGATGGAGTTTGCCGAAGATACGCTGGGGCCCGCGCTGCGCATTCCGCATCATCCGCTGCGCATTGCGCGATTCGGACTTTCGTCGATCCAATCCGCGCAGGGCTTTGCCAAGAGCCACTTCGTCAGCGCGCGCACACGGGCCATCTTCGCGGGGTTGGCGGGCCACTCGTTCCTGAGCTTCGACCAGCCGTTGAGCGCGACCATCGGATGGATGTTCGGCATCACCATTCACGCGGTGGGCTGGCCGATTCCGCGCGGCGGCGCGCGTGCTATCACGCAGGCGCTCATCGGCACCCTGGAGGCGTTGGGTGGAACTGTGCACACGTCCTCCCGCATCGATGCGGCCGCGTTCCGTGAGTTGGAATCGAGCAGCGAGCTTGTACTCTTCGACACAACTCCAAGGCAACTGGTCTCGATTGCAGGCGAACGGCTTGCGCCCAAATACAGAACCGCGCTGGAGCGTTTCCAGCACGCGCCGGGCGCGTTCAAAATCGACTACGCCCTTTCGCAACCCGTTCCGTGGCGCGCGGCACATTGCCGGCGAGCGATCACGGTGCACCTGGGCGGGTCGTTTGAGGAGATTGCCGAGGCCGAATATGCCGTAGCCCATGGGCACGAAGCCGAAAGGCCATTTGTGCTGGTTGCGCAGCCAACGCTTTTTGATCCATCGCGCGCGCCGGAGGGTAAGCATGTGTTGTGGGCCTATTGCCACGTGCCCAACGGGTCAACAGCCGACATGACGGAGCGGATCGAAGCGCAGATCGAGCGCTTTGCGCCAGGGTTCCGCGATTGCGTTTTGGCGCGGCACGTTTCCGCGCCCGCGGCTCTGGAAGCGATGGATGCAAATCTCGTGGGCGGAGACATCAGCGGCGGCGCGATGACGATGCGGCAGATGTTTTTCCGGCCGACGGCTAGCGGCTACGCGACCGGCGCGCCCAAGCTTTATCTGTGTTCGGCGTCGACGCCGCCGGGTGGAGGTGTGCACGGCATGTGCGGCTACCACGCTGCGCGGCTTGCGCTGCGGGCGTTCAAGAGGTGATTTGCGGAGCACGGGAGGGATCTGGGCCGCGCTTTGGCAACGCCATGGATGCGATGGTTCATAGAATTCGGGGATCGCACGTGGAACTCAGGAAGGCCGCGCCTGCTCGGCGAGGTACGCTAGCCATCCATCCATCCCCGCGCCGGTTTTGGCCGAGGTTTCGAAGATCCGGATACCGGGGCGGATCTCGTTGATGTTTCCGAGGGCCAGCTCGCGGTCGAAGGCGCAGGGAACGGCGAGATCGATCTTGGTGATGACTGCGGCGTCGGCAGAGTTGAACAGCCCCGGATATTTGAGCGGCTTGTCCTCGCCCTCGGTCACGCTCAGCAGCACCACCCGGATGCGTTCGCCGAGGTCGTAGCTCGACGGGCATACCAGGTTGCCGACGTTCTCGATGAAGAGATAGTCGAGTCCGGCGAGCGCCAGGCTCTCCCACGCGTCGAGATGCTTCGCGACCATTTCCGCGTCAAGGTGGCAGATGCCGTGAGTATTGATCTGGCGCACAGGCACGCCGCTTGCAGCCAGCCGGCGAGCATCGTTGTCGGTCTCAAGATCGCCCACCAGCGCCGCGGCGCGCGCCCCACGGGCGTGGAGCTCGCGCAGCGTGCGCTCAAGGAACGCTGTCTTGCCCGTTCCGGGGCTCGACACCAGGTTCAGCACCAGCACCCCGGCCGACGTGAAACGCTCGCGCAGCCCCGCCGCCAACTCGTCGTTCTTCTTCAGGATTCCCCGCCGCAGCTCAACAATCCGGGTGGTCATATGTGCTCCTCCATGGGTTCCGGCGCGCCACTCTCCGGTTGTTTCGGCTCCGGTTCTTCCAGCTCAATCGATTCGATCTCCAACTCGCGTCCCTGGCGAAGATCGGCAGCCAGCTCACCGCAGCGCGGGCAGCGAAAGCTCTGCACGCCGCCGATCTCGGAGTCAACGCCGCAGGCGTCGCAGTGCACGATGACCGGTAGCTTGTTGATGACGAGCGTTGCGCCGGCGAGCGGCGAGCCTTCCGTAGCCAGCTCCCAGCAGAACTGGAGCGAATCTTCAATGACCGAGGCCAGCGCGCCCACGCGCAGCCGTACCTGCTTGACGCGAGCGCCGGGATAGGCGGAGGCGGCTTCGCTGACTGCTTCCACAATGCTAGTCGCGATGGAGAGCTCGTGCATCGATTCTGTCTGCAAGATACTACGCCCGCGCCGTCTTTGGCTGCGAGCGGCTACGCAAGCTTCGAGCTCCTTGGCCGGAACCAGGCCGCTTATGAGCCGCTCTGGCTCGCCAGCCACGTTTTCAGATTCGGCTCCTGCAGGCGGCGCAGTTCGATGCAGCCATCGATATGTTCGAGGGCGTGCTTGAGCGCCACGTCGGAGGCAGGAACCGGATGCGCGGTGAAGAAGCTCTTCACATCGTCGCGGGCCTCGGCGCTGCAAAAGCTCCCCGTAGAGCTTACAAGATCCGAGCCGAGGTCGGTGGTTAACTCCGCCTGGACCTGATCCCAATGCGTTTTGATGAAATTCCAGGTGGCATCGCGGTTCTCGGGGATTTCGAGACCGATGGCGAACTGAATTGCGGCGTCCTGGTTGCGCACGTTGCTTGACACCGAATACTCGAGAGCGCGCTCAAGCAGGGCGGGCTTGTCAAACACAACCAGCAGACGCAACGCAGTCTCCTGTAAATCGGGATCTTTGGAGGTCTTGTACACGTCCTCCATGCGGTCGAAGAGAGCGGCGTCGCCGTTCTCGGCGGCCACTTGCAGAGCGGCCTGTCCGAGCGTCGGATCGACTGACGCGGGATTGGAAAGATACCGATCGGCGATCTTACGCGCCTGGGCGATGAGATCGGCGTCGTTGCCGCGATCGGCAAGCAGCGAGAAGAGGTGCGCGCGCAGTTCACGCGTGTTGGGCGAGTCGCCGGGCGCGGGAGGGCCGAGCTTGGCGTACTCGGGGGCAAAGGTGCGGCTGATCCACGCGGCAAGCGCATCGCGCTCCTCTTTCGTTGAGGCCACGCGGTCGGCAACAACGCCAACATTCTCAAATGCATTCGAGAGCACGCCGGCGTTGGGATCGGATTTGAGCGCGGCGGCCAGATTCAGATAATCGCCCACGGTGGCTTTGCCGGCGCGCATCTGCGCCCACTCGTCGCCGATCAGGCTGATGCGCTCCGGCGGCGTCAGCCCGGACTCGGCGCGGGCGACCAGCGCGGCGTACAGCGCAGGCGCGTACGCGCTGCGGTAGTAGCCCTTGCCGCCCGCGTTGGCGAAGAAAAGGCCGGCGGACGGAGCCTTCAGGCTGGCTGTTTCAGGCGTCGCAAGCTCGCAGTCGAGGGCATCCGCGGTCTTGAAGCAAACCGGCAGCGTCCATTTCTGTTCTGCGTTCGGCTCCACGCCGGGGCTGAGAAAGAATCGCTTCTGCACGACGGAGGCTGATCCGTCCGCGGGCGTTCCGAAGCTGAGGATGGGTTCACCGGGCTGCACTACCAGCGACTCCATGATCTTGTCCACCGGTTTGTGGCTCACGGCCGTTTGCGCGTTCCAGAAATCCTGCGCCGTGGCGTTCCCGTATTCGTGCGCGGCCAGATACGCATGAACGCCCTTGCGGAAGGTTTCTTCGCCCAGATAGTTCTCCACCATGAGCAACACGTCACTGGCCTTGCCGTAGGCGATGCTGTCGAACATCTGGTCGATCTCGGCGGGCGTCTCGGCCTTGGCCCGGATGGCGCGCGTGGTGGGCTGCGCATCGACATTCAGCGTGTCCTGTTCGTCGCCGGTGACCACCTGCGGAATGTTCCACTCGGGATGCATGGCGGCCACGGGCTTGTTTTCCATCCAAGTGGCAAAGCCCTCGTTGAGCCAGATGTTGTCCCACCACTGCATGGTGACCAGGTCGCCGAACCACTGGTGAGCCATCTCATGCGCGATGGTGAGGGCTACGTTTTCCTTGTCGGCGACCGGCGCGGTCTTTGGATCGAGCAACAGGTCGGTTTCACGAAAGGTGATGGCGCCGAAGTTCTCCATGGCGCCGGCCTCGAAGTCGGGAATGCCAATGAGGTCGAGCTTCTTGAGCGGATAGTGAATGCCGAAGTAGTCGTCGTAGTAGTGCAAAACATACTTGGCGATGCCGAGCGCGTAGGGCGTGAGCGCGACCTTATCGGGAGTTGAGCAGACACGCAAATCGACGTTGTCCTGGCGCCCGCCGGTGCACTGGAAGTCGCCCACCAGGAAGGCGACGAGATAGGTGGACATTTTGGGCGTGGTGGCGAATTCAAGCGTGTGCTTGTTGATCCCGGGACCGGGCGTGTCGGCCACGATGGCGGTGTTCGAGATCGCGGTGTCGCCGGCGTCGATGACCAGCGAGATATCGAACCTGGCCTTGAAGGCCGGCTCGTCGAAGCAGGGGAAGGCGCGGCGGGCGTCGGTGGCCTCAAACTGCGTAACGGCATAGCGCCGGCGGGCGGTCTTGGCGAGATAGAAGCCGCGCAGCTCGTTGTTCAGAATGCCGGTGTAGCGGATCTTGATGGTGGCGTTGCCTGCGGGGACGATCTTGGGAAATGTGAAGGTGGCCTGCTGCTTTTCCGGATCGAGGCTTACCGTGCCCGTCTGCCGGGGACCGTTGGGGTAGATGGTCACCGACTGGAACGCGATCTCAATGGCGTTCAGAGTGATCGATCGCGTGGGCTGGCCGATGTTCATGTCGATCGCTTCCACGCCGGAGAAGGAGGCGGCTTTCAAGTCGGGCGTGAGCCTGAGAGTGTAGTGCGTGGGCACGACGGTTGACGGCAGGCGCTGGGCGCGGGCGGCGCAGGGACAAAAAAGAACAAGCGCGGCAACGGCGCTAAAGGCAGCGCGCGGCGAAAAGGCAAAATGGAGAGATTTCATCGGGCTCCTCGCGGGGCGTCGGACGAAGCAGCAGAACAATGTTTCGGGCCAACTGCGCGGCTTTACGATGTAGCTGCGCGGAACGAGCCCTCAACGGCCATCCCTTCGATTCTTTCATACCGTGTGTCAGCCAATGCGCGCGGGCGCCAGCATGGCCACAGCGGATTTGGGAATCCTGCCGGAGGGCAGCGTAAATCAATTCGCTGGCCGGCCCTGGCGCCCGGCGGACCGCGCCTACGAGGTCAGGATTCGGTTTTCCTGCGCGGCAGCGTCGAGTCGAGGAACAGCAGGCACGCTCCGATGACGACGGAGGAGTCGGCCACGTTGAAGTCGGGCCAGTGGTAGGTGAAGATGTGGACCTCGATGAAGTCGATGACCGAGCCGTATGCGATGCGGTCGTGGGCGTTGCCGAGGGCTCCGCCGAGGATGAGGGCGAGAGCGACCGTGGCCAGCGTGATGCGATCGCCGAGCCGCAGCAGGACGATGAAGATGACCAGCGCGGCAAAGAGGGTGAACGCAACCAAGCCCCAGCGCACGGCGTTGGGCGAGGCGGTGTCGGCGAACAGAGAAAAGGCCGCGCCCTCGTTGGTCCAGTGCGAGATGCGAAGAACGTGGTCGATGACGGGGATTGCGCCTCCCAGAGGAATGTGCCTGGAGACCCAGTTCTTGGTCAGGCGGTCGGCAGTAATGACCAGCGCGGAGATAAGTAGAAGCCACGGCAGGCGGCGGGGGCGTGGCCAGTTATGTAGCCAGGTCACTTTTCGGCCTCCGGTTGTGGGGGCGCGATGCCCATCTCGCACAGGGCCGACTGGCAGCGGGTGCAGACGTTCTGCCAGATGCCATAGTTCGCCGTGTCATGCGTGTAGCGCCAACAACGGTTGCACTTCGTTCCGATGGCACGGCTGGCGAACGCCCTAAATGACCTATTCGCAAACGTGCTTTTGATCAGATCGTACGCCTGGTCACCGAGCAAATTCCGTAACTCTCCAGAATCTGCATACAGATCGCCCACAAAAACAGACGAGACATTGAGAAACTCTTGCATCCTGTCCTTCGAAATGGATCGTAGGAATTGCGTGAAATCGCCACTTGCAACAATAGTTACAGATGCTTCAAGCCCTTTGCCCACCGACCCCTCCTTTCTCCAGTCCTCGATAGCCCGAAAGACTTCGTCGCGGAGCGCAAAGAGCTTTTGCCACTCGGCGAGAATGGGCGCGGGGTCGCCGGAGAAGATCTCTTCCGGCTTGGGAAACAGCGCTAGATGCACGCTGGCTTCGCGGCCTTCGACGGCAGGCAGGTGCTCCCAAATCTCGTCGGCGGTAAAGGTAAGGATGGGCGCGACCAGCCGCACCAGCGCCTCGGTGACCTGCCAGAGCACGGTCTGCGCGGAGCGGCGCGCCGTGCTCGTGGGCGCGAAGGTGTACATGCGGTCCTTGAGCACGTCGAGGTAGAAGGCGCTCAGGTCCACGATGGCGAACTCGTTCACCGCCTGGTAGACGCGGTGAAACTCGAAGGCCTCGTACCAGGCAAGAATTTTCTCGGTCAGGTCGCGCGTGCGGGCCAGCATATAGCGGTCCAGAGGCAAAAGCTCGGCCTCGGGAACGCGATCGCGGGCAGGCACAAATCCGTGCAGATTGCCGAGCAGGAAGCGGAATGTATTGCGCAGCTTCTTGTAAAGCTCGGCGCAACGCTGCATCAGGTTCTCGCTGGCAGCCGTGTCTTCGCGGAAGTCGACCGAGGCCACCCAGAGGCGCACGATTTCGCCGCCCATTCTGTTTGCAATATCGATGGGATCGACGCCGTTGCCGAGCGACTTCGACATGGCGCGGCCCTGTTCGTCGAGCGTCCAGCCGGCGGTAGCGACGTGGGAGTAGGGCGCGCGCCCGCGCAGCGCGACAGAGGTCAGCAGGGAAGAGTGGAACCAGCCGCGGTGCTGGTCGCCGCCCTCCAGGTACAGAACCTCCGGGACTTCTCGCCCCTCCCCCTTTTGGAATAGGGAATAGGCTTGGCTAAGATCGGGATCGGACTCGCAGACGGCCAGCCAGCTCACGCCCGAGTCGAACCAGACGTCGAGGATGTCGGTTTCCTTGCGGAAGGCCGTGCCGCCGCAGTGGGCACACGCGGCGGCGGCGGGCAGCAGCACTTCGAGCGGCGTCGTGTGCCATGCCTCCGCGCCCTCGCGCTCGAAGAGATCGACGATCCCGCGGTTCAGCGCGGCGTCAACGATGGGCAGATTGCAGCCTTCGCACAGGAAGACGGCGATGGGCACGCCCCAGATGCGCTGGCGGCTGATGCACCAGTCGGGGCGTGTGGCGATCATGTTGGTGATGCGCTCCTTGCCCCAGGCCGGGTCCCAGATGACCTTGTCGATCTCCTCAATAGCCACCTGCCTGAATGTGGTTTCAGAGCCGTCGGCGCGCTTCACCGGCGTTTCCAGGCTGATGAACCACTGCTCGGTGGCGCGGAAGATCACGGGATGATGGCAGCGCCAGCAGTGCGGATAGGAGTGCTCCAGTTGCCCGCCGCCCAGCAGCGCCCCGCGCTCTTCGAGCATGGCGACGATGATCGGGTTTGCCTTCCACACATTCAGCCCGTCGAAAGCCGGAGGCTGGGCCAGATGCCAAGCGGCGGGATCGACGTGGATGTGCCCGCCGGCATCGACGCGGCAGGTGGGGTCCAGACTGTAGCGCTGGCCGGTATAGAAGTCGTCAGCGCCGTGTGCGGGAGCGGTGTGGACTGCGCCGGTGCCCGTGTCGGCGGTGACGTAGTCACCCAGTACGCCGAGGATCGAGCGTTCCAGGAACGGATGCTGGAAGGTTAAACGTTCGAGCAGGGCGCCCTTGAAACGGGCAAGTTGTTTCGTGTGACCAAGCCGGCAGGCCGCGGCCACCTGCTCTGCCAGCGCAGCAGCGACAAGATAGACCTCGCCGGACTCGGCCTCCAGCGCCACATAGTCGAAGTCGGGGTGGAAGGCGACGGCCAGCGATGCGGGCAGCGTCCAGGGGGTGGTGGTCCAGACGATCGTTGAAACCTGCCGCCCGGCGAGCGCCGGAGCGATCGCCGCGGGATCGGAGGTGAGCCGGTAGCGGACGTAAATCGACGGGCTGGTGTGGTTCTCGTACTCGACCTCGGCCTCGGCCAGGGCGGTGCGATCGTGGATGCACCAGTAAACCGGCTTGAGGCCGCGGTAGACGAAGCCTTTTTCGAGAAAGCCGTAGAAGGCCTCCAGCGTGCGGGCCTCGTAGCCGCGAGCCATGGTCTTGTAAGGCGTTTCCCAGCGGCCGAAGCAACCAATACGCTCGAACTGTTCGGTCTGCAGGCCGACGTACTTCTGGGCATAGGCGCGGCAGGCTTCGAGAACCGCGGGAACCGGCATTTCCAGCTTCTTGTGGCCCAGTTTCTCGTCTACTTTGATCTCGATGGGCAGCCCGTGGCAGTCGTAGCCGGGGACGTAGGGGGCGTCGAAGCCAGCCATGGTCTTGGACTTGACCACGAAGTCCTTGAGGCCCTTGTTCAGAGCGTGGCCCAGGTGGATGGGCCCATTGGCGTAGGGAGGGCCGTCGTGAAGCAGGTAGACGGGCCGTCCGCGGCCGGCTTTGCGCAGCTTTTCATAGAGGCCGAGCGAAGTCCAGCGGGCGAGCCGAAGCGGCTCATTCTGCGGCAGATTGGCTTTCATCGCGAAGGCAGTCTGGGGCAAAGTGAGGGTCGCCTTCAACTCCGGCGCAGGGGACATCGGGACTCCGTTCTGGGATGCAGACTTGTTCATGGATCAGTGTAAATGGCCGAGAGAGATTTTTTCCGGTAACAAACCGAATGGAGTAAGCGTCTATTGTCTATGGAAGTGTTGAAGCTGGCGGGATATGAAACCGCGGAGGGCCAGGCCGTACCTGCATCCAGTTGTGGAGCCGAGACAAATGCGGGCGCGGTCAAGCATAATGGACCTATAGGCCTGTTTATGGGCCTGCCTGCGTCCCAACGCCCAGCAACAACCGGACCATCAGAACTTATGACAAACGATCTCTCGATACCGGCTGAAATGGGCTCCCAGGGAGCTGCGGCGGCGATGGATGGCCACGAGCTGGATGCGTTCCTTGGACGGGCATTCGAGGAGAAGCCCATTTGGCGGGGCCTCTGGGAAAGCATCCGGGACGTGTTTTTCCCGGTCAAGCTGCCCCCTTTGGAGCTGACCTCGCAGCCGATTCCAGTGCCCGACCGGATGGCCGTGAAGCCGAACCCGTGGGCTATCGGGCTCTCGACGACCTTGAATATTTCCGTCTTGCTGCTGGCGATCTGGCTGGGCATTCACATGGTCCACAAAATCGTGAATGAGCCGCTGCAGGCGATGAATATCGATGTGGGGGAATACCAGGGGCCGAACGCTAAGGTGAAGGCTGGAGGGGGCGGTGGCGGCGGCGACCGCAGCCCCATCGAAGCGAACAAAGGCAAGCTGCCCGAGAGAATCAAGGATCCGATTACTCCTCCACAACCGCAGACGCTTGAGAAGCCCCTGCTGCCTGAGCCTGCGGCCATCAACGTGCAAAAGAACATTCAACTGCCCGATAACAATATGCCGATGATCGGGATGCACGAGTCAACCAATGTGACGTTGGCCTCGGCCGGAACGGGCTCGGGCGCAGGCATGGGAACAGGCAGCGGCGGCGGGCTGGGCTCGGGCCAGGGCAATGGATACGGGCCCGGCTACGGCGGCAATGTGGGCGGAGGGTTGTATAGGATCGGCGGCGGGATCTCGGCGCCAGTGGTCATCCACAGCGTGGAAGCGGAGTTCTCCGACGAGGCTCGGCGCGCCAAGTATCAGGGCGTTTGCCTGATTTCGCTCATTGTCGATGCGCAGGGCAACCCGCAGAATATTCGCGTGGTACGCGCGCTGGGCATGGGGTTGGATGAAAAGGCGATTGAAGCGATCCGGCAATACAAATTCAAGCCGGCGATGAAGGACGGCAAGACGCCGGTGCCGGTGATGATTACCATCGAGGTAGACTTCCGGCTCTATTGAGACTTGAACGTAGATTAGGGCCTGCATCTGTTGGCGAGGCAGGGAAGCGGAGCGCGAATCGCTCCGCTTTTCTTGTGGTTCCCATTGACGGCGGATTCCCGGCGTACAGCGGCGTCTGAAGCGGCTCTTCCGCGCTCTCCCTGAACTTGCCGGATCCGCTGGCCGCTCTTCAAATCTCTCTCTTCTTGTAATCGCCGCGGCTGAGGTGCTTTTCCAGCCACAGATAGAGACAGATGAAGAGATACCGGCTGCCCATCTCCTGGATCTTCAGCTTGGCCACGCCCGCCCTGCGGTTGCGCCAGGTAATCGGGATCGTGGTCCAGGAGTAGCCGCGGATAATCGTCTTGAGCGGCAGTTCTACAGTGAGATTGAAGTGTGCCGAGAGCATGGGCTTGCAGCCCTTGATCACGGTGCGCCGGTAAGCCTTGAATGCGTTGGTGGTGTCGTTGAGCGAAATTCCGAAGAGCATACGGATGAAGAAATTCGCCAGCCGGTTCAGCCGCAGCTTGAACCAGGGATAATCGATCACTCCGCCGCCTTTCATAAAGCGGGACCCGAAGACCGCGTCCCATCCCTCATTCAGCTTCTTCCAGTAACGAACCACATCGCGGCAATCGTCCGACTCATCGGCCATCATCACCACTGCGGCGTCGCCGTGGAAATGCGTAAGTCCGGCAGCGATGGCGCGTCCAAAGCCATGCGGAGGTCCTTGGGAAAGCAGGCGCGCCTCCGGGATGCGCTGACTCAACCGGGTCACGATCTCCACGGTGCGGTCTGTGCTTCCGTCGTCAACCACGACGATCTCGTGCGGAATGTTGTTCAGCCGCAGCTCCACGTGCAGATGTTCGACGGTAGACGCTATGCAGCCCTCTTCATCCCGTGCGGGGATCACCACTGAGAGCAGCTTCAGCTCTTCTCCCGCGGCCGACGGCGCAGGACTCTTCATGCGCCGCACCTTTCCAGCCAGTCGGGATGTTCGGCAACATGCACGGCGATCTCCTCGAGAATCGCGTGGATTTCTATGCTGGGCCGCCAATCGAAACTGTTCGCCGCAAGCGTCGCATCCAGAATCAGCCAGGGAACATCGTAAGGCCGGTCGGAACCGTCAGCCAGGGGCGCATTGGGGCCGAAGCGATCGTCGCACCAGGCCGTAAGCTGGGCCAGCGACATCGAGTTCTGTTGCCCGCCGGAGACATTTTGCAGGCCGCCCCGGCCGGGGTTGCGGAGTTGCATATCCACCAGGCGCGCCAGGTCCCGCGGGTGCAAAGCGTCCCTCACCTGGTACCCATGACCTCCGAAGCCGAGATACTTCAACGTTCGCCGCGCCGCGTGCGCGTGCAGCCAATAGGAGAAGATGCCCTGCTCCGCGGTGCCGAACTGGCCGGCTCCTGCCAGCACGCCGCAGCGATTGATCCAGACCGGTACCCCAAATCCTGCGGCATACTCCTGCGCCAGACACTCCGAAGCCAGCTTCGTTGCCCCATACAAGGAGATAGGAGCCGCAGTGCTGAAAGCTTCGGTAACGCCGGCCGCACTGACGTCTGCCGGCCACGGCCGTGCCGGATCCAATGTGAACATGGAGGAAACCGGCGCCAACGGCAACTGTCCCAGCACGGCAATGGAATACACGCGGCTGGTGCTGAGCAAGATGAAGCCTGCCCGCAAGCTCCTGCAGTACTCGAGCAGATTGATGGTGCCCAATAAGTTATGTTCCAGCAACTGGCGCGCACTCGTTTTGCCGTCGCGGCCCGCCAGAACGCTGGGCTGAGCTGCCGCATCGATCACCCAGTCCACGGCCGGAAGCGCCTCTACATCGCTGGCCATACGCAGATCGCCGTGCACCAGTTGCACGCCAAGCCGCTTCAGCGCCAGCCGGTTGGTTTCGCTGCCCTGGCGCGCCAGGTTGTCCAGCCCCACGATCTCGATCCCCTCGTGAGACTCCAGAAGGCAGCGAACAAGATGGCTGCCCGCAAGCCCGCATACGCCTGAAACTAAAACCTTCATGCGAACGTTATTTCGCCTCTTGCACTTTCCCTGTTCCGGCCTCCGCATTGTCGTCGCCCCAAGCCACGACAACGGCGCCGGGTTCAGCGTCCGGGACCCCCGTGGGCCGCGAAGCACGCGCCATGGCGCGCCGCGGGTTCTCCTCAGTATCGCAAACAGAGGCGCGCCGCAAAAACAAATTTAACTGTCCCGGTTGCAGGATAATCCTTCTCTCGCGTCAAAGCAGGGCCGAACGGCCGTATTCCTTCTCAACCGATCCGCTCGCCGATGGCTTGCATGGCGCTTGCGGTCGCCACCGTCCAGTTCAATCTGGTCTTGTACTCTTCAAGTGCGGAGTTTCCAAGCTGGCGGTAGAAATCCGGCGCGCTCATGGCGCGGAGAACCAATTCGCAATATTCCTCGGCCTCCGCCCTTTGATCCTGAATAGGCACCATAAATCCATTCTTTCCCTCACTGATCACAGTGGGAATCCCGCCAACGTTCGAAGCGAGAACGGGAACACCGAACGAATTCGCCTCGGCGAAGACAATTCCGTAACACTCGGCTCGGGAGGGAAGAATGAGGAAGTGGCTATTCGCGAGGAGATCCTTCACCCGATCCATACCGGCCGGGGTTCGCTTGTCAACGAACCCGATGATTTTCACACACTCCGGAAGAGCCATGCCGGAAGGCGGCGTGCACCCGGCAATCGTCAAAGTCGTAGGCATCCCCCTGCGGTTAAGCTCCCGTGCCACATCCACCGCGACGGCGCAGCCCTTGCGGACCCAGTCCACGCCCAGCAGCAGCAGCTCGCAGCGATCTCCGGGCCGGTTCGCGATCCTCCGCGCAACGTCAACCTCGCTGGCATCGCCGCAAAGATTCGCTCCCATCGGTACTACGCGAACCTTATTGGGATCGGCGCCATGACAGTCGATTGCCGTTCGCGCGGCCCACTCGGAGGCATACAAGGCAAGCGTGCACCGCTCGAATGCAGCCTGTTCTGCCGCGTCGCCTTCGGCTATCGCCTGAGCACTTACGTGGAAATACCCTGGGTAGAAATCGAGGAGCCCGCGAAAGGTCGAGTCCGTCCAGATCGCAATTGGAATATCCGTGTCGAGATAGGCCACAGGAAGCGTGCTGGGGCAGACAATGACATCCGGGCGCATTCTCTTGGCGATCTCCGCAATCTGGCGGGCGTAATGCGCCAGACGCTTTTTATGCCGGAAGGAGGAGTAATTCTCGTGCAGAACTCGAGTCCGAAACAGATCCCGGCCGCGAAGGTAGACGCTTCTGGCGCCGCGCAAATTTTGTATTCTGACGACATCCGCTCCATTGCGGGCGAAGCCCCCTGACATGAAAAATGGAATTCCCGACCATTCTTTGACATCGTCAGACGCGCCAATCGTCAAATAGGCGATCTTCATGCTGACATGATATAGGCATCGCTTTGCGCCTAGGCGGTACTCAAGAAAATTCAATCCTGTCCGGACCTCCGGACACGAGTACCCAATCGCTCAGCGGCAATCCGGCGATTATTGGCCTGCGGCCCCCTTGTAGATATCGCAATCGTCACATACCGCTATTGCGCATCCGACGCTGCTTCCATGGTTTCGCGTGGCCTGACGGCCATGCGGTGCAGCAGCCATTTGCGGGTCGGCGTCTCGAGGAAGTAAAAACTCAACACGCTGAGGCCAATGCAACTGCAAAGGTAAAAGGGATACCAGATCCGAACCTTCTCGAAACCAAATATCCAATAGAAGTACCACCAGACGGGCCCATGGATCAGGTAGAGGCCATAACTCGCCTCACCCAGAACCACCAGCCAGGGAAGGCTGAACAGGCGGGCGATCAGCGAATCGGCAAAGGAAAGCGACCAAATGATGCAGGCAAATACAGGGGCCAGCAAGCCATCGTAGACCAATAGGATCGGGATGTGTGTCCCCACGTTAGCAACCACAAGGACGTATCCGAGTAAAGCAACCAGCAAAACGCCGTATTGATGCAGATTGGGCGCCGGCGTCCCTTGCGGGCGCTCGCGTACCTCCTGCTGCCAGCGGGCCAAGAGGATTCCCAGCAGGAACGTGGGAACATGGAGGGGCGGAAAGACACCCGCAGAAAACTCGTCGAGGCGCCCGCCGGCCGCTCCCGCAACCGCAAGTCCGGCGGCATAGATGGCCAACGCCGCCAGCCACAGCTTCTTCCCGCGTAGCTTCCATAAAGCAGGCCCGGCGAAGGGAAACAGCAGGTAAAACAGGGCCTCGACGGAAAGTGACCAATTGGCGCCACAGATCATGCGGAAATGAGGCGCCCACGCCTGCAGCATCGACAGATCGAACAAGAATGTCCACCCGGTCAGGAGAACTGCTTTCTTCAGACCGTAAACCGGAATGCGCCACAAAATGACGTCGGGAGTATCCAATACCAGCGTGGCAAAGAAGAGCGGATAGATGCGCGCGAAACGCGCCGCCCAAAAATTGCGCCGGTTCACCGGCTGCCCATGACGCAGGTAGACGACAGACAAAATGTAGCCGCTAAGGAAAAAGAAGAAACTGACGGAGACAGACCAGGTGGACAACCATCGCTGGCCAAGAGCGCCGGGAGGGAACCCCGGGAGCGCAACCGGAAACGAATGGAAGAGCACAACCATCAACGCCGCAAAGAATCGCACCGAAGTCAGCGGATGGATCCTTGCAGCTTGTATCTTCGAGGCTGCGGCCAAGCCGTGCTCCTTCACCTTCGATCCCTGGCCGAAGGTTCTTTCGCTTTCTATATCGTTCCGTCCGCCAACTTATTCCCAGTGACTTTATCGGGAAATTGAACTCCCGCCTTGCCGCTGGAGCCGAGGGAAACACAGGGCATCGCAGGTCCGTACGGCGTTATACAGAAGAACAGCCGGGCACGTCCGCACTCCATGTGCTGTATCTTCAGGGTCACCGTTCCGGCTGCTCTTCCGCCACCACGCCGAAATCGTTGAGCTTGTGGATGAAGGTTTTGACGTTGCGGCGCTCCTTCGGCCCGTCCGTCGTCGCGGCGGAAGTGACTCGGCGACGGCGATGGCGCGGCCATAGCGCCATGCGCCATCACCCGCCCGCTTTTTCATCTTCTCATGGCTCGCCAGACCGGGCTTCAGCGCCATTGCGCCGTGGCATTGCCATCCTCAAGAGACGCCTTCGAAGGCGCCGTTCGGGAATCTGCCGGGAGGGTGTGCGGAATCGGGCGAACCCTCCGTTGCCCGCACAAAGCGAAAGCGGCGCAATGGCCGCTCGAAAAGATCGGTTGAGAAAGGAATGGTGCGCCCGGAGAGATTCGAACTCCCGGCCTACTGATTCGTAGTCAGTCGCTCTATCCAGCTGAGCTACGGGCGCACTCACGCGGGCTTCAGAACGAGGCCCAGCAGACGAACCTTACCCAGAGTATCAAGGTTTCAAGCATCGGCGCAACGCGGGCGGCTCAGAATTTTGGCGTGGCTGTTACCGGTTCGGCCGAAGGAGTCATAGGGGTTTCTGCGGCGATTTCCAGCCCGGTCTCGCGAACCAGCTTGGTGACATCGGCGGCGTTCAGGCGCGTGGCGTCGAACTCGACACGGAGGGTATGAGCCGCGCGATCGAAACTGAGGCGCCGGATGCCGTAAACGTCGCGAGCGCGAGCCAGCGCCAATGCGGCCTGCTCCGTGGGCGGCGCGCCGTAGCGATAGACAATCTCGACCGAAGTCATGAGTACAGGATAGCAAGGCGCAGGCGCGCCGAATCTTCGTCCTCAAAGGCTCTTGAGATAGGCAACGATCTCCGGGCTGGTCCAGTCTTGCGGGCCGACGAACTTGCTGCGGATGATGCCCTTGCGGTCGATCAGATAGGTTTCCGGCCACATCTCCGTGTGGTAGAGCTTGGCGGCCGACTGGCTGGGGTCGCGGACGGTGATCAGGTCCACGCGATGTTGCGCGATAAAGTTTGAGTAGGCCTCGGGATCGTCATCAATGCTGACAGCGAGGATGACGAGATTGGGCTGTTCGTGGTGGAGCGCGAGAAGCGAAGGAAGTTCGGCCACACAAGGCATACACCAGCTTGCCCAGAAGTTAAGCAGGACAACGTGGCCGCGGTAGTCGGCGAGGTGGACCGTGGATGTGCCGTCAGAAACCGTGAAATCGGGGGCAACCTTGCCGGTTTGGGCGGGATGCGAGCCGCGGTTGCACGCAGACAGCGGAACCAGAGCCAGAAGGAGGGACAGAATGAGGCAACGAGGGAACCGCACCTCCTTATAATACGGAGCGAAAGGGCGGGAAGTGAAACGGTGAGGCGCGATGAGCAAGAATGAGCCGGAGCAGGACAGAGATGGCGGTTGGAAACCGGTGCTGGGCCTTGCCGAACCGGCTGAGGCTCTATCTCCGGCGGCGGATTGGCGAGACTGGGCCGGCAAGACCGTACCAGGAACCGTCTTTGACCAGCCGGAACCGGAGGAATTGATGGACCTGACAGTGATCGTCCCGGCGCGCAATGAGGAGGCGTGCCTGGGCGATTGCCTGCAGTCGCTGGTCAGCCAGTCGGAGGAGATCTTCGAACTGGGCCGCGACTGGGAGTTGGTCGTGGTGGACGATCACTCCACCGACCGTACCGCCGAGATCGCGCGCGGCTTTCCTGGCGTCACGCTGCTCGAGGCGGACAAGCTGGAGCCGGGCTGGACAGGCAAGGCCAACGCCGTGTGGACGGCGGCGCGGCGCGCGCGGGGCCGCTGGCTGCTGTTTACCGACGCGGATACGGTCCACGAGCCGGGCAATTTGCGCCGGGCGATGCACGAGGCCGAGCGGCACAAAGTGGGTATGTTGAGCTATTCGCCGCGGCAAATCGTACATGGGCTGGCACAGCGCTCGCTCATGCCTCTGGTATTTTGCGAGCTGGCGCAGGCCTATCCGCCGGCCAAGGTCTCGGACCCCGCGCAGCGGATCGCGGCCGCCAATGGGCAATTCCTGCTGGTGGAGCGCGAGGCCTACCGGCGGCTGGGTGGGCATCCGAGTGTGGCCGGCAAAGTGCTGGAGGATGTGGAACTGGCTTTTCTGGCCAAGAGGCGCAAAGTGGGCCTGCGCTTCCGCTACGCGGATGATGCTGTTTCCGCGCGCATGTACCGCAGCACGACGGCAATGATGGAGGGCTGGACCAAGAACCTGAGGCTCCTCTTCAACAACGCGCTCCTGCTGGCGGTCTTCAGGGCACTGGATATTGCATTGCTCTTCGGTCTGCCCATCCTGGCCTACGAGCTCTGGAACGCGCGGCTGGGCGCGCACGGACTGGAGTGGCTGGGGGCGGGTTGGATTCTGGCGTTGCTCTGGCTGCGGACGCTGTTCCGCTTCTATTCGCGGGTAGCGAAGTCGAACTTTCCTTTCCGGGATTGCGCGCTTGCGCCTCTGGGACTGCCTCTGTTTGTGGCGCTGCTCTATCGCAGCTGGTTTCAGCACCGCATCCTGAAGCGCGTAAGCTGGAAGGGGAGGGAATACGCGGCCTGAGGAAACCAGGACCGAAAGCCTGGCGCCGGTTTTTGAGCAGGTCACGAATAACCCGAAGATTTTTCGATCAGGCGTTACTTTCTCTCGATTGCGTGAAGCCCGGAAGCAGACTGCGGCATCTTTTTTTAAGTGAGGGATCGAAATGGTCTTCCTGACGCGGCGGGCGGTGTTTTCCGCATCGCACTATTACTGGAACGAGTCCTGGACCGCGGAGAAGAACCGGCAGGTCTTCGGCTGCTGCGCGAATCAGAACGGGCACGGGCACAATTACACGCTGGAGGTGACGGTTGCGGGAGAGCCGGACCCGGTGACCGGCTTCGTCGTCGATCTCAAGTGGCTCAAGGACGTGATGGAGCGGGAGGTTCTGGCAGCCTACGATCACAAGCACCTGAACCTGGACGCGCCGGAGTTTGCCCGCGCGATTCCGACCACGGAGAACATCGCCATCGCCGCATGGAAGCGGCTGGAACCGGCGATTCCAGCGGCGGGAGGCGCGCGGCTGAGCCGGATTCGCGTGTACGAAACGCCGGAGATTTTTGCGGAGTACCGGGGTCCCCACGAACAGGTCTTCGTTCGTGGGGTGAAAGACAGGGGTGAGGCGTGAAAGCGTACTTCGGCCGCCGCTACCTGCTCAGCGCCAGCCACCGGCTGCACACGGCGGCGTTCACGGCCGAGCAGAATCGCGCGGTGTATGGCAAATGCAACAACGAGCATGGGCACGGCCATAATTATGTCGTCGAGGTTCTGGTGGGCGGCGCCGTGGACGCGGAGACGGGGATGGTGGTGGATCTGGTGAAGCTGGATGAGACGGTGCGCGCACGGGTGTTGGATCGATTCGACCACGCCAACCTGAATCTCGATCCGCTGTTTGCCGATCGCGTTCCCACGACGGAGAATTTCTGTAAGGCGATCTTTGCTCTGTTGCGCGATGCCTTGCCGTTGGGCGAACTGGAGCACGTGCGGGTGGAAGAGACGGAGAACAACTACTTTGAGTGTTCGTTGGGAGGTTGAAAAGTATGGCGCATCCGATGATTGTGAGTAAAGCCGTGCGGCGCGCGGTTGATGCGGACGAGGGGCTGAACGGGTTCAGCACACAGGAGATGTATCGCGAGATTTTGAGCCGCCTGGGCGAGGATCCCGATCGCGACGGGCTGCGCTCGACGCCGGAGCGCGTGGAGAAGGCGCTGGCTTTCCTCACCAAGGGCTACGGCCAGGATCCGGCGCGGATTCTGCTCGGAGCGCTCTTCGATGTGGATTACGACGAGATGGTCATCGTCAGGGACATCGAGATGTTCTCGATGTGCGAGCATCACATGCTGCCCTTCTTCGGCAAGGTACACGTGGCCTATATCCCCAAAGGCAAAGTCATCGGCTTGAGCAAGATTCCCCGGCTCGTCGAGGTGTTCGCGCGCCGCCTGCAGGTGCAGGAGCGGCTCACGCGCCAGATCGCCGACGCCATTCAGGACGCGATCGCGCCGCAGGGCGTGGGCGTGGTGATTGAGGCGCGCCACCTGTGCATGATGATGCGCGGCATCGAGAAGCAGCATTCGTCCACGGTGACCAGCGCCATGGTGGGCTGCTTCCGGCAGAAGGAGACGCGCGCGGAATTTCTCTCGCTGGTGCGGCAGGCGGGCAATGGCTGAGCCTGATGCCGGAAAAGGGCCCCGATGTCCTCACTCTGTCGGTGCTGACCCTTAGATTCCCGCCGCAAATGGCATGGCAAGATAGCGCCCGCGCAGGGCGTTGGCGGTGGTGAGCGCCTTGTCGAATTTTCGCTTGGCCGTCTCATCGATGCGCTCCAAAAGCGCGAGGTTCCGTTCCGGGGTCAGAATCTCGCTTGCGATCTCATGCAATTGCTGCCAGTCGTGCCAGTCGCCGACGCGGCGCTGCACGTCACTGAGCGCGGCCATCATGCCCGAATCGGCGTCCGCTGAAAGCTGCAGGACGTAGCGCAGCTCCTTCACCTTCAGGCGGAAGGCGTGAATGTTGTCTGCATTCAGCGGCGGCCACGAGCCCAGCTCGCGCACCGCATCCATCGCCGCTGTATGGATTCCCTCATTCGTCTGCCCGGCTTGCCCGCCTGTCGGCTCGGCGCCTTTTGCCGGGGCCAGCGCGGATCGGACCATCCTGGCATATTGCTTCAGGTCTTCCCGCGCTGCATCGCGCCGCCGGGCGAGGATACGCCGTAGTTTTTCGGCATTCTGCTGCCGGGCGATTTGCAGATGATCGAGCAGGCGGGTAAGGGAATCGCCGGCCGAGCGCCGCGCCAGCCTGCGCGCGTTCACAGTCAATACATCCATGTCGCGCACGCCGCCGGCCGCCTTGCGCACTGGCTCAATCGATTTGAGGAGGCGCCGCGATCTTTTCTCGTCGCTGCGCGCCAGCATGGCGGCAATCGCCTCCACCCGCCGCGCGGCCGTGCGCAGCTTGTGCACCTCTTTGGGCGCGGGATCATCGATCAAGCTCTTGAGCGTCTTGCTCAGTTCACGCATCGCTTTTCGAGCGCGTTCCAGTTCGTCTGCCATCTCTCCTTAGCTTGGAGCGTTTGGCCCGGGTTGGCAAGGGCGCATACGGCGGCTAAAGTGATGATGTGAACGGGCTTCTTGTAATCGACAAGCCGGGCGGCATGACCAGCCACGACGTGGTGAACCGGCTGCGACGCATTACGGGAGAGCAGTCGATTGGCCATCTGGGCACGCTGGACCCCATGGCCACCGGCGTGCTGCCGCTGCTCGTGGGTAGGTTTACCCGGCTGGCGCAGTACTTTTCCTCAGCCGGGAAGAGCTATACCGGAGTGATCCGTTTTGGATTCTCGACCGACACCTATGACGCCGAGGGCGAGCCTGCCGGGCCTGACCAATGGCCCGAAGTTGCGGGGAAGTTGACACTGGAACGGGTGCGCGAGGCGGCTGCGCGGTTCCACGGCGAGATCGAACAGATGCCTCCGCCCTTTTCGGCCAAGAAGATCGCAGGCAAGCCCGCGTACAAGCTGGCCCGCGAGGGCAAGCCGGTGGAGCTCAAGCCGGTTCGGATCCGGATCGATGCCTTTGAGATCGTGGCGATGGTGGGCTCCGAAGTCAGCTTCACCATCGGCATCAGCTCCGGCGGCTACGTGCGCTCGGTGGCGCACGAACTGGGCTGCGGCCTGGCCTGCGGAGCGCACCTGAGCCGCCTGCGCCGCACGCGCGCTGGCGTTTTTACGCTGGCCGACGCACACACTCTGGAGGAACTGGAAACGCTGGCCGGAAATGTGGAGGCTCTGGAGTGCTTGTGCGTGCATCCGCGCAGCCTGTTGCCTGAGATGCCCGCGGTGACTGGCGACAGCCAGGCGCTGGGCCGGCTGCGCAACGGTGCGCAGGCCAATCTGCCGGAGTTCTCCGCCGCCCCGTTGGTGAAGGTCTTCGCCGGGCCACGCGAGCTTGTCGGAATCGCGAAGCGGGTGGCAGGAACGCTGTTTCAGCCGGTGGTGGTGATGGGATAAAGACAGGGAATAGGGAGTAGGGAACAGTCGCATCAGCGAAGGTGCGAGCGACAGCATCTTTGCTGTCTACGATGAGTTGATGCGATTGATTCATGGAATAAGAGAGAGTAAATCGCCAAGCACGGCTTTCTATTCCCTATTCCCTACTCCCTGTCTTTCCCCTTTTCCTCACTCGCCCTCGGCCCCCACGGCTTAGACTGTTGTTTCGTTGTTTTTTGAAGGAGCAGACCCGCCATGCCCTACCCGACGGAATATCGCTACACCCGCGAGCACGAATGGATCTCGGTCGAGGGTTCCATCGGCTCCATCGGCATCACCGACTACGCGCAAAGCTCGCTGGGCGACATTGTGTATGTGGATGCGCCCAAGGTGGGCGATGCGGTGACGGCCAATGCGACCTTTGGCTCAGTGGAGAGCGTGAAGGCCGTCAGCGACCTCTATTCGCCGGCCAGCGGTACAGTGACCGCGGTGAACGAAGAGCTGAAGACCGCGCCCGACAAGATCAATCAGGACCCGCACGGCACATGGATCATCAAAGTGGAACTTTCGAACCCGGCCGAGTTGAATTCCCTGCTCGACGCCGCGGCGTATGAGGCGTTTATTGCAGAGGAAACGGAAAGCTAGTTGCTAGCTTCTAGCTACTTGTCGCTAGTTGCGCCTCGCAAATTTGAGTAGCATCAAATGAGCCCGACTTTCGTCGAGCATGCCATTCCGGCTCGTACACTGGCTTTTAGCTAGGAGCTAGGAGCTAGGAGCTAGGAGCTAGAAGCTAGAAGCTAGGAGCTAGGAGCTAGAAGCTAGAGGCTACAGTGCGCTATCTCCCAAAATCCGACGAAGAACGCCGGCAGATGCTCGCGGAGATCGGTGCGGCCACGATCGACGATCTTTTCTCGAGTATTCCGGCCGAATACCGCCTGGCGCGCGACCTTGCCGTTCCGCGCCAGCAGGCCGAAAGCGAGATCGTTGCATACTTCCGCGCCGCCGGGCAGAAGAACGCGACCGATTACGCCAGCTTTCTGGGCGCGGGCGCGTATCTCCACTACCGGCCGGTCATCATCGACGCCCTCGTGCAGCGCGGCGAGTTTTTGACCAGCTACACGCCCTACCAGGCCGAGATTACGCAGGGAACTCTGCAAGCGATTTTTGAATTCCAGACCATGATCGCCGAGCTGACCGGCATGGACGTGGCCAACGCCAGCATGTACGACGGGTCGACCGGCGCGGCCGAAGCCGCGATGATGGCGGTCCGCGTGACCGGTCGCCACAAGGCCGTCGTTGCCTCAACCGTGCATCCCGAGTATCGCGAGGTGCTGGCCACTTACGCAAAGCATAAGGGCCTGACAACCGCTCTGGCTGGATACGACCAGGAAACCGGTCGCGTCGACTTAAAGGCGCTCGCCGCTGCGGTTTCCGCGGAAACCGCAGCTGTCCTTGTCCAGAGCCCGAACTTTTTCGGCATCATCGAAGACATTCCGGCGATTGCGGCCATCGCCCACGCCAATGGCGCGCTGCTCATCGTGTCCATTGCCGAGGCGGTCTCGCTGGGCATCGTGCGGCCGCCGGTAGAGGCCGACATTGTCGCCATGGAGGCGCAGTCGTTCGGCGTGGCGCTCTGCTATGGGGGCCCTTTCTGCGGCGTGATCGCGGCCAAAGAGCAATTTGTGCGGCAGATGCCGGGCCGGCTTGCCGGCCAGACCGTCGATGGGGCAGGGAATCGCGGCTTCGTTCTCACCCTTGCTACGCGCGAGCAGCATATCCGTCGCGAGAAGGCCACCTCGAACATCTGCACCAACCAGGCGCTGGTCGCGCTGATGGCGACGATCTTTATGGCCGTCTACGGCAAAGAAGGCATGCGTGAATTGGCCGAGCACAATTTGGCCAAGGCCGATTACGCGGCGAAGACACTCGGCAGCCAGCCGGGCGCAAAGCTGCGTTTCAAGGACACGTCGCTCGGGGGCGCGCCGCGCTTCCATGAATTTGTGTTGCAAACCGAGGAAGCTCCGGCGGTCTGGAGCCGGAGGCTGCTCGAAAACAAGATTGTGGGTGGCGTCGAGTTGAGCCGCTGGTATCCCGAGCTCGGCAACTGCACCCTCTGGTGCGCGACAGAAGTCGTCACGCGCGAACAGATCGAAACTGCGGCCAAAGTGCTGGCGGGCGTAGAGGTGGAGGCGTAGCTTTTATGTTCCGCGGAATCAGATGGGGCGGGAGCGAACGCGGCCGTCTACGGTGGGAGGAGGCTCGCAAAGTTGGCAAGCTTCGTTTCCTAATCGTTCACAGCTTGCTGATTCGCGGGGGTCTCTTGTTTGCCGGCGCCATCTTGTATGAGTTGTTCATTTGGCACAAACAACTCAGCCTCCACTTGATTGAGGCTGACGCGTTTGTGTGTTTTATCGGAGCACTTATTTTAGGCCTTTGGTCTTGGGACCAGAACGAGGTTATCCATCGCGCTTTTCAGATCGCTCCCATCAAGCCGGGTCAATTGGGCAGCGAGATGACCCAAAAGAGAGCTAAAGAATGATTTCCGACACTGAGAAGAACGGCCCCCGCACCCTCGGCAAGGTCCGCACACACCCGACGCAGAACGAGGCACTGCTCTTCGAGAAGTCCTCGCCGGGCAAGCGCGCCTACAAGCTGCCGCCGCTCGACGTGCCGGCTGTCAACTCCGCAAAACTGCTTGGCGCCGCGCACCGCACCACGCCGGGCCTGCTTCCCGAGCTGAGCGAGATCGAGATCATCCGCCACTTCACGCGGCTCTCTACCTGGAACTACGCCATCGATCTCGGTATGTATCCACTCGGCTCCTGCACCATGAAGTACAACCCCCGCGTGAACGAGTTTGTCGCCCGCATCGAGGGTCTGGCCGAGGCGCATCCCTACCGGCCCGAGTCGCTGTCGCAGGGCGCACTCGAAATCATCGATCTGCTCCGCCGCTGCCTGCTCGAGATCACCGGTATGGACGCCATCACGCTGCAGCCGGCCGCGGGCGCGCACGGCGAGTTCACCGGTATTCTGCTCACGCGCGCCTGGCACGAGTCGCAGGGCAACCCGCGCAGGAAAATCCTGATTCCCGACTCCGCGCACGGCACCAACCCGGCCACGGCGGCCATCGTCGGCTACGCAGTCGAGAACCTCAAGTCGAACGCCGATGGCGGCATTGACCTCGACGCTCTCACGCGCCAGGTGGACGAGGAAACTGCGGCGCTGATGCTCACCAATCCGTCCACGCTCGGCGTCTTCGAGAGTCAGATTCATAGAATTGCCGACATTCTGCATGCCAAAGGCGCGCTGCTCTACATGGACGGCGCCAACATGAACGCGCTGGTGGGCAAGGTGCGGCCCGGCGACTTCGGCGTGGACGTGATGCACCTGAATCTGCACAAGACCTTCTCCACGCCGCACGGCGGCGGCGGACCCGGCTCCGGCCCCGTAGCGTGCAAGGCTTTTCTGGAGCCGTTTTTGCCGACTCCGGTACTCGTCCAAAACCAGGACGGCGCGCTGCGCTGGGACTACGACCGCCCGCAATCGGTCGGGCGCGTGCGAGCCTTCTACGGCAACACAGGAATGTTTATCCGCGCGCTGGCCTACATCCTGGCCAATGGGCCCGACGGCCTGCGCCAGACCACCGAAGACGCGGTGCTCAACGCCAACTACATCCGCAAAAAGCTCGAAGACGTGTATGAGCTGCCGTACCAAACGGCCTCGATGCACGAGGTGGTCTTCAGCGACAAGCGGCAGGCGGCGCGCGGCGTCAAGACCGGCGACATCGCCAAGCGCCTCATCGATTACGGCTTCCATCCCTACACGGTCAGCTTCCCGCTCATTGTGCATGGCGCGCTGATGATCGAGCCCACCGAGAGCGAGTCGCGCGAGGAGCTGGACCTGTTCATTGACGCCATGCGCTCCATTGCGCGCGAAGCCGAAGAGAATCCCGACCTCGTGAAAAGCGCGCCGCACTCCACGCGCGTCTCGCGTCTCGACGAGGTGCAGGCGGCGCGAAAGCCGATCCTCCGTTGGAGGCCGTAAAGACAGGGGTCAGTGGTCCGTCTTGAAAGCTGCGGCACAGCATGCGCAGGGCGTGACCCGCAGCCACAGGTAGGCACAAGGTACCAAACCCGCCATATGCCGCGCTGAACGGGCTCGCCTACACTCGTCTTCAGAATGGCCAGCGCTCCTCCATCGCCGTCTTCGGGCTATCGCGGACGGCTGGCGCCTTCGCCCACCGGCTACCTGCACGTGGGCCACGCGCGCACCTTCTGGACGGTATTCCAACGCGCGCGCGAAACCGGCGGCACGCTCATCATGCGCATGGAGGATCTCGACCCCGACCGCTGCCGCCCCGCCTACGCCGACGCGGTGCTCGAGGATCTCCGCTGGCTGGGAATCCGCTGGCAGGAGGGCCCCGACAAGGGAGGGCCGTTCGCTCCTTATCTGCAGAGCAAGCGCCGCGCCATCTACCTTGAGGCTTGGCGAAAGCTGTTGCGCACCGGCCGCCTCTTCCCCTGCCGTTGTTCGCGCAAGGACCTGGAAACTGCGCTCGGCGCGCCCCATGAGCGCGTGCAGACGGCGGGCGGAGGCGGGAAGTTCGACACGCTCGACGACGAACCTCTCTACCCCGGCACATGCCGGCGCTTCATGGGCGGTACGCCGCAGCTTCCCGGCCCCACGGCGAGCGTGTATGAAGATCCGGGCGGCACGAACTGGCGCTTCCGCGTTCCCGACGGCGAGGCGATCGAGTTCGTCGACCGGAACCTGGGTCCGCAGCGCTTTGTGGCCGGCGTGGATTTTGGCGACTTCGTGGTCTGGCGGCGCGATGGCGTGCCCAGCTACCAGTTGGCTTGCGTGGCCGACGATGCGGCGATGGGCATCACGGAAGTTGTTCGCGGCGCCGACCTGCTGAAGTCCACCGCTCGCCAGATCCTGCTCTACCGCGCGCTCGGCCTCCCGGCCCCTGCCTGGTACCACTGCCGCCTAGTGGTGGACCACAACGGCCGCCGCCTGGCCAAGCGCCACGACGCGCTCAGCCTGCGCGCCCTGCGCCAGCGCGGCCTGACGCCCATGAACATTCTTTCGGCGGACCTGCCCGTCGAGGTGTAAGAACCTGATCGGGCCTGCCGCCGCGGGGTTGCGGCGCCAGACTGCGTCCCGTGGGTTCCATGCTTTACCATCGTGGGAGAGAGAAGCGCTTCCAGCCGCGCTGCGGCCTGTCGCCAGCCGCTCGACAACCAGCAATGCCCCAAGAGCCGAACCACCGATTCAACCCCTTGCGCGCCGCCCCGAATCTGCTTACGCTTCTGCGCATCTGCCTGGCGCCGTTTCTCGTGGCCGCCATCATCGAGGGGCACTACCTGCTGAGTTTTTCCCTCTTTGTGGCCGCCGGGCTCACCGACGCCTTCGACGGCCTGCTGGCGCGCGCCCTCAAGCAGCGCTCCATGTTTGGCCACTATCTTGACCCCGTGGCCGACAAGCTGCTGCTCAGCACCCTGTTCCTGGTTCTTTTGTACAAGGGCTTGATGCCGGTGACCGTGACCGTGTTGGTCTTTGGCAGGGATGTGGGCATCCTGATGGTTGCGGCCATTCTTTATGCAGCCGTAGGGCGCAGGGAGTTTCGTCCCAGCATCTTCGGCAAAGCCAATACCCTTGCCCAAATCGCCGCTGTCGCGGCCGTCCTGCTGCATCAACTCACGACGGCGTACTGGGTTGCAGCGGTCCGCGCTGTGGCGCTGGACGCCACCATCGGGCTCACCATCGCATCGGGCCTGCACTACGCCTGGCTGGTCTCGCGCCGGCCTGGCGCCACGGCGGCTAACGGTAACCAAGCCAAATAAAGCAGGCCAGGCCCTAGGAATCCTCCGGCAGATTTTCCGTTTCAGCCGTGTCTTCAATTTCCATGTCGCGAAACTCTTCGGAGTCGAAGACTTCGCCGCACTCCAGGCACTCGACATACTCGGTGTCGTCGTGCCGGGAAACGATCCGGACCTTGGGGTGTCTGCAGGCGGTTGCCATCGTTCTTTGAGCCTGTCGCTCCTCCGCCGATTCCAAAGCTGCTTTTCCCGCTCCGGATGGGTGGAGGACCGCCGCTCCCATGTGTCTGTTGCCACTTGAGAGTGCTGGCTTTCGGGTATGGCCGCTCGGGAATGGCTATAGGTGCTCTTCCCGCCAGATTGTAGCTGTCTTTTGGCCGATTGCAAACCGAAATTTTGTTGAAACTTGCAGCCCAAAGGCAATGATTGGGGCCACAGGCCCGCGCTCTACTTCAGATCGCGCTTAATCACCTCGGCCAAAAAGCGCCCGGTATTTTTGGCCTTGACATCATCCGGGGGTACGCGCCCGCCATTGTTGAGCGGTAGCTTCCCGGTATTGAAATGCTTAATCATACTGTGGTCGCTGCGGCTCGATAGCGTGACGTCTGCAATGATGTAGGGCGGCATCATGACTCCGGTTTTGTAGTCGGTGATGTTGCACTCCAGCACGACCGCGTTGGCCGCATCGGGTTCGGAAATCGTGGCGCCATCCTCGACCACTGTCCCGAAGATGCCCGTCTTGGCCAATTCCTGGCGCAGATCGTCATAAGAATAGTTCAGATATTCGGCCGACAGGGACACATTGTCGGCCTTGGTCAGGTGCTTTACTTCAACGACCGTGTATTTCGCTTGGGCGTTTCCCTTGGTTGCGGTCAGAACCGAGGCCGTGAGCAGCAGGGCGGACAGAATAAACCATGAAGCATAGCGTTTCATTACAATCTCCCGGTAGGCTCCTGATCCCCACGAAGTTTTGGATTTGGAGCCGGTTACGCAAGGTCAGACCTGCAACTTCGGACTGCAGCCGGCAAGCGCCAGATCCTTGCTGGTGGGCGGACGTAGGAACATTTTCGTTTCCGCGTTCCCGCAATCCTTCACGAAAGATAAGCCAGTTTAGTGATGAGAAGAGCTGTTCTGGTGTGACATTTGTCACGCCTGGGGGATGGCAATTCTGGCGAGAGCTTGAAAGCCCGACAGAATCGGTCGTATACTAAATGCGGACCGAACAAGTCGCATATTGTATGCTAAGGCTCACGAAGAAAGCGGATTACGGGCTCATGGCGCTGAAGTATCTTGCCGAGCACCCCGAGACCCCCGCACTCAGCGCCAAAGACGTCGCGGACGCCTATGGAATTCCCGCGCAACTGCTCGCCAAAATTCTGCAGCGGCTTACCAAGACGGGGTTGCTGCGCTCCCATGCCGGGATGAACGGCGGGTACGCCTTGGCCAGGGATCCGCGCCAGATTTCGGCCTTCGAGGTCATCCGCGCCATCGACGGGCCGCTGTTCATCACCTCCTGCACCAAGGGCACGAAGGCCTGCGAACTTACGCCAAGCTGCACCATTAAAGAACCGCTGGCGCGCGTCAATGAAACCATCGCCGGAGTCCTGAAAAGTATCAGTATCCAGGATCTGGCGGAGCAGGAACATGCCGCGGGAAAGGCGCGCGAGGCGCATGGACTGGTGGCCTTAACGCCGTAGCAAGCGGAACTCGCGTGGTGAACGGAGCTAGCGGCGCCGGCAAATCGCGCTCGCTCCGCTATTAGAACGATGGAGACGGGAATGAACGAGGTTGCGAGCCAAGTCGAAGCGCCGGCAGGCGTAAACCTGCCCATTTACATGGACAACCAGGCCACCAGCCCGCTGGATCCCAGAGTGCTGGAGGCCATGATGCCTTACTTGACCAGCAAGTTCGGCAACGCGGCCAGCCGCAACCACTCCTTTGGATGGGAAGCCGAGAAAGCCGTAGACACAGCTCGCGAACAGGTGGCAAAGCTCATCGGCGCTACGGCCAAGGAGATCGTCTTCACCTCCGGCGCCACCGAGAGCGACAACCTGGCCATCAAGGGCATTGCGGAGATGTACCGCGAGCGCGGCAACCACATCGTCACCCAGGTCACGGAGCACAAGGCGGTCCTCGACACCTGCAAGCGCCTGGAAAAGTACGGCTATCGCGTCACCTATCTGCCCGTCAAGGCCGACGGGGTGATCGATCTCGAAGACCTGAAGCGCGCCATTGACGAAAAAACGATCCTGGTGACCATCATGGCCGCCAACAACGAGATCGGCGTGCTGCAGCCCATACGCGAAATCGGCTGGCTCTGCCATGAAAAGGGCGTGCTCTTCCACTCCGATGCGGTGCAGGCCATTGGCAAGGCGCCGTTCCACGTGATCGACGACTACGTGGACGTGGCCTCGATCTCCGCACACAAGATTTACGGCCCCAAGGGTGTAGGCGCTCTTTACGTGCGCCGCCGCAACCCCCGCGTGCAAATCGCCGCGCAGATCGACGGCGGCGGCCACGAGCGCGGCATGAGGTCGGGCACCTTGAACGTCCCCGGCATCGTTGGATTGGGCAAAGCCTGCGAGATTGCTCTGGCTGAAATGGACACAGAAGCCGCCTATCTGCGCGGGCTGCGCGACCGGCTCGAGGCCAGGATCGAAGCGGATCTCGATTTTGTTCATGTGAACGGATCGATGGAACACCGCCTGCCAGGCAACCTGAATATGAGCTTTCTGTACGTGGAAGGCGAGTCGCTGCTGATGGGCATCAACGACGTCGCGGTCTCGAGCGGCTCGGCCTGCACGTCGGCCACGCTTGAGCCCTCGTACGTGCTGAAAGCGTTGGGTCTTGGCGACGACGTGGCTCATAGCAGCATTCGCTTTGGCCTGGGCCGATTCAACACTGAGGCCGAAGTGGACTACGTGGCCGCCAGGGTCGTCAGCATTGTCAGGCATCTCCGCGAGCTGTCGCCGCTCTACGAGATGGTGAAGGAAGGCATCGATTTGACCAAGGTCGAGTGGCAGGCGCATTGAGGCTGATAAAGCGGGCTATGAAGAAAGACACAAAATTACGGCTGGCGCGATGGATCGCGATTCCGGCGATCATCCTTGGCCTGCGCTTCATCGGCGGAGGCCGGGTCTGGGAGTACATGGTCGATCGTGTTTGGCTAACGGCCATGCTGCCTCTCGTGGTGCTGTTTTTGGTGCTGTTCGTTCGGGGAACGATGGTTCAGCGCCGGCGGCGGCTCGGCGAGAGCGCGAATGTTGGCGGCGTGCAAGGCGCGAAGCCTTGATGGGATGCATCGGCGGGTTCGCCTGCCGAATCCAATGAATGGGAACGCGAGTACGGCGGGAGGAAACACGGAGAACGATGGCTTACAGCGATAAGGTAGTGGACCACTACAACCACCCGCGGAATGTGGGCACGCTCGACAAAAACGCGGCCGAAGTCGGCACGGGTTTGGTGGGCGCGCCGGAGTGCGGCGACGTGATGCGCCTGCAAATCCGCGTAAACCCCGAGACGCAAGTGATCGAAGAGGCCAAATTCAAGACCTTTGGCTGCGGCTCGGCCATCGCCAGCTCCTCGCTGGCCACCGAGTGGATCAGAGGCCGCACCGTGGATGACGCGCTGGCCATCAGGAATACCGACATCGTGAAAGAGCTTTCGCTGCCGCCCGTGAAGATTCACTGCTCCGTGCTTGCCGAGGACGCGATTCGCGCGGCCATCGGCGACTGGAGAAAGAAGAACGGTGTCGCGGACGCTGCGCCGGGATCGGCCGCAAAGTAAGTTCGCGAACAGGACGGAGGAAAGTCAGGAATTATGGCGAATTTCGTCACCATTGGAACCAAGCCCTCCGAGGGGGCATCTGCGGCAGAGTCGCAGCCTGCTGTACCGCAGGCTTCTCCCGTGGAGGGCCTGCATTTAACCGCGAACGCCATCCAGCGCGTCCGCGTAGCCCTGGCCAAGGAAGGCATTTCGCCTCAGGAGGGCGGCTTGCGGTTGGGCGTAAAGGGCGGCGGCTGCTCCGGGCTCTCCTACTCCATCGGCTTCGATACGCATCCTCGCGATCGCGATCGCATATTTGAATTCGAAGGCGTGCGCGTCTTCGTCGATCCCAAAAGTTTTGTCTATCTGCACGGCATGACGCTGGACTACGAAGAGACGCTGATGCGCCAGGGATTCAACTTCGTCAATCCAAATTCCACGCGCTCCTGCGGCTGCGGTACGTCGTTTTCCGTCTAGAGTGCCGCGCGTAAGGCCCGTCTCATGTTGAAAGTTGTCGATACCGCGGTTCCGCTTGCCTGCTGGTCCTGTTCCGTCGCCCACAACGAATCCACGCTCTTCTGCCCGCATTGCAGCAAGATTCAGCCTCCTTCCGGTGGAGATTATTTCTCTGTCTTTGGGCTGCAGCCAAACCTGAATCTCGATCTGGCGGCTCTCGAGCGAGAATTCCATCGTCTCAGCCGCAAATTGCATCCTGACCGCTTCGCCCGCGCCGGCGAAAGCGAAAAGCAATGGAGCTTGGCCGACACGGCGCTGCTCAACGACGCTTATCGCACGCTCAAAGATCCGCTGCGCCGCACCGAGTACCTGCTTAAGCTGCAAGGCGCGGAGATTGGCGAATCCTCCGCGGCGGGCGCCGGGCCTGCCCGCGGTGGCGAGGGGAAAGGCGGGAATCGCAAAGATCCTTCTCGCGTGCCCGCCGATCTACTGGAAAAAGTCTTCGACTTGAACATGCAGATCGAAGAGATGCGCATGGCGAAGAAGATGGGCCGGGAAGATCCGGAGCTGAGGGAGAGCCTGGGCAAGGCCAAGGAAAAATTCGACGCCCTGGTGGCTGCAGTGGACCGCGATCTGCGCGCGCAGTGGCAGGTTTGGGATGCAGGCGATGCCGCGGCGCGCGAGCCCGCGCTTCGCGCCATGGCCGCGCTGCTCGATCGCCGGCGCTACCTCGGCAATGTGGTCCGCGACGTAAGCGAGATTCTGGGAGTTTAGGCAGCAGACATGGCGGAAAGTCGCATCGTCGGCATCGATCTGGGAACCACGAATTCGCTTGTCGCCTACATGCAAGGCGGCAAGCCGGTAGTCATTCCGGGTGTGGACGGCTCGAATCTTGTGCCCTCCGTCGTCGCGCTCGATCCCATCTCGGCCAATGGCGGACGGCCCACCGTCACCGTGGGCAACAGCGCGCGCAAGGCGCTCATCGAGACCCCGGAGCGCGTCATCTACTCTGTGAAACGCCTGATGGGCCGTGGCCTCGAAGAGGTCCGGAAGGAGCTCAAGTATTTCCCCTTCCGGCTGGCCGGCGGCGTGGAAGAGAGCGAGGTCCCGCGCATTCAGCTCGGCGAACTGCGCTTCACCCCGCCTGAAATCTCGGCCTACATCCTGCGCCAGTTGAAGCGCAACGCCGAGCGCTTCTTCGGCGCGCCGGTCAAGCAGGCCGTCATCACCGTCCCGGCCTACTTCAACGATGCGCAGCGCCAGGCCACGAAAGACGCGGGCCGCATGGCCGGGCTCGACGTGTTGCGGCTGGTGAACGAGCCCACCGCGGCGGCGCTGGCCTATGGACTCGACCGCGCCAGGGAAGGCACCATCGCCGTTTACGACCTCGGCGGAGGCACCTTCGACATCTCCATTCTCAAATTGCGCGACGGCATCTTCGAGGTGCAGTCCACCAACGGCGATACGCATCTGGGCGGTGACGACATCGACAATCTGTTGCTGGCCATCGCCCTCGACGAGATTCACGCCGAGCACGGCGTCGATCTGCGTGCCCATCCCGGCGCGGTGCAGGCCCTGCGCAAGGCCGCCATCGACGCCAAGATTCGCCTGTCCTCCGAATCGGCAGCGCACTTCGATATTGAACTGCCCAACGGCGATCGCTATCAGCGCGAGATTCCCCGCGGGGTCTTTGAGCTGCTGATCGAGCCGGTCCTGGCGCGCACGGCAGGCCCGTGCAAGCAGGCCATGGCCGACGCCGGCATCGCGCCGGAGCAGATCGACGAAGTGGTTCTGGTGGGCGGATCGACCAGAATCCCCGCCGTGCGCGCGCTGGTTGACGATCTTTTTCGCCTGAGCGCGCGCGGCAAAAAGCCGCACATCGAGCTCAACCCCGATGAAGTGGTCGCGCTGGGCGCTGCCGTACAGGCCGACATCCTTGCCGGCGCTTCGCAGGCCACCGGGGAACTACTGCTGCTGGATGTGACGCCGCTCTCGCTTGGCATCGAGCAACTCGGCGGGACCGTGGCGCGCATCATCCAGCGCAACTCCACCATTCCCGCCTCGGCCACCGAGCACTTCACCACCGGCGTCGACGGCCAGACCAACGTGGCCATCCACGTGGTGCAGGGCGAGCGCGAGCTCGCCGCCGACTGCCGCTCGCTGGCGCGCTTCGACCTCAAGGGCATTCCGCTCATGAGCGCCGGCCTGCCGCGCATCGAGGTCAAGTTTCTCATCGACGCCGACGGCATCCTGCACGTCTCCGCGCACGAGCAGCGCAGCGGAAAAGCCGCGCGGATTGAGGTGAAACCCACTTACGGTCTCACCGACGAACAAGTGGAGAACATGATTCTGGACTCCTTCGACCACGCCGAGGAGGATTTTGCCAGCCGCCTGCTCATCGAGGCGCGTAACGAGGCGGATTCGATCCTCGCCGCCGTCAGCCGCGCTCCGCAAAACCCCGCGTGGAACGAGTTGAGCGCGGAGGAACAGGCGGCCATCGCCGTGGCGCGCGACCGGCTCCTCGCGGTCAAGCAGGGCAACAATCTGGCCGCGATCAGCCAGGCCATTGTCGCGCTCGATCAAGCCACACACCGCTTTGCCGAACTGATGATGGATGCGGCGGTTGCAAGCGCCATTCGCGGCAAAACCATGAGCGAGGCTGGCAAAGAACTGAACGAAGCCGTCACCGCGCCCCACGCCATGGCGCCGGCGGAGTTCAAATAACAGCGGAGTTAGCGATGCCAGCGGAGTTAGCGGAGCTAGCCGGCGAAAGCACGAGAACGATGTGTGAGACAGCCAAGAACGAGATTCCGCCGGACAAGCTGGTTCGTGTCACCTTCCTCCCTGAAGGCCGCACGGTTGAGTTTGAGTTCGGCACGATGCCTTACGATCGCCACGGCAAGCCCATGTCGTTTCTCGACGTGGCGGAGAATTTCGGTATCTTTCTCGACCACGCCTGCGGCGGGTCCTGTGCCTGCACCACCTGCCATCTGTGGATCAAGGAAGGCACTGCGGGCATCAGTGAAGCGGAAGATGACGAACTCGACCGCCTCGACATGGCCGCCGATCGGCAGTTGAACTCGCGCCTGGGCTGCCAGGCCGTCATCGCGCGCCCCGGCAATTACGTCGTCGAGATTCCCAGTTGGAATCGCAACTTCGTCTCCGAGGGCAAGCCGCCGGCGCTTGCCGAGCAGAAATAAGGAGCGCCCCGTGCAGAAAGAACTCTACTGGACCGACGCCGAAGAAATCGGCATGCAATTGGCGGAGAAATTCCCCGGCCTCGATCCACTCACCGTCCGCTTCACCGACCTGCACCGCTATGTGACCGAGCTTGAAGGCTTCGCCGACGACCGGAAAATGTCCAACGAGCCGCGCCTTGAGGCCATCCAGATGGCCTGGCTCGAAGAGTTCCAGGACGCGCAGAATTAACCAGACGTAGCAAAGAGCTCGGCGGTTGCGGAGCGGGCGCCGCCGGTTGCAGGCAATTCCACGCCGCCGGGCCACGCATCTTCTCGAAAGCGGCGCACATGCGTCCCGCGCTAAAATCCGAATATGCCCGCCACAGCCATTGCTTCGGATGCTTTGACGAAATACGAGCCCGTGATCGGCCTCGAAGTGCACGTGCAGCTTCTCACGGCTACCAAGGCGTTTTGTGGCTGCGCCAACCGGTTCGGCGCGGAGCCGAATACGAACATTTGTCCGGTTTGCCTGGGGCTTCCCGGGGCGCTGCCGGTGCTGAACGCCAAAGCCGTCGAATTCGCCACGCTGGCCGCGCTGGCGCTTAACTGCCAGGTACGCGAGCGCTCCATCTTCGCGCGCAAGAACTACTTCTATCCCGATCTGCCCAAGGGCTACCAGATCTCGCAGTACGACAGGCCTCTGGCCGAGCACGGATGGATCGAGGTGCCGGCCGCTGACGGCGGATCGAAGAAGATTGGCATCACGCGCGTGCACATGGAAGAGGATGCGGGCAAGAGCCTGCACGAGGGGTTTGCCGACTCCGCCACGCGCACCTATCTCGACCTGAACCGCTGCGGCACGCCGCTCATTGAAATCGTGAGCGAGCCCGACATCCGCACGCCCGACGAGGCCTTCGAATACCTGACTCGGTTGAAGGAGATTCTGCTCTACACCGCCGTCTCCGACTGCAACATGGAGGAGGGTTCTCTGCGCTGTGACGCCAACGTCAGCGTTCGTCCCAGGGGGCAGGAAAAATTCGGCACCAAGGCTGAGGTCAAGAACGTCAACAGCTTCCGCTTTATCCGTGCGGCGCTCGAATACGAAATCGAGCGCCAGGCGGAAGTGATCGAATCGGGCGGGAGCGTGGCGCAGGAGACGCGCCTATGGAACTCGAACGAAGGCCGCACCTACTCCATGCGCTCCAAGGAGCAGGCGCACGACTACCGCTATTTTCCCGAGCCGGATCTGCCGCCGCTGATCGTGACGCCCGAGTTCATTGCCGGGATCAAGGCCAAGCTGCCGGAACTGCCCGAAGCGCGCCGCAAGCGGATGATCGCCGAGTACGAACTGGCGGAGCAGGACGCTCACACGCTCGCCGCCTCGCGCGAGTTTGCCGACCGCTTCGAGGCTGCGGCAAAATCCGCGCGCAATCCGCGCCGCGTGGCCAACGTGCTTTTGAACGAAGTGGGCGGGCGGCTGAAGGCCCTCGGACTGGAGCAGGGACAGTCGCCGGTTTCGATGGCCGGCATTGTGCTGGCCGCCGATCTGCTTGACGAGGGCAAGATCAGCTCCAGGCAGATGAAGCAACTCTTCGACGTGTGCTTTGAGAAGGGGGAAGACTTCGGCGTTGTCTACGAGCGCGAGAGGCCGCGGCAGATCACCGACGCAGCGGCCATCGAAAAGCTCGTCGACGAAGTCATTGCCGCCAATCCCAGGCAGGTGGAGCAGTACCGGGCCGGTAAGAAGACCATGGCAGGGTTCTTCGTTGGCCAGGTGATGCGTGCTTCGCACGGCCAAGCCAACCCGGCGCTGCTCAATGAGCTGGTGGTGAAGAAGCTGGAGGGGTAAGGCTCAAGGCGCGCGCTCCGCTGTCTCGTCTCACCCCGCCGCGTTGCAAATCTTGCCCACGAAACGCAATCTGCGACTGCCTACTTAAGCTTCAGATCCGAGATGAAGTCCTTGCGCGCATCCCACGAGCTTACGGTCTTTACCGCGCTCTTCTTGCCGTCTTTCTCGGCCCATAGGTCGAAGTCTATGCTCATATCGATCTGGGCGAAGTGAAAGTGGCCGTCGGCCGTTGAATCATAACTGCGGATGGCCTTCGTCTTCTCGTTCTTCAGGTAGACGGTAGCGCCGGCGACCGGCTTGGAACTCTCATCCAGCACGGTGCCGGAAACTGTGCGCATGCCGATGTTCTGGCTCCACGCGGCGGCCGGCGCAAACAGCGCGCAACGCGAATGCGATGGAACCACTCCCAAGGCCAGTAGACTGCACACGGTTGCTGCCAGCCAGTTTGTCCGGCTCATTCTTATCCCTCCTCGTCCTCTTCGTTGAGATCGTCTTCCTCTTCCAGGCCTTCTTCGACACGCGCCAGTTCCAGCGGCTCGACGCCGACTACCTCAAACTCCGCTCCACACTCTTCACAGGTGATTACATCGCCTTCTTCCACTTCGTCGACTTCAATGTCCAGTTCGCTTTCACATTCAGGGCAGCTGGGCATGGCAGCCTCCTCACTTTCCAAACAGAATCGCATTGCGGGATGATAAGACCGATTTCCGCGGCCATCGCTAGTTTTAGTGAGCACCCGGCCTCAGGTCAAGAGGCCCGCGCCGCGCTCCGCCCATGCATGCTCTTTGCAGGGAACAGACCACCCTCTTCCTGAAACGCGGCCTATTCCCACAGTGGCGTTGACGGCGCTGAGTTCCTGGTGCAAAGTGCTTTGCGTCTAGCCGTCCGGCTTCGCTCGCCGCTGCGTCGGCATCGCCCCAGACGCCATGACACGAGCGCGCTTGAGCATTTACCCTGTTGACTGCAATGCCGAGAATTGGCTCCAGCCCGTTCGCTTTCCCCGACTTCCGCGGCGCTACACGCCGGCTGATTCTCATCAATCTGGCCGCCTACTTTGTGCTGTTGCTGGCGAGCCTGGTGTTTTCCTCCACGGCGCAGATTGCCGGCGCATTGACGTTCGATCCCTATTCCTTTTTACATGGATTCCTCTGGCAGCCGGTCACTTACAGCTTCATCCACCCGCCGGGAATGATCCTTGGCACGCTCTTCGAGCTGCTCTCGCTTTGGTTTCTGGCCGGATTCCTCGAGAGCTTTCACAACGCCAACTGGGTCACGAGCCTCTATGCGGTTTCGGTGCTGGGAACAGCCGCGGCGGCGCTGGCTCTCTACGCAGTCTCGAGCACGCTGGCGCCCTCGCTCGCTGCGAATCCATTTCCGCTCTTCGGTTGCTTTGGCGGTATCTTCGGTCTGCTGGCGGCCATTGGGCTTCTCTACGGCGATGTGCAGTTCATGCTATTTCCCCTGCCCATGGGCATCAAGGCGCGCTACCTGGTCGCAATCTATGCGCTCGTTGCCGTCGCCATGCTCTTCGGCCAGGAGCGGCTCTACGCCTTCGCGCAACTGGGCGGAGCGCTGGCCGGCCTCCTCTACGTGCGCATGGCGCCGCGCCGCGGAGCCTCCTTCCTGCTCAGCGAAAGCTGGTACGGCCTGCGCAACCGCTACTACCGATGGAAGCGCCGCCGCGCCGCCCGCAAGTTCGAGGTCTACATGCGCTCGCAGGGCCGTACCGTCAAGTTTGACGGCCAGGGCCGTCCGATGGACGAAGACGCCGACGACAAGAAGCGCTGGAACTGAGTCCGCTCGCACCGGCGCGTTAAAATTGTTTAGAAATGTCCACAAAAATTGCCTTTCTCTTTCCCGGGCAGGGTTCGCAGGCTGTTGGCATGGGCCGCGAACTGGCCGAACGATTTCCCGTAGCTGCGCAAACCTTCGCCGAGGCCGATGCCGCGCTCGGCTTTCCGCTTTCGCGGCTTTGTTTCGAGGGTCCGGAGCAAGATCTGCGTCTTACTGAGAACACGCAGCCGGCCATCCTGACGGTCAGCGTCGCGGCGGCCCGAGTCCTTGCGGAGCTCGGCGTGGAACCGGCTCTCGCTGCGGGCCACTCTCTCGGCGAGTGGTCGGCGCACGTCATCGCCGGGACGCTCTCCTTTGCCGATGCGGTGCGCGCGGTCAAGGCGCGCGGCGCGGCGATGCAAAAAGCGGTCCCGGCTGGCCAGGGAGCCATGGCCGCCGTCCTCGCGCTCGATGCAGTCGAGGTGGCTGAAGCCTGCCAGGAGGCCGCGCGCGAAACCGGGTTGACGGTGCAGGCCGCCAACCTGAACTCGCCCGGCCAGACCGTGATCTCCGGCGCGGCCGCGGCCGTTGAAAAAGCTTCGGCACTCTGCAAAGCCAGGGGCGCGCGCCGCACCGTCATGCTTCCCGTCAGCGCTCCCTTTCACTGCGCGCTCATGCAGCCCGCGCAAGAGGAAGTAGCGCGCGTGCTCGCGGCCATCGCGATCGGCGACCCGAGCATTCCCGTGGCCGCCAACGTCACCGGCCAACTGGTGACTACAGCCGATGCCGCGCGCGACGCGCTCATCCGTCAGGTGACGGGTACGGTGCGCTGGGTCGATTGCGTGCAATCGCTAAAGGCCGCCGGCGTCGAACTGTTCATCGAAGTCGGTCCGGGCAAGGTGCTCTGCGGCCTGCTCAAGCAGATTGATCCCGCGCTGAAAGCGTTGAATGTGGAAGACGCGGCGAGTTTAGAGACTACGCTGACGGAATTAAAGAGCGCCTGAGCTTTCTTTTTGATTTTGAACAGAGTGCCTTCCAGCGCGCGCCGGAGAGCGAAGATATAGCTAAGGCAATTCCGCAACGGCTATACCCACTGCTTCCGTGCCCCATCCTTTTCGCGTCTTTTGCGAAAAGGGCGGGAAAGCAAAAAGTTGGGTGCATCTACTCTGGATCGCTCTTAGAAAAGCATGGGTTTCATCTCAACGGAAATGCGATAGGCCACTGGCTTGCCATCTTTGGTCGCAGGTTCGAATTGATACTGCTGGACGGCCTTGAATATTTCCGCGTCCATGCCATAGCCTGCGGACTTCATCAGGCACACATTCTGCGGCTTGCCATTCGCATCGACGACGAGGCCGACCACGGCCGTAAACTCCAAAACTCGACCTTTGTGTTTTTGCCGCCTCGCCTCATCTGAGAACTCGGCTTCTGGAGTATATTTCGGTTTCGGCAGCGTTACGCCTTCCTTGTCCTTGCCTACGATACCGTCCGTTGCAAGACTGTCATTGAACGTTGCGGGACACAACGGGACTGCAAGATCAGCAGTAGTCGAATGAGGATCGCGAACGTGTGCCGCGGATTGCGGTTGCGTCAATTCGGCGGGCCTGTTTTGCTGTCGGGAGCACGCGGCCGAAACCGCGAGAATCAGCGTGACAAGGGACCATCTGGCGTATCGCATTACATTGTCACCACTTGCAAAGACGCAATTGTTCCCAATTCGTCATATCCCCAGCTCCCTCAGCAGAAACGCATAGTCCAGCGCAATCTCCTTCAGGTAGTCGTAACGCCCGCTCGCCCCGCCGTGCCCGGCCTGCATATTTGTCACCAGCAGCAGCGGATTCGAGTCCCTCTTGAGCGTGCGCAGCCTGGCTACATACTTAGCCGGCTCCCAATACATCACCTGGCTGTCGTGCAGGCTTGTCTTGACTAACATCGCCGGGTAACTTGCCGCGCGTAAGTTATCATACGGCGAGTAACTCAACATATAGCGAAAATACTCCTCCTGGTTCGGGTCGCCCCATTCCTCGTATTCGGGAACGGTCAGGGGCAGGGAGGCGTCGAGCATCGTATTCATCACGTCCACGAACGGCACGTGCGAAACCACCGCGCGAAACAGCTCCGGCCGCATGTTCACTACCGCGCCCATCAGCAACCCGCCTGCCGATCCGCCCTCTGCCGCCACGCGCTTCGGATCGCCGTAGCCTGCGGCGATCAGGTGCTCCACGCAGGCGATGAAATCGGTGAAGGTGTTACGCTTCACCAGCATTTTGCCCGCGTCGTGCCAGGGCTTGCCCAGGTCGCCGCCGCCGCGGATGTGCGCGTAAGCCATCACCACGCCGCGGTCGAGCAGGCTCAACCGGTTCGAGCTGAATCCAATCGGCAGCGAGTACCCGTACGACCCGTAGCCGTACACATAGAGAGGATTACCGGGTGCCCCAGGTCCCGATTCTGGGACCTGGGAAATCGCTGACCTTGTCGCGCTCCGGTCTTTCCCTGCGAATTTGTCCCGGCGATAGACGATCGACACCGGAATCTCAATGCCGGCAGGAGCCTTTGCTCCGTCGCCGCCGGGCGCCGTAACGTGAATGCGTTCGCTCGCGTACTGCGTCCGGTCGAATCCGCCCGGTATTTCAAGCTGCTTGAGCAGCGTTGACGCGCCGGTCGTAACGTCGTACTCATAAACCGAACTCGGCGTAACCAGCGATTGGTACGAATAACGGAACGTCGTGGTCTCGAAGATGCGATTGATGTGCGGCTGTGCGCTGTAGGCCGGCTCGGGAAAAGCAATCTCTCCGGCGGGCACGGCCCCGTTTCCGATTCCGGTCCCGTCGCCCGCGAACTTCCACAGCCGCAGCCGTGGCAACCCATCCTCGCGCTCGCAGGCGATAAAGAACCCCGCGAACAGGTCCACGTCCTCGAGCATCACCGCATCGCGATGCGCGATTCGTTCCGTCCAGTGCTCGCGGCCCGGCGTGGCCACGGGCGCGGTCACCAGGCGGAAGTTGCGCCCGCGGTCGTTGGTGCGGATGAACCACAGCCCATTGCGGTGGTCGACCGAGTACTCGTGTTCCTCCTCGCGCGGCGCAATCACCGTGAAGTTGCCGGTGGCGTCGTCCGCTGCTAGAACGCGGCACTCGGTCGTCGTATGGCTGCCCGATTCCAGCACGATGTACTTGCCGTCGCGCGTCCGGCCCGCGGCCAGGTTGAAGCGCTCGTCGTCATCCTGGAATACAAACACAGCTTCAGAGAGCTGCTCTGCGCAGCCGCGCCAGAGCTGAAATTGCCGCTTCTGCTGCTCGTCCTCCACGGTGTAGAAGAGCGTGCGGTTGTCCGCGGCCCAGACGACGGAGCCCACGCGCTCCACCTCGCCCGCGAGCGTCTCGCCCGTCGCCAGGTCCTTGATGCGCAGGGTGTATTGGCGGAAGCCCTTGGTGTCCGTCGTATAAGCCAGCCACCGCCCGTCGTCCGTAATGTCAGTGTCGCCGATGGCGAAGAATGAGCGTCCCTTGGCCAGCTCGTTGCCGTCCAACAGCACTTCTTCCGCTGCCTCGGCGTCAGGCCCCGCCAACAAGCCCTGCTTGCGGCAATGAATGCCGTACTGCAAGCCCTCCTCGGTGCGCGTGTAGTACCACCAGGCGCCGTCCCGGTAGGGAACCGAAACGTCGGTCTGCTTCACATGGCTCAGCATCTCCTGGTAGAGTTCTTCGCGCAGACCGGCCAATGGAGCTATCACCGCTTCGGCATAGGCATTTTCGGCTTCGAGGTACGCGGTCACATCCGGGTTTTCCTTGTCGCGCAGCCATGCATAATCGTCGGCGAGCACGACCCCGTGTAGTCTGGTTTCCGTATGCACTTTGCGGGCAACAGGGGGCGAAGGAAGCGGATTTTGGCTCATTTCCTTTTCAGTGTAGAGCCTGCAGCTTCTGGAACCTCCCCGGCCCGCACACGTACAATGAAAGAGGAATGAGAGGTCTTCGCCGCGCATATTTTGCCATGATCCCGCCGTTACTCGCGGGTCTCATGGCTTTTCTCGCCATCCCCTTGCGCGCCGAACCCGTCGCAAGCCTGCCCCAGCCCACCGATTACGTCAGCGATTTTGCGCACGTGCTCTCGCCGCAGGCCATTGCGCAGTTGGATTCGATCTGCCAGCAGCTTGACCACTCGCAGGCCCGCGCGCAAATCGCCGTGGTCACCGTACACGATCTCAACGGCGACGACGCGGCCGACTATGCCGATCGGCTTGAAGACCACTGGAAGATGGGGAACAAGGGCGACAACAAGTACGCCATGGTGCTTCTGGCCGTCGCCGACCACAAATACCGCATTGAGGTTGGCTACGGTCTGGAAGGCATCCTGCCCGATGGCAAAACCGGCGACATCGGCCGCGGGATGGTGCCTGACCTGAAGGCCGGCGACTATGACGGAGCGGTCACGTTAGCCGTCGGCGAGGTTGCCCAGGTGATTGCCGCCGATGCAAACGTCACGCTGAACCAGGACGAGCCGGCGCCAGTGAGCCAGCCCGAACAGCACGGCGACGGCTTTGGAAAACTCATTCTACTCATCCTTCTCCTGGTCTTTTTCGGAGGAGGCTCGCTACTCCGCATGCTCTTCGGCTTCGGTCTGTTCTTTGGGGGATGGGGCGGAGGCGGTTGGCGCGGAGGGCCTATGATCGGCGGGCCCGGGATGGGCGGCGGATTTGGCGGTGGTGGGGGTGGTTCGGGCTTCGGCGGATTTGGTGGCATGGGCGGCGGATTTGGCGGCGGCGGCGCCGGAGGAAGTTGGTAGCGCATCGAGCTCTCAGCCTTCAGCTCTCAGCTTTCAGCAGGTGCCGCGAAGCTCGGAGCCGTATCGTAAATGCCAGAGGGCTAAGCTGAAAGCTGACGGCTGATTGCTGATAGCTGTTTCGACGGAGGAGGGTCAAACTTTATGAGCCGTGGACTTGGAATTACGCTGGCTGTTGTGGCCGTTCTTTTGCTGGTAGTCTTCATGGTCTTTGGCAGTTACGTGAGCGCCAGGAACCAGATGGTGGCCAAGGACCAGAATGTGAAGTCGGCGTGGTCGGAGGTTGACGTGCAACTGGAACGGCGCGCCGACCTGATCCCCAACCTGGTATCGACCGTGAAGGGCTTCACCAAGGAAGAAAGCAGCGTGTACGCCGACATCGCGCAGGCCCGGGACGGGTTGATGAACGCCCAGACCCCGGAGGCCAAGATCGCAGCGAACGGCCAGCTCGATAGCGCCCTCGCCAAGGTTCTCGTCCTCACCGAGAACTACCCTCAGTTGCGCTCCAGCGATCAGTTCATGCGCCTGCAGGACGAGCTGTCGGGGACCGAGAACCGCATCGGCGTGGCGCGCAAACGCTACAACGACGCGATCCAGGATTACAACACGTTCGTGCTACAGTTCCCCAACAACATCTGGGCGGGGATTGCCGGCTTCCACCAGAACAATGCCTACTTCACAGCCAGCCCGTCGGCACAATCCGTACCCAACGTGCAGTTCTGAATTCCGAGCCGCCGGCAACAAACGCAAAAAGGCCATTCCGCCATGGCGGAATGGCCTCGTTGGCTAGGGCTGACTTAGCGTTGCACCCGATCCGGCGAAGCGGCCGATTCAGGCTACTTGAAGGAAGCGATGGCGCTGGCCTCGTCATCGTAGATGTCGAAGACGGTATACAGCTTGGTCAGTTGCAGCAGATCGTGGACCTTCTTGGTCAGTTTGAGCAGTTTGAGGCTCGCGCCCTGGTTTCTGGCCGTGGTGTAGGCGCTCACCAGTTCGCCCAGGCCCGAACTATCGATATAGGTCACTTCGCCCAGATCGAGCAGGATGCTCCGCTGTCCTTTGGCGATCAGGTCGCGAATGGCGTCGCGCAGTTGCACGCTACCCTCGCCCAATGTGATCCGCCCGCTCAATTCCAAAACAGTCACCCCATCCACTTCACGGGAAGTTAACACAAGTGCCACGGAAAAACCCTCCTTATCGGTACTTCGGTTATAGCACCTTTGCCCGCGGCGGCCGGCGGAAAACTTTGCCCCCCGCCCCGCAAGAAAGGGGACCGTCTTCCGGTTCCCGCCTTCCCGCCATGCTAGCTTTTCTCGTCCTTCGGCCCCAGATGCTTGATCAGCGTTAGCTCGGTCCCGGGATGCAATTGTCGAAAGTGTACCTCATCCATCAACGACCGGATGAGGAAGATGCCGCGGCCCGTGCCGCGAAGAAGGTTTTCGGCGGCGAGCGGGTCGGGCAAATGGTCGGGATCGAACCCGCTTCCCTGGTCGGCAATGGTAAAAACCAGGTCTGCGCCCGTGTTCTCCAGTGAAACTTCAATTTGCCGGGCGGGATCGTACTCGTTGCCGTGTAGCACCGCGTTGATCGCGGCCTCGCGCACGGCCATGCCGATGTGAAAGCGCTGCTCCTCGTCGAGACCTGCCTCGGTGGCCAACTCATCCGCGGCCGCCTCCACCTCGCCTACGCTTTCCATGGTGGAGCTGAACCGGAAACTCTGCCGTCCTCGAATGGGTGCGCTCACCGGGCTGCTTTCCGCCTCCGCCGGAGTGGGCTGGAAACCTCCTCCCCCTGCTCCATCAACCTTGCTGGCAGTTTCACGTCTGGATGCGTTTGTGTCAAGCGCGAGGGAATGATTCCTCCTGGTCCTGAAACGGATTCTGCCGGACAATCGCCGCGCTCGAGAGCATAAACTGCATTCCAAAGGTCTACACTCAACCCATGGAGCCGCGAATGGACCAGCGCGCCTCAACCCGTGTCAGCCTTACGGCGCTGCTCGGCGCCCCGGTGGCCGATGCGCAGGGGCAGTTGCGCGGCAAACTCCAGGATATTGTCGTGGCCACAGGACCGGATGGCGGCAAGGTAGCAGGCCTTGTGCTCAAGACGCGCACCGGCCTTTGCCTGGTGCCTTCGCAGGAGGTGAGGGAGACCCCTGCCGGCACTCTTGAATTGCGCTCGGCCGAAGCGCTCGTCCCTCTCAAGGACGAAGGCGGCTATCTCTTCCTGCAGCGGGATCTCGTCGACCGGCAGATTATCGACATCAACGGCCGCAAGGTGGTCCGGGTAAACGATGTGGATATGGAGTGGACGGACCAAGGCGCGGCCCGCCTGCTGCGCGTGGCCGAGGTCGAGGTGGGGCTGCGTGGCGCGTTTCGCAGGGTTTTCAAAGGCGTATTGCCCCGGGCCCGGCTCGAGTCGATCTCACGCAAGTTCAGCGCGCGCGCCATTCCCTGGCAGTTTGTCGATGTCATTGAGCCGGATCCCGCGCGTCGCGTCAAACTGCGTATCGAACACGAGCGCCTGGCCGGGATCCACCCCTCTGAGCTGGCCGACATTCTGGAAGATCTTGCGCCCGCCGAGCGCGAAGCCGTCTTTACCTCGCTCGACCAGGAGGTGGCCGCCGAAACCCTGGAAGAGGTCGAGCCCAAGCTGCAAAAGGCCCTGCTCGAAAAGCTCGACGAAGAGCGCATCGCCGACATCGTGGAAGAGATGGATCCGGGCGCCGCGGCCGATCTGCTCGGCGAACTGCCCGAACACCAATCCGACGCTATCCTGGAAGAGATGGAGCCGGAGGAGCGGCAGGAAGTCGAGGAATTGCTCGAGTTCGACGAGGACTCGGCTGCCGGCTGCATGACCACGGACTACGTCTATTTGGGCGTAGACGCCAATGTTGCCCAGGCAGTGCAGGCGCTGCGCAGCTTTGACGGCGATCCTGAGACCGTCACCGAGATCTTCTTGCTTGACGACAAGCGCGTACTGCGCGGCGCCGTCTCGCTGGCGCGGCTCGTCATGGCGCAGCCCGAGACGCGGCTTGCCGTGCTGGCTGAGCCCCGCGTGCTCTCCTGCCCGCCCGACCTGAAGCAGAACCAGTTGGCCGAGATGTTCGACAAGTACAACCTCCACGCGCTTCCCGTCGTGGATTCGCAGGGCCGCATGGTCGGCGTCGTGCAGGCCGAACAGGTGATCGGTTTTTTGCGTGAGAAGCTGTAACGCCTCGAACACGGGCTGCGAGGACAGACCTCAGTTTGCCGCTCTTTGGGCAAAATGGCCCGTTTCCCCATGCTCCATGCGCGGGATGCAAGAGAAAACGCACAGTTGGAGCGGAATCTGTGAAACAATCTATGGGTGATCCAATTTCCTAAAATCATTCAGGGCGGAATGGGCGTCGGCGTGTCGAATTGGCGTCTTGCTCAGGCCGTCTCAAAACTCGGCCAGTTGGGCGTCGTGTCGGGCACGGCGCTGGATTCGGTCTTTGTGCGCCGGCTTGCGGACGGCGACCTGGGCGGGTACATGCGCCGGGGGCTGGATGCGTTTCCGTTTCCGGACATGGCGAAACGCATCTGGCAGGAGTATTTCGTGCCCGGCGGCAAGGCTGCCGGCGCGCCGTATAAGGCGCTGCCCATGCACCAGAAGAACGATACGCGCAAGCTCGTCGAGTTGTGCATGGTGAGCAACTTCGTCGAAGTTTTCCTGGCGCGACAAGGCCATAAGAATCCGGTGGGGATCAATTATCTTGAAAAGGTGCAGATCCCGCACTTGGCGTCGATTTATGGCGCCATGCTGGCCGGCGTGGGCTATGTGCTGATGGGCGCTGGGATACCGCTGCACATCCCCGGTGTCTTGGGCGCTTTTGCCGCGCAGCAGGCAGCAGAATACCGCTTGGCTGTGACCGGCGCGGCGCAGGCGCAGTTTGCGAATTTGGACGAGCTGATGCGGCTCGATCCGGCGGAGTACGCGGAGGGACCGCTGCCGGCGCTCGACCGGCCCAGGTTTCTTGCCATCGTTTCGTCCAACACGCTGGCCGCAACCATGCTGCGCCGGGCCAACGGGCGCGTCGACGGGTTTGTGTACGAAAGCCCAACCGCGGGCGGGCACAATGCGCCGCCGCGGGGCAAGCTGCAACTCAACGCCGCCGGGGAGCCGCTCTATGGCGAGCGGGACCGGGTGAACGTGGCCGAACTGCGGGATCTCGGTGTTCCCTTCTGGCTGGCCGGCGGGTACGGCAGCGCAGTCAAGCTGCGCGAGGCGCTGGACCAGGGCGCCGCGGGAGTCCAGGTAGGAACCGCGTTCGCCTTCAGTCGGGAATCGGGCCTGAGGGCCGACCTGAAAGCGCGGCTGATCGGGCAGGCGATTGCCGGCGCCGGCGAGGTGTTTACCGATCCGCTGGCTTCGCCTACCGGATTTCCTTTCAAAGTAGCGCAGCTCGATGGCACCACTTCGTCGGTACATGTTTACCAGGGCCGCAACCGGGTCTGCGATCTGGGTTACTTGCGCGAGCCGTATGCGTTGGGCGAAGGCGAGATCGGCTATCGCTGCTCGGCCGAACCGGTAGAAAACTACGTGGCCAAAGGCGGCAAAATCGAGGACACGGTGGGGCGTAAATGCCTGTGCAACACGCTGCTGGCGAATATCGGGCTCGCGCAGACGCGCAAGGATGGCTCGGTTGAGCCGGCTCTGGTGACGGTGGGCGACGACCTGAATACGATTGCGCAGTTCCTCGCGCCGGGACGCGAGAGCTACAGCGCGGCGGACGTAGTCGCTTCGCTGCTGAGCGCCCTGCCGGCCGAGCAGTCCGTCGAGTCCGGGAAATTGCTTGTGGCGTCTGCCTAGCCGGCCAACACGGCGCCGCTCCTGCTGCCGCGGCATCTCCGCCAGAGCTTGGTTCAGCTCCGCGATGGCCGCCAACTCATTCCGCACGCTCGGTGTCAGAAAATACGCTTGATTCGGGTGTAAACCTGGAATCGCGACACGCTTCTCATGTCGCCCGATTCTCCCGTGAATAACCAGTTCCTCGTGCCGTTCTCGCGCGGATACTTTAGCCGCGCACCGCCGGGAAAATGGTTACCCGCAACTGCGTCGAACCGTAAGGAACGAGAGACACCCGTTCGACAGTCTCGCTGACTTTGCTCACGCTCAAATCCGGCAGCGGCGGTGTGAATTTCTGGCTCGCATCATCCGGATTGGGGAGAAGTTCCCAGTCCTCGATCCTTCTTGCCGGCGCCGTAAGCGTGATGGGCGGATTCTCCCATGGGTCGTCCGCTCCATGCTGCGTCAGCGGTTTTCTCCTGATTTCAATTTCGCCGGCTAACTTCGTGGGATCAAACGCGATTCCGTAGTTCCACGCGCTGGCCGGCGTGGCCTCCCAACTGGGAAACTCGGTCGTTGTATACTTCGGCTCGACGAGCGAAGTCCAGTTCTCCTGGATCGGCAAGGAATACACAAGGGGCCCGCGTTCGATTGCGATGCCGTTCTGCGGCCATTGCGTAATCGCCACTTTCATCGGCAGAGTCAATGTCACCACGTCGCCGGGGTTGAAGCTGCGCTTCAAAACCAGAAATCCTTTGTGCGTCTTCGACGCGGCAGCCGGTGCGCCATTCACCGTGAGTAGCGGCTCATTGCACCATGCGGGAATCCTCAAGGAAAGAGGGAACGTTACCGCGCGGCTGGTATTGATCCTGAAGTTGATCTGCTCATCGAATGGATAGTTCGTCGTTTGCACAATCTCAATCGGCTCGCGATCGGGTCCCACCGTGGCATTCACCTTTGATGGGCCATAGAGAACCGCCGCCAGCCCGCCGTCTTCGCCTTTCATCCACATGCGGATGACATAGTTGGGAAAGATGCGATGAACATTTCCGCCGCAGCAGGCAATGTCTTGTCCGGGATTCGGCTGATAGGCCATCTTGCGGCCGCCGAAATCCCTCGTATGGGGGTCGTTGTGGTCGGAGTTGAGCGTGGCCAGGAATTGGTTGGGACAGGAGAAGTATTGCACCGCTTTCCAGTCGTTCTTGATGGCCCCCGGCGCAGCATTGAAACAGGCCCGCTCCACGCGATCGGCCCAGATTGCATCTCCAGTGGCCATCAGCATGTAACCCCACGACCAAGTGTGGTCGGAGATGTCGCAGGTTTCATGGGAATCGCGCGAGGTGACGGTGCGGTACCACTCCGTAGTGGAGGGGATGCCGTCGATCAGCATATGGTGGTCGAAGATGCGGCGTTCGGCTGCGAGCGCGAACTTGAGATACTCATCCTTGCCTGTATAGAGATAGAGAATGGCCGGCAGTTTCATGGTCTCGGCGTAGGTGCAGCCGTGGGCAATGATGGGAGTGGCGCCAAAAACACGCAGCGCCGACAGGTCTCCATGATCCGGGTCGGCAGCCACCTTCATGTACTCCTGCCACGCATTCTCGGCCAGGGAAAGCAAACGGGGATCGCCGGTGCGCCCGTAACACCACAGAATAGCTTCGATGTTGGTGACATTTCTGACCGGCGTTCCGTAAGAAGCCTTGTCGCCCAGGTAGTGACTTCGCATTTCCTCGGCGACGCGCGCGGCGGTTGCCCCTCTTAATGGTGACTGGGCATCCGAGTATGCAGCCAGGCCCCGGAAGAAGACGTTCTGCGGCCAGCGATGATCATCGCCCACCGGATCTTTGAATAACATTGGTCCGAGATACCCGTCGGCGGCAGCGTGGGACAGCGTGTAGTCGATGGGTATTCGCACCTGCGCCATGAGCTGTTCATCCTGAAGGACGATGGCTAAGCGGGTCGCTCCATCGATCCAATAGCCCTTCTGCTCCCAAGGCCCCCAAGATAGGTCGCTAGGCACCTCGGTTTCGCCGTTTTCGCTGCCGGCCCAAAACGCCTCGGTAAATGGCTGCGAGACTTGCGGCAGCTTCGACCCCAACTGCGACGCCTGTTTTTCCATGTACCCGCGCAGCCATCCTTCAGGCTGAACGGCTCCAGGCGGCAACGGGCGCAATACACCATAGGTATGCGAAGCCGAATCCGCCTCCACCCCCTCTACCACCCGGCTCGATCCCGCGATTAGCGCGGAACTCATTAAGGCGATGCGAATGAATTCGCGGCGGTTCAGTTCATTTTCTTGAAGATTGAGTTCTGGTTTCATCGCGGCCTCTTTTGCGGATACCATTTTAGCAGTTGGATTGCCAGAGGACGAATCTTAGCATAGGGGTTCGCCTACGGGATACAGTTCACAAAAGCTTGAGCGCCCGCACGTCGGCCCGCGTGGCCATGCCGGACCTGGCAACCGGAACTTCGACTGGCTTTCCACGCCGGTTCGCATCCCCAGGCCCAGGCCTGTTATGGTCAGTGAGGAATCCGTTTCCGAACATCCCAAGAGATCAATGAACCCACCTTAGGAACTCGCATCGACATGTGGAAGCGCTGGCGAATCCGGATCCTGCTCTTTCTGGCCGTTCTCGGCCCCGGGTTCATTACCGCCAATGTCGATAACGACTCCGGCGGCATCCTCACCTACTCCCAGGCCGGCGCGCAGTATGGCTACACCCTGCTGTGGACCATGATTCCCATCACCATCGCCCTCATTGTGGTGCAGGAGATGTGCGCCCGCATGGGCGTGGTCACAGGCAAAGGCCTCAGCGACCTCATCCGCGAGGAGTTCGGCCTGCGCCTCACGTTCGTGCTCATGGCGTTGCTGGTGGTGGTCAATTACACCAACGTAGTCACTGAGTTCATCGGCATCACCGGCTCACTGCACCTGTTTCATGTCTCCAAGTTCATCTCCGTGCCCATATGCGCCATGCTGGTGTGGGTTCTGGTGCTGCGCGGCGACTACAAAAGCACGGAAAAAATCTTCCTCACTGCCTCGCTCGTCTATATCGCCTACATCTTTGCCGGCATTCTCGCCCAGCCTGACTGGCACGAGTCGCTCCGCGCGACCATTACGCTGCCCGCCAAATCCGTCTGGAGCGGCAAGGCGTACGTCTATATGGCTATCGGCGTCGTCGGCACCACCATCGCTCCGTGGATGCAGTTCTACCTTCAATCGTCGATCGTGGAGAAGGGCGTTCCCGTGAAAGATTATCCCGCTTCGCGGCTCGACGTGATCGTTGGCTGTTTCTTTACCGACATCATTGCCTGGTTCATCATCGTAGCTTGCGCGGCCACGCTCTACGTGCACGGCATGGGAGCCATCCAGGTGGCTTCCGACGCGGCCGAAGCCATGCGTCCGCTGGCTGGCGATTATGCCTTCGTCCTATTTGCCTTTGGGCTCTTCAACGCCTCGATCTTTGCTGCCTCCATCCTTCCCCTCTCCACGGCCTACACCGTCTGCGAAGGGCTGGGCGTCGAATCGGGCGTCGACAAGAATTTCCGCCAAGCGCCGTTCTTCTACTGGCTCTACACGCTGCTCATCGCCGGCGGAGCCGTCACGGTCCTGCTGCTGCCCGATTCGCAGTTGATCAATGTCGCGATTCTCTCCCAGGTGCTCAACGGCGTTCTGCTCCCGGTGGTCATCATTCTCATGCTGCTCCTCATCAACCGCACCGACCTGATGGGCGAACACAAAAACTCGCGCCTGTGGAACTGGATCGCTTGGGCCACCAGCATCATTGTCATCGGGTTGACGCTGGCCATGCTGTGGGGTCTGATGCCGGGACACTGAGGGGCTTTAGGATGGACGCATTTGTATTAGGAATAGACGGTTGCCATTCTGGTTGGCTCGTCTGCCGCTATGAAGTCTCGACGCAGCGCATCGGCTTCCGAGTATTCTCAAGTTTTGGAGAGGCTTTGAAATGCAATGAGAGCGCCAAATGTGTCGCTGTTGATATTCCCATTGGTTTATGGAACGACGGACAACACCGATGCTGTGATATTGAAGCACGGCGACTCCTTGCACCTAACCGAAGCAGCAGCGTATTTCCAGCTCCATTTAGGAGCCTGCTTGACGCACGCAATTACGTCGATGCCTGTGAATTGTCGCGCAAGCTTTTCGGCAAGGGCGTCACGAAGCAGTCATATGCAATCTATCCGAAGGTTGCTGAGGTGGATACTCTGATGACCCCGAAACTTCAAGAGTGGGTCTTTGAGGTTCACCCTGAACTCTGTTTTTGGAGGTTTAACCGCCTGCCGATGTTGCATCGGAAGAAATCTCGGGAGGGTTACGATGAGCGGCGCCTTCTGCTGAGCGCTTGTGGAATAGAACTCCCGCAATGCTCTAATTGGCGAGAGGCTGCACAGGGTGGGCTCGTCGGCGCAAGTCGGGACGATGTCCTCGACGCGGCGATCGCTGCTCAAACTGCTTACCGAAGGCACTGCGGAAAGACCGAGAGCCTCCCGCGTCAGCCCGTAGTCGATGAAAAAGGCCTACGAATGGAGATGATTTACTGATTCCGTGTCGGGCGCACGGGTCGAGATTCTCGGACCAGAAAAGAATCACGGAGTCCTACCAACCATGCCGAAGGCACCCGCCCCACAGCAGGTGGTTACAGCAGCTTCCCCGCCGCCAGATCCCGAATCAGCCCGCGGTCCGCGGCCAGAAACTCGTAGCCGGTCAGGTCCTCAAGCTTCACCCAGCGCACCTGCTGGTAGATCCGGTTATCGATCTCGCCCGTAAACTCGCGCACCGCAAAGAACTGCAGGTCCACAGCGCCGCCACGGCGATAGTTGTGCCGGATGCGCGTTACTGCGGGACCCACTTCGGCGCGAATGCCGAGCTCCTCGCTTAGCTCGCGAACCAGCGCTTCCTGAGGGCTCTCGCCGGGCTCGATCTTTCCGCCCGGAAACTCCCACAACGACCCCATGGGCTGTTCCGCCCGCCTCTGTCCGATCAATACCTCTCTGTCGCGCACAATCAGTGCGGCGGCCACAAAGCGGAGGGCGGGACCGGGAGTGTGCGTTCTTGTCTTTGGCGGCTTCTCATTCACGCCTTCCAGTGTAAATGACAGAAAAGAAGGTGCGAACTGAAGAATTCGCCCTTCGGATTCTGCCCTCCGCATCCGGCGGCAATCATTGCTTGAATGCTGGGGAACCGGCAATTCCAGCTCTATTCCCCTCCCACAGCGGCTTCCACGCCCTCGGCGCCCTGCGGCTTGAAGTAGCCCCAGCCCCTCTTTGCCGCCTCCGCAAGCAGCGCCGGAGACGGGTTTACCGGGAAGGGGCAGCGCGCCATCTCCAGCATCGCCAGGTCGTGGATCGAGTTGCCAAACACCGCATCGGGAGCGGGCACTCCCACGCGCCTCAGCGCTGTTGCTTTGGCCTCGTCCGTGGGCACGTCAACAAGCTCGCTGGAGATCATGCCGTCCTTGACGCGCACTTCGGCCGCCAGAATTCTCTCCTCTGGGATGCCGAAATCGCGCAGCCCCTCGGCGACCACCCACCGGTTTGTCGAGCTCACCGCCCAAAGCTCGATCCCAGCCTGCCTCATCTTTTCTATCAGCGCCAGCATCTCAGCAAAGATGCGCCTGCGCACGAATTCGTCCACATAGCGTGCGGCGGCGGCTTCGAGTTCGCTGTCCCGCAAGCCCGCGTACATCTGCACCATCTCGCCGCACATGGTCTCTTCGCTCACGCTGCCCGCCCGGTAGGCGCGATAGCGCGTATCGATCCAGTCGTTGGTCGAGCGAGACACCAACCCCTGTTCCAGCGACCAGGCCATGAATCCGTACCCCGCGTCGCCGCTCCAGAGGGTTCCGTCGCAATCGAACACTGCGGCCTTCGGCTTGCACTCGAAGACCAGCCGTTCAAACTCATTGGCGGTCCATGGGTGAATTCCAGTCTGGGTGGGCGTCAATCGTTTTTCAGCCTCGTCTGAAGGATGCATCCGATTCTATTTTCGTCCATGCAGGCCGGGTTTAGCATGTACGCGAGGGTAATGGATCGTGTACCTGCGCGAACGAGTCTGCTCTGTCTCAGGCTGAGCGGCCCTCCGCCTCCCAGCGCCGCCGCGCCTCGCTGAAGCTCTCGCGCGCGATGCGCACTAAAACCAGCGACTGCTCCCAGCGATCGGATTCTTCCTTGCCCATGAAGGTTCGCGCATAGTAGATATCCGGCCCCAGCAACTCCGGCGCGAAGCAAAACCGATCCGCCTGCAGCCTTCGGCGTAAGAACCCGAGAAACGACTCGGTCCAGAGAGCGCGAAAGTGGCTCACGTAAGGGCGCCCGTCCGCGCTTCCGTCGCCCACATCCACCTGCATCGAGCCGGGATTCCCGATGCGTCCGTGGAGAAACGCAACGCGGCCCAGAACGGGGCGAATGAACTCCATCTTGTTCTCGAAGCCGCCGTAGACCATCTCCAATCCCGTGTACCAGTGCGAAAAATCGCCGTTGAATTCGAGGCTCGGAAATTTCTTCAGGAATCCAACCGTTCGCCATGGATCCTGAAAGATCGTTGCGCGGTGCGTCTCCGGATAGAGTGGGACGGAATACTTCGCTTGCGCTTCCAAAACGGCTCCGATCAGCGCCGCCGCCTCCGCATCGCCCTCCAGGCCCCAACCCACGTGAAGCGTCAGGCACTCCAATCCCTCATCGCGCGCTTCCTTGGCCAGCGGCCCGGCTTCGGCCGGCGTGTTCACGCGTCCGCTGCCGCAAACGCCGAGGCCCATGCGTAGCGCCTCGTCCTTCAGCGCGCGCTCCAGCGGCTGGATGAACTGCACGCCGTCATATCCCGCGCCGCGAATCGCTTGCAGCGGATCGCGCGTTTTTTGCGGCAGTCCGTTGAGCGCCAGGATGTTCATGAAGCAGCGCAGGCGCGGATCGCGGGCGATCGATACGTTATTCTCATCGGCAATCGTCATCGTCAGAACTCGTCATACGCAATTTGCCCCGCCGGTACGCCGATCGACCCGAGCATCCGGTTGCAGGCTTTGATCATCATGGGCGGCCCGCAAAGGTAATATTCAACTGCTTCAGGGTTGGGGTGATCGCGCAGGTATTGTTCCAGCACGACCTCATGAATCATGCCCACATGGCCGGTCCAGTTGTCTTCGGCGAGCGGCGACGAAAGCGCGAGATGGAAGGAAAAGTTCTTATGGCCTGCCTCCAGAGTACGGAAGTACTCTTCGTAAAAAATCTCTTGCCGCGAGCGCGCGCCATACCAGTAGCTGATCTTCCGCGCTGTGTTTCCGTTTTCAAGCAAGTGCGAAAGATGCGCGCGCAGCGGAGCCATGCCCGCCCCGCCGCCGATGTACACCATTTCGTGTTGCGTCGGCTTGATATGAAAGTCGCCGAACGGGCCGATCGCTGAAACCGTGTCGCCGGGCTTGAGGCTGAAGGCGTAACTCGATCCCACACCGGGCGCGCAGTCCTGTCCTGGCGGCGGCGTCGCGATGCGCACATTGAACCTCAGGCATCGCTCCGTGAGCGGGTTGCCGGCAAGCGAGTAGTTGTTGCGCCGGCCCGGTTGCGGATTTCGCGCCGCCAGATCGAAAACGTGCTGGTTCTTCCACACCGTGGCGAACGGCTCGGGGATGTCGAACTCGCGGAAGCGGATCGAGTCGTAGGCGGGGATGTCGAGCTGCAGATAGTCGCCCGGCGCGAACGCCACGGCGCCGGCGCCGTTCTCCGGCTCCAGCACCAGTTCCTTGATAAACGTCGCCACGCTGTTGTTGCTCACCACGCGGAACCGGAAGGTGGTCTGCGCGCGAGCTCCGTCGCCGCCCGCATGAATCACATCCACCAAGATGCGGCCGTCGCGCTCCGCCACCGGATACGTCGCCAATCCACGGCAGATCGGCGCGCGGGCCGGCGAGCCATCGATCAGATGGAACCGCCCGTTATGCTTCGGGCACTCGATGATCCCGCCCTTCACCAGGCCGTCGGCGAGATGTGTGTTGCCGTGCGTGCAGTGCCCGTCGGTGGCGTAGAGCCGTCCGTCTTCATCCCTGTAAACCGCGTAGGTTTTTCTCGCATGATCGAACCGCACCACATCCGCGCGCCGCAAATCGCTCGCGACGCATACTTGAACCCAACCCGCTGCGTCGGGCTGGGCCTCGGACGCAAAGCACGCCTCGCGCGTGCGCGCCTTCGGCTCCGGCAGGCGCCGCTTTACGTGATACGCGGGGTCCTTCATCTGCTTTCTTATCGTCGGAATAATCTCGCTCCATGCGTTAAAGATGCTGGAGTATGGTGTCGGGCAGTCATCCTTGACTACCTCGTGCAGCCGCGGCAGTGCGTGGTAAGGCACCAGCGGAAACATGTGGTGCTCCACGTGGTAGTTCATGTTCCAGTAGAGAAACCTGTGCACCGGATTCATGTACACCGTGCGGCAGTTCAGCCGGTGATCGAGCACGTTCTCCGCCAGCCCCGCATGTTGCGTGTACCCGTACACCGGCATCAGCCAACTGCCGAAGAAATTCGTAAACCCTACCAGGAACAGCGGCAGAAAACTGCGCTCATAAATCGAAAACGCAATTACGCTCAAATAAATCGCCGCATACACCCGCGCTGTCCAGTAAATGCGGTTGAACTGGCTCTCCGGAATGAACGTCTTTTCCACGACCGACATGCGCCCGAAGCAATGCATGACGACCGCCTTGAAATATGCCGGATAACTTTGCACATTGAAGAACGGCGCAATCACTTTCCACAAAACCGGCGGCCGCGGCACCGCGATCTCGGGATCGCGGCCCACGATGATGGTGTCGCTGTGGTGCCGGTTGTGGCTCCAGCGCCACACGGTCGACTCGCGCATCACCATGAACGAGGCGATCTCGTACAGCGCGTTGTTCATCCAGTCGGTTTTGAACGCGGTGCCGTGCCCGGCCTCGTGCCAGCGCGAATCGGAAGTCGAGGCGTAGAGCACGGCGTAGATCGCGTACGGCAGAATCGCCCACCACGTGCCCCACAGCGCCCACGTCGCGTAGCCCGCGCCCAGGATCAGCGCGAACCACAAAATCGTGTCGCGGATGGCGGGCCCGTCGCGCCGCACCAGCAGTTCGCGCATGGCCTGGCGCGGAACCGCGCATTGGTACCAATCGGCCTCGGCGAGTCCCTTCTCAATGGCCAAAGTGGCATTCACGCCGGTCAAACTGTAGTCGGGGTGGGGAATTGGCTTATCGAGAATCGCAGCGTTGTGACTCATGGTGGTGGCTTACTCCTGAGATGCTCGGCCTGCAGTCTGCGCAGGCCCGTCTGCCGGCGAGGCCTCTGCAACGTCCACTGAAAATGCATAGGCGGTCGCGTGGCGCTGCGTTTTTCCCGGATGCAGAAGGATGCCATCGCGAAGCGAAGCATTCGACGCATCGGGGTATCCGTGGCACTCCAGGCAAAGGCCCGCGTAGGGTGCATACGCGGCACCCGATTTTCCGGCGCGATTCCCGTTGAGTTTGCTGCCGGTGTAAAGCTGCAGGTAGTCTTCCGTGGTCGATACGGTCAGCACGCGCCCGCTCGCCGCATCGCGAAGGCGGGCAGCCGGCGCCGGTACTCCCGGCGCGCGTGCCGGCAGCGCGTACAGATCCCCGTGTTGCTGGAACAGCAGCGGAATCGCGTCGCCAAGCCGCCGCGGCCGAAGGAAATCGTTGCCTTGACCGGCCGTTGCTTCAAGCCGTCCGCTCAGCGTCAGATGCTCGTCGGTGGGAACAAACTTGTTGGCGAAGATCTCCATCTGGTGGTCGGCGATTGAGCCGGAGCCTTCGCCCGCAAGGTTGAAGTAGGAGTGGTGCGCCAGGCTGAGCGGAGTCGTTCGATCGGCCGCCGCCTCCGATTCGATGAGAAACACATTCTCGTTCGTGACGGTGTAAGTGACCGTTACATGCACGTTTCCCGGATAGCCTTCTTCGCCATCGGGGCTGAAATACGCGAGACGCAACGATGGTGCGCCGTCCGCTCGTTCCAGCATCGACGCGTCCCAGATGCGCTTGTCGAACCCGCGCACTCCGCCGTGGAGATGGTTTGGCGGGTCGTTGCGGGCGAGCTGATACATCCGGCCGTCGAGCGTAAACGCAGCGCCGGTGATCCGTCCCGCCACACGGCCCGTAATCGCGCCGAAATACGGATGGCCGGCGGCGTAAAATGCAAGATCGTTGAAACCCAGCACCACGTCCTCGGCTCTTCCATCGCGCCCCGGTGCGAGCATCCGCGTCACGATCCCGCCCAGGGTGATCACTTCCAGCGCCAACCCGCCGCGGCCTTTGAGGGACCACGCAACGACTTCCTGGCCGTCCGATAAAACTCCGTAAGTTCGCGAGCTGATAGGGGAAACCATCATGCAGGAACCTGCGCACTCTCACGTTACTCCCGGGTTGCCCCCGATGTCTACTCGACAAATGCTCAAGAGTTATCGTATTTTGTCCATATGTTGGCGGATTTGAAACTGAGCCGTGGATATGACGGGTTCCTCTTTCTGGCCGAATCGGCGCGCAACGTGCCCAAGCTCGATAGTCATCATCACGTGGAACTGGAGCTGAACCTTGTCGTTCGCGGATGGATCACGTATATGGTTGGCGAGCGGTGCTTCACGTTTCCTTCGCGCGCGCTGCTCTGGCTGTTTCCCGAGCAGGAACACCAATTAGTAGCGCGCTCGGCAGATGCGCAATTCTATGTCGCGGTTTTTAAGCCTTCGCTCATCGCAAAGACGTGTCGCACGCCCGCGTATGCTGATCTCAAGCGCGGAAACTACCAGAGCCGGGCGGTTCTCAACACGCGTCTCGCGCCGGATGCCTTCGATCTCATTCGCGGCACCATGGATTCGCTCATGCAGGGCTCGCTCGATCCGGACCTGTTGAACCGCGAAGCCGGCTATGGATGGCTGTCGAGTTTTTCCTACAAGCACGACGATCCCGACGCCCTGAATGCGGGGCTGCGCCACCTCCTGCTGCTGTGTTGGCGCAGCCAGAGGACCGGCAAGGTAGAGGGCGATGCGGCGGCTCTGCACCGGGCGGTACGGCGCGCGATCCAACTCATGAGCGACGGCGAACAGGAGTTGAATCTGAGCCAACTGGCCAGGGCATGCGGCGTCGGCGAAGCGTACCTGAGCCGGATCTTCCGTAAGCAGATCGGAGTTCCGCTGAGCCACTACCGGAACTCCCTGCGTTTATCGCGATTCTGGGAAGAGTTTCACCAGTCCGAGCGGAAAACGGTGGCGGAAGCCGTCTATGCCGCCGGATTCGGCAGCTACGCGCAGTTCTACAAGGTTTTCACTCAGGCCTATGGCCAAGGCCCGCGCGCGTGCCTTGCCGCCGCTGCGCCACCGGCTCAGTAGCACCGCACACGCCGCGCATCCGACAAAATACGAACACTCTCCTCACACGCTCTGCTCCGGCGCCGGCTGCTGCTTCACCTTCTCCACCTGGATTTTTGCGATACGCCGGGCGTCCATCTCGACTACCGTCAGCCGCCGGTCCTCGAAGACCAGCGATTCGCCCGGCTGGGGAATGTGCCCGAGACGCGCCAACACGAACCCGGCCAGCGTTTCCACGCCGCCGTCGCGCGGCAGGCTCCATTGCATTTGCGTTTCCAGATCGCGCAGATTCACGCTTCCATCCATCAGCACCTCCCCGCCGGCACTGCCCAGAACCGGATGCGAGGGGGTGTCGAATTCGTCCTCAAGCTCGCCCACCAGTTGCTCGATCGCGTCCTCGGCGGTTACCAGGCCCACGGTTGAGCCGTACTCGTCCACCGCGATGGCAAGATGCCTCCGGTGCTGCTTGAAGTCGCGCAGCAGGTCCAGTACGGATTTGGTTTCAGGCACAACCAGGACCTCGTGCATGATCTGCGCCAGGCGAAGCTCGGCCTGGGGCGCTGCGGGCGCGGCCGGTGACGTTCGGAAGAAAAGCAGCCGCGCCAGGTCCCGCGCATAGACTGCGCCGACGATAAACTCAGGGCCGCGGGTTTCGTCGTAGACGGGAATGCGCGAATGGTTGCGGCCGAAAGCCCGCGAGCAGGCCTCCTGAAAGAGCATGTTGGAAGGCAAAGAATAGATCTTCTGTCTCGGGGTCATGATCTCGCGCACGGGGACGTCGCCGAGCTCCAGCGCGCGGTGTACAAGCATCTCCTGAAACTCGGGCAGCAGGCCCAGCCGGCGCGCCGCCGTTGTAATCAGTTTCAGCTCCTCGGCGGAGTGGATCGACGCCGCGCGCTCCGTCTTGGGAATATCGAAGCCGCGCAGCACCGCAGCCGCGGACCGGCTCAACAAGCGCACTGCGGGACGGGTCACCGCCATAAAAACCAGCATCGGCGGCGCGATGGCCACAGCCAAAGCCTCCGCGCGGCGCAGGGCCAGCGCCTTGGGCACCAGCTCGCCGGCGACGACGTGAAAATACGTGATCAGGGCAAAGCCGAGCGCTACGGCCGCCACATGGCCATAAATTTGTGCGTAAGGCAGCCCGCTCATCCAGCCAGCCAGAATCCCTGCCGCCAGCGGCTCCCCCAGCCAGCCCAGCGCCAGCGAGCAGAGCGTCACGCCGAGCTGAACGGCAGGCAGCAGGTCGTCGAGATTGTTCTGCAGCCGCCGCACTGCCCGCGATCCGGGAACCCGCGCCGCAAGAAGCTGTTCCACGCGCGTGTCGCGGATGGAGACAAGCGCGAATTCGGCTGCCACAAAGTAGGCGTTGGCCAGAATCAGCATCGCCACGGCAACCGGTTTGAGCAGCAGAAGTTCGTGCATCTGGGTGAGAGGATAGCATTGGACGGCGCGTAAGAGTCACAGAGCAAAGAGCGGCTTTGCCCGCGGCGATTTTTTTGAACTGGAGAACGCTTGTGTCCGTAATACGGGTGTGGAAGAGGTAAGGATCGCTATGAGACGTTTTTTTGCGGTAATGACGGTCGCTTTGGCAATGGCAATTTTGCCGGCAGCCATGGCGCGGGCAACCGAGGCAACTTTTGAACGCGACCTGGTGGTGAGCGGCAGAGTGGATCTGACCGTGACCACCGGCTCAGGCTCCATTCATCTCACCAGCGGCCCCGCGGGGCGCGTGCACGTCTTCGGGCGCGTGAAGTCGAACTGGGGCGGAAGCGACGAGAAGGTGCGCGAAATCGCCGCGCATCCACCCATCGAGCAGACCGGCAACATCGTGCAAATCGGTGACAAACACCGGAATCTCGGCAACATCAGCATCGATTATGAAATTCAGGCGCCCCCCGGCGCCTTTCTCGACGCCGCGACCGGCTCGGGTAACCTGGCCGATGACGGCGTCGGTACGGATGCCAGGCTGAGCACGGGCTCGGGCTCGATTCGCGCTACCGGCCTGCAGGGTGGGTTCTCGCTCGAAACCGGCTCAGGCACCATCGAAGCAGAGCAGTCCGGCGCAGGCGATGTGAAGGCCGAGACAGGTTCGGGTTCGATTGCGCTGAAAAACCTGCACGGTGGGCTGCGCGCCCGAACCGGTTCGGGCAACATCAACGTGGGCGGTATCCCGGCCGCGCCGTGGCGGATTGAAACCGGCTCGGGCAGCGTCGAGCTCGAGACAGGCAATGCCGGCCTCACGCTGGACGCCGAGACCGGCTCAGGCAGCGTTCAATGCGACCGCGAGATCGTGCCGGAGGGTACGGCGGAACGCCGCCACCTGAAGGGCAAGATCGGCGGCGGCGGGCCGATGGTCCGCGTCGAAACCGGATCGGGCAACATTCGCATCCATTAGCGCCCTCGTTACGGAATGAAGTAGTACGGGTCCGGGTACTTCACCGAGTATTCCGCCTCGGGTTTGCCCTTCAGGTCGCTCCACTGGTCTCCCACGTTGAGCGCCAGTGTGTATCCCTGCGCGGCAATCTGTCCGCGAATCATCGCTTTGAACGCGCCGGCGGTCTCCGGGCCGTGATCGGCGCAGCGCATCGTCAATTGCTGCCATTTGTGGAATCCCTGGGCGTTCAGGTTGCGTTCCGTGGCGGTGCGCTCCGTCTCGGAGCGGCCGGTGATAAAAAAGATGCTCACGCCCAGCCGCTGTGCTTCCTTGTAAATTCGCAATGTGCCCGGAATTGCCGGAGCCTGTGCCGTTTCCACCCACGCATTGAAAATGGCAGCGTTATATGCGAAATCCGCGCCAACCTCTTCCTGGTAGTTCGACAGCGTCGTCTCGTCGATGTCCAGAATCAGCGCCAGTTTTTCCTGTGGGCGGCGATGAGCGGCGCGCTGGCGCAGATACGCGATGGCGCGGTCTGCCTGCGCATCCAGGTCATGCGTATAGCATCCGCACCTGCACGTGCAATCGTGATACGCCCGCAGCTCCTTCTTGAGCGTGTCGAGGTTGGGAATGCGTTCCGCCGCGGCGTTGGTGCTGAATTGCGGCGCAGACGCCTGCTGCGCGGGCAGATAGCCCAATCCGAACGCAAGAACGAGCTGCGCCGACAGAATCGCAAGACACTTCTTCAAAACGCTCCAACTCCTCTCCTATGCTTTGTTTGCTAAGTGTAAACGATGCAGACGCCATGCCAGGGCCGCACGCCGCCAGTTACACTGGACGCATGATCCGCGTCTTTCGCCCCATTCCCGTTGAGCGATTGAAGCTGCTGGTCTTCGATCTCGACGGCACGCTCATCGACTCGGCGCAGGATCTCTGCAACAGCGTCAATGCAGCGCTCCGAGAATCCAACCTGGGCCCGCTGCCCGACCCCACGATTGCCGGCTTCGTCGGCAACGGCGCCCCCATGCTCATGCGGCGCTCGCTCGCACTGGCCGGTAACATCGCGCTCGACAAGGTCAACGAAGATCTCTTCGCCCGGGCCTACGCCTTCTTTCTCCAGTACTACCGCGAGCACAAGCTCGACTTCACCTACGCCTACGCGGGCGTTCTCGACGCCCTCAAGGCCCTGCACGAGCTGCACGATGCGCCCGGCGTCCCCGTGCGAGCCATGGCCGTGCTCACCAACAAGCCGGTTCGGCCCGCGCGCGGCATCTGCGAAGGATTGGGCTTGGCCGACTACTTCCTCCACATCTATGGCGGTGACAGCTTCCCCGTCAAAAAACCCGATCCGCTGGGCCTGCGCTCGCTCATGGAAGAGACCGGCGCCGCGCCCGAGGAGACCGTGATGATCGGCGACAGCCAGGTGGACGTCGAGACCGCGCGCAACGCCCGCGCCTGGTCGGTCGGCTGCACCTTCGGCTTCGGCCCTCAGAACCTGCTGGAAACCCCGCCTGACGTGCTGGTTTCGAGCGCCGCCGAATGGACGCAGGCGCTCACTCCTGCCTGAATCGCAAGGGAACTTTCCGCCGCCCTTGCACGTATAGTGGGCTTATAGCGAGGATCGCGCGCCTATGTCTTGGAGATTTCTCGCCATTTGCCTCTTTGGCGCCACTCTGGCCGCGGCGGCTGCCCCTGCCCGCGCCAGCCAGGACGCGGTCCAGTTCTTCCGCAATATCGATGTCACTCCCGATACTCCGGTCCACGACGCGATCTGCTTCTTCTGCAGCGTCCGCGCCCAAGGCACGGTCGAAGGCGACATCGTGGTCTTCTTCGGAAACGTGCGCCTGAACGGGGAAGCCCGCCACGACCTGGTCGACTTCTTCGGCAAGGTTTCGGCTGCCGATAACTCCTCGATCGGGGGCGACCTGGTTTCCTTCTTTAGCTCCGTGCGCCTGGGAGAAAACGTCTCCGTCGCCAAAGACATGGTTACCATGTTTGGCGTGGTACATGCGCCCGCCTCGGTCTCCGTCGGCAAGGATCGCGTCGAGTTCTCGCCCTGGATCTTTTTTGGTCCGCTCCTCGCGATTCTGCTGGCCGTCATTGTCATCCTCTACGCGGTTCGCGCCCATCGCCGCCGCCAATTTGCCCAGAGCTATCCCTTCCCGCCGCAACAATAGGCGCCATCGTCAGTCCTGCGGCGCGTTACCCTGATTGCATGGAGAATCCTGGCATACAGGCCGTTCGGCCCTTGCGCATCGTCATGCCCGGCGGCAGCGGCCAAATCGGCCGCATGTTGGCGCAGTTTTTTCAGGAGCGCGGCCATTACGTCACGGTGCTCACTCGCGGGCCCTACACGGCGCCTTGGCAAACGGTTCATTGGGATGGCTGGCAGCTTGGCCCCTGGATCGAAACCCTCGAAGGCGCCGACGTCTGCATCCATCTCTCCGGCCGCGGCATCGGCTGCCGCTACACGGCGCGCAATCGCTGCGAACTCCACGACTCGCGCATCGGGCCCACGCGCGTGCTCCACGACGCCTTCGCCGTGCTCGCCCACCCGCCGCGCCTGTGGATGAACGCCTCAACCGCGGCCATCTACCGGCACGTGCCCCAGGGAACGGAGTTTGACCGGCCGATGGACGAGGCCACTGGCGAGCTGGGCGGCAACGAACTGCTATCGCCTCTACGTCGCGCTCCAGCGAAGTGGAATTGGACCGTCCGCCTGGCCAAGGATTGGGAGGCCGCATTTTTCCGCACCGAAACGCCGCGCACGCGCAAGATCGCGCTGCGCACCTCGCTGGTTCTCAGCCCCTCGCCGGGCGGCGTCTTCGGCGTCCTCTCGAACCTGGTTCGCGCCGGGTTGGGCGGCACGCAGGGCAATGGCCGCCAATACGTTTCGTGGATTCACGAAGCCGACTACGCCCGCGCGCTCGAATTTCTCATCGAGCACGAGGAGATCGAGGGCCCGGTGAATCTTGCCGCGCCCAACCCTCTGCCCAACCGCGAATTCATGGCCGCTCTGCGCGAGGCCTGGGACATGCCCAACGGCCTTCCCGCTCCCGCCCCGCTTATGGCCATCGGCATGTTTTTTCTGCGCACCGAGCCCGAGCTGGTCCTCAAAAGCCGTCGCGTCGTTCCCGGCCGCCTCCTTGATGCAGGATTCGAGTTCGAATTCCCCGACTGGCCCGAAGCCGCCGCCGACCTCGTCCGCCAATGGCGCGCACGCGCCGATCTCTGAGCACCAGCCGTTGATCTCTGATCTCTGTTCTCTGATCTCTGCTATTTCGGCGTTATATCCGTCACCGGCAAATCCCAGTGCCCCAGCAGAATCTCAAACCGCCTCTGCTCCTCTTTCTTGTATTTCTCCTGGTCGGGCCATAGCTCCTTGATGAACGCCTCTTCGTCCGGGTTCGCGCTCGTGGCCACGGTCGAATTCTTGTAGACGATGGTCACGCGGTAGTCCCAGCGCTCGTCCTCCATCGTGTGGTAGGCCGGCGACTCGATCTTGAGCGAGAGAACCCGCCCCGTCGCCTGAATCTTTTTGAGCAGCGGCCAATGGTTCTTCAGAAACAGGTCGAGAAACTCCTGCTGATGGCCCCACTGGCATTTGTAGTAGTACTCGATGGTGTACGGCTCCCCGGCGCTCGACTGCGCCGGCGCGCCCTGCGCCCAAAGCGGCCTCGTCAAGCCGGCTGCAAACGCCATCGCAACCAGAGCGAATAGAATCCTGCGCATACAAACCTCCCTGCAAGAACATAGGTGAGGTCTCAGAATACTACTGCCGGAACGCACTTAGGCTCATCGCGTACGTCGAGCACACTCAAGGCACGTGGCCGATTGGAGAAGTTCACTTCGTATTCAATGGCCTTATATAAGTCCGCACCCAAAGCGCGAATTCCGGCTCTGACATAGTCCCATCCGCGACAGCCAGCATCGTCGTCACTCCGTCTCGGTCGCTCGCGATGAGTTCATAACCATTCTTCAGCAGAAAAATTTCTGCAACCACCCAGGCCGTCCGTTTGTTCCCATCCAGGAACGCGTGATTCCGCGCGATTCCAATAGCGTAAGAAGCAGCCAGGTCCGCGACGTCGGGATTCCCATAGGCTGCCAGATTTTGCGGCCGCGCCAGCGCTGACAGCAGCAGCGCCAAATCCCTCGTTCCCGCCAGGCCGCCGTGCTCCGCAATCTGTTCTTCGTGGATGGCGAGAACCGAGCTTTCCTTGATCCATCTCCAGGCCGGAGTTGTCACTTTGCCAGCTCGCGAAGCAGGTCGCGGCGCTTCCGCATCACTTGGCGAGCCAGTCCCATGTCTTCCTCGAACTCCGGATCGTAAGGCGTAATGCGTACGCCGTCCGGTGATTCTGTGAGAAAGACCGAGTCACCCTTCGCTACCTTGAGCAGCGCCAACGCCTCTTTCGGTAACACAATTCCCGCCGAACTCCCCACCGTCGTCACTTTGAGCTTGATCATCGCAGGCCACCATTCTTATGATTATAACAAACATTATAATCACAGTAAAGCCACAAACCCAGACCCTCGGCTCCGTTGTTCCCTTGTTCCCTCGTTCCCTTAGTCCCTCAGTCCCCGTCTCAAAAAAACGGCCCCCGTTTCAGCGGGGGCCAAGTTGCCTTGGTTCTCTCGCGTTACGAGAGCTTTTTTGGCGGCCTTCGGCTGGGGGGCCGTTGGCGCGGAAATGAGCCTCGGGGGAGGAGCTGTTTCGGCTTTTTTACGGCCGCTCCGCACCTTTCAGGGAAGCCTCGCCATGGGGAGGCGCGGTGCCCTGGGCCGCCAAACTGTTTTCCATCAACCGAATGTGCACGCTTCTAATAACCTTGGCCGGCTTGTTGCTCTCATCGCCGGTTGTGGCTACCGGGGCATTGCCCAGGGCCACTGCGTGCATTCTGTAGACGGGAACCTGGTGTTCGAGAACAAGATAGCGCTTGACCGCATCGTCAAGCCTGCTCGAACTCTGTACTCCTGCGGGACCCGCCAGCGGCGAGTGCCCTTCAATTTCAAGAATGTAACCTTGCCGGGCGTTCAGGCCTGTGGCCAGATCGTCCAGCTGCTTGCGGTCCGCTGCCGAGAGAACAGGCAGGGCGCCGCGAAACACTACGTCTACTTCAGTCACGGGCTTGTATTGGTCAAGACCATTTACAGTGCCGTTCAACTGGTCGACATGGCCAGCTGCCTGCTGCGCGGTTCCGCTGGCCTTCTCGGCCTGCGAATTGGCTGCGGTTGCTGTCTCGTTTGCGGCATCGGCTGCGGATTGCGCCTTGTGAATACCAGCCTGGGCGCGGCCATCCACATCCTGGATGTCACGGGTGTTCTTGGCATTTACTTCGTCCAGCTCGCTGAGCCGGTCCTTGATGGGATCTATCCGCTTGTTCACCCACTTTTTGCGGGCAAAGGGATTCACACGCCCCCAGAACCCCTCACGCCCTGGCGTATTCAACTGCGGCGCGGGGGAGGCCGGCTGCTGTTGGGCCACCGCGGGAGGGGTACTCTGGGGTTCCCCGGCCGGTTGGCCCTGTTGAGCTACCGCGGGGATTGCGAACGCAGCTGCCAGCAAAAGTAGGCCGAGCTGGCTAGGG
>PMYE01000072.1 GCA_003171315.1 Acidobacteriaceae bacterium
CTCATAGTTGCAGGAGAACCGCCCCAGATTACCGGCTGCCGACCAGGTACACCTCTAACCCCTGTTCCGGCCATCCGAAGATCTGCTCGTATTGACGGCCTTCGAGGAGCTCACTGAGCGCGAGTTGTGTACCCAGATCCGCGCCATGGCGGCCCTGGATGCGCGCCACCAGGATATGCTGCCCATCGGGCACGCCGCTCTCGTCGTAATTCACCACCTCGCGGCTACGATAAAACGAGATCCCGTACTCCACGTCGCGGCGAACGCGGAACACCGCTACGGTCTCGTCCGCGGGAACGAACTCAGCAATGCGCTGGGCCAGAGGCCGCGCGGAGTAGGAGCGGTCGAGCAGGTGGATGACGTGCTTGGTGGAGGCAACTCCAGGGACGCCGAAGACCGGGCCGACGCCGTAGAGGAACAGAACCAGCACCACCAGGATCCCGCAGGTGGCCGTGCGCAGCCGGGCCACGCCAAAACCTTTGGTCACAACCAGAATCAGCAGCCCTGCTCCCACTGCGGCCAGCGCGGCAGCGGCCAGCGCGTGAGCGGGCGGCATGGCCGCGCCGTGGGCTACAAACCACGGCAAGAGCAGGACGGACATGGTCGTGGTGCCGCACACCGCCGCATGACCGAGAAGAATCCACCGGTTCAGGCCCGGCCGGCGGCGGCGAAACAGGTAATCTCCGGTGAGAATGGTGATCGGCGGGAGGGCGGGAAGAATGTATCCGGGCAGCTTGGATCGCGAGAAGGAGAAGAAGATCACGGGAATGAGCGACCACAGCACCAGAAACTCGGGGAATGCGTCGCCGGGGCGCGTGGGCAGAGGCTTTCCCGCACGGGAGTGACGCAGCCGCCACTCGGCCACCGACGTGAGTATGCCGTCAATCAACGCGCGCATTGCGACCACGGTCCACGGCATGAGGGCCAGTACCACGACCACCAGGTAGTACCAGAAAGGCCGATCGTGCTGATACATGTCGGTGGCGAAGCGTTCCAGGTTGTGCTCGAGGAAAAATTCACGGAAGAATGTGGGATTCTGATGCTGCACGGCAATGAACCAGGGCAGCACCATGGCAAAATAGAGAACCACCCCCGGCCACCAAAACGAGCGGCGCACGATGTGCCACTCGCGGCGCAAGAAGGCAAAGGCGGCGATGATGAGGAAGGCCAGAAGCGGCGCAACCGGACCTTTGGCCAGTGTGGCCAACCCCGTAAAAAAATAAATGTCGTAGAGCCAGAACTTCGAGCCGGTTTCGTACCACGCATACCAGCCCAGCAATCCGATGGCCAGCGGCGCTGCCATCTGCATGTCGGTGGAGGCGCCGCGCGCAAAGCCCATGATCCCGGCGCAGGCTACGGTGATAAGTGCCGCGTCAAGATGTCCGCCGGGACGGAATCGCCGCATGTGCAGGTAGATGAGCGCCACCATAATAAAAGCGAAGGTGGCCGAAGGCAGCCGCGCGGCCCAGTCGTGCACCCCGAAATCCTGGAAGATGAACATCGCGCGCCAGTAATAGAGAGCGGGTTTTTCCAGCCACGGGCGTCCGTAGAGGTACGGAGTTACGCAGGCGCTCAACCGCTCGGTGAACGAGTGCGCGGCGCCGAAGCGCACCAGCATCTCGTGTGCAATCTGGGCATAGCGCGGCTCGTCGGCCCCCACCAACCCCAGGCCGTCGCCGCCCAGCACTGGAGTTACCCCGTAAACCAGGAAAAAGACGCTGAAGGCTAAAAAGACCGCCGCCTCGTAAAGGGTGGCCCAGCAAGGCAAACGCCGCCGCCGGGGCTGGGGCAAATCTGGACCCGATGATTCCACGGAATTTTCCATCTCCGGCATTTCTCCACAAAGCGCACGGCGGCCTGCTTCGCGCAGGACAAAAAATCTCAGCTTCATGCAGGACGGATGGGGGGATCAGGCCGGACCTGCTCGTATTCCGCGCCGCGAAGAGATGCGGAAATCCTCGAGCGTTGCGACAGGGTCAAGGCTAACAGATTCACGCGGAATCTCAAGGGCATTCAGGCGGAGGCGGCAGCAAAACCGGCCAGCGCGCCGCGCAACTCGGCCAATATTTCCTCGAGGGCGCGCGGCAGAGGTCCATCGAGCGCGCAGCCTGCGGCGTTTTCGTGGCCGCCTCCGCCCAGCCGCGCGGCAATGGCGGCCACATTCACCGCGCCCTTGCTGCGCAGGTTCAGCCGCACGCGTCCTTCCGGCAGCTCGCGCAGAAAAACCGCAGCCATCACGTCATCGATGCACAGCGCGACGTTCACAATCCCCTCGCAATCTTCTTCCGTGGCGCAACTGAGCACCATATCCCGATGCGTCACCCATAGCCAGGCCAGCCGTCCTTCTCGCGTCAACGTGTTCAGCGCCGCGCCCAGCAGCAGAAGCTTTGCAGGCTGCACTGAAAAATAGATTCCCCGAGCAATGGCAACGGGATCGGCTCCGGCCAGCACCAGATCCCGCGCCAGCGCAAAGGTTGACTCGCGCACCGGCCCGTAGCAAAAACCGCCCGTATCGGTGAGCACTGTGGCGTAGAGGCAGTGGGCCATCTCCGGCGTAACCACGGCGCCGGCAGTTCGCGCCAGCCGGTGCACCATTTCGCCCGTACTCACCACTTTGTGATCGATCCAGTTGACGTTGGCAAAGGGCCGGCCGCTGATGTGGTGGTCGATATTGATCAGGAACAGCTCCTCCAGTCCACGCAGGCCGGTGCGTTCCACGCTATCGCACTCCAGAAGAACCGCGGCGTCGTAGGGGCCGTGCACCTGCTGCGCCGTGCGGATGGTTTCGGCGCCTGGAAGCTTCCGGTAGACCTTGGGAATCGGGTCCGCTGACACCAGGTCGGCGCGTTTACCCATCTGCTGGAGCATCATGCCCAGCGCCAGCATGGAACCCGCCGCATCGCCATCGAGCCGCGCGTGGGAGCAGACAAGAAATCGTTCGCCCCGGCGCAGAATTTGAAGGATGGCTGCGAGGGGCCCGGCATTTGCCGAGTCCGGGATGCCGTTAGAACGCACCCCCGGCGCAATCGCCGCGGCATCAGCCCCGAAATTTGGGAAATGGTGAATCATGCAGTCAATGGAGCGAAGCCTTTTGCTCTTGCGACGGCTTTCCGTCCGCGAGGCCCGGTTGTGGAGAATTGGAATGAGCCGCGGCCGGCCGGCCCGCTCCGGGGGATTTGCGCCCCCGGCTCATCAATTCCTCAATGCGCGCCTGAAAGCGGCCCGAGCGGTCGGCGAGAAAACTCAGATCGGGCACGTGGCGCACGCCCATCCGTTCCTTCAGCTCATGGCGAATGTAGCCCTTGGCCGCCTCAAGGCCGGCGACGGTCTCGGCTTCGGACCTGGCAATGTCCTTTGTCGCGCTGTCTACAGCCACATACACACGCGCCGACTTGCCGCCCGGATTCAGTGTCACTTCGCTCACGTGGCACAAATCGATGCGCGGGTCCGTGAGCTCGCCTTCGATCATGGCGCCGATCTCCACCCGCAGCGCCTCCGCCACCCGGTCCTGATGATGCTTTCGCGCCCTGTGCTCCGGCATGGCCTCCTCCTCGCGCAGTTAAACCCATCAGGATAACAGAGAATGCGTGAAAAGGAGGGTCTGGGATCAGCGGTCAGCCGTCAAATGCCTGTGCCGTGGGACCGCGACCGCTGAAGGCCACGGGCAAAAAGCCGATCACTGGCCACTGTTCACTGATCCCTGCTTCCGATCGAGGAACGATTGCAGAATCAACGCCGCAGCCACTTGGTCCACTACCTTGCGGTGCTTCTGCCGAGCGTGGCCGGCCTCGTAGAGGATCGTGTGCGCCTCGCGGGTGGTCAGCCGCTCGTCCCACAAGTGAATAGGCAGGCCGGTCAGTTCGCCCAATTTGGCGGCAAAGGCTTGTGTTTTGGCCGCTCGCGGGCTGGCCTCACCGGAAAGATGCAGCGGGTTGCCCGCCACAATTCCCGCCACGCCGAATCGCCGGCAGAGCCGCGTCAGCGAGCGCAGATCGTCCCGGAGCTTGCCGCGCCGCTCGAGCGTGAGCACGGGCTGCGCCGTGAGGCCCAGCTCGTCGGAGACGGCCACGCCGATGCGGCGGCTGCCAACATCGAGGCCGAGATAGCGGGGATGAGGAACAGCTTCCAGCTTCTAGCTCCTAGCTACTAGCTTAAGCTCCGGCGGACAATCTACTGCTTGAAGCGGTTTGCCGCTGCGGCGGCATTCGCCGTGCGCGCCGCCGGTTCACTCCCGGTACAATCGAAGGAGAGGGGAATACGGGTAGGAATCTTCGTGTCTTTATTCTTCAGGGAAGGGTCCACTACGGCAGGATGGCTCGGCGCAGACGGAGAGGCGGGAAGAAGAAGAGTTCCGGCGCGGCAGGTATCTTGCTGGGGGCTATGCTGGTTGCAGCGCTTGGGGCGGGAGCGGCGTGGCTGGTACTAACACCCTACGGGCCCGAGACGGAGACGTTCGTGAATGTAGCGCCCGGCTCCTCCGCCATGCGCATCGGACGCCAACTGGAAACGGCGGGCGTGGTGCGCAGCCGTTACGCCTTCGATCTGATGCGCTGGTTCCGGCACGGCACGCTCCAGGCCGGGACGTATCGCTTCGATCATGCGGCGCCGGTGACTGAGGTTTATGCGCGGCTTGCGCGCGGCGACGTGTTTACCAAGACGTTGACCGTGCCCGAGGGCGCGAACATCTTCGATATCGCGGCGCGCGTGGAACAGGCGGGGCTGGGCACACGCCAGGATTTTCTGGCGGCAGCGGCGAGCGAGACGAGTCTGGTGGCCGATTTGGACCCCGAAGCAAAGAGCCTGGAGGGTTACCTGTTTCCGGACACCTACCGTTTTTCGCCGACAGTCACGCCGGCGCAGATTGTGGCAGCCATGGTGCGGCGCTTCCGCACGGTGGCCGCGGAACTGGGATTGAAGGAAAACGTGCATCAGGTGGTGACCATCGCGTCGTTTGTAGAGCGTGAAACGGCCGTGGATGCCGAGCGGCCGCTGGTGGCCAGCGTCTTTGCGAACCGGCTCGCCAAAAAGATGCCGCTGCGTACCGACCCCGCAGTCATTTACGGGCTCGAACTTACTGGCCACTGGCGGGGTACGATCTACGCGAGCGATTTGACGCGCAACACCCCGTACAACACGTATCTGCACGCCGGTCTGCCGCCGGGACCCGTGTGCAACCCAAGCATTCCGTCACTGCGCGCGGCCATGGATCCGCCCAAGACGAACTATCTCTACTTTGTGGCCGCGGGAAGCGACGCCCAAGGCCACTCGCTCTTCGCCGAGACCCTGGAAGAGCACAACCGCAACGTGGCCGGCTACCGGCATGCGCGGAAGAAGGCGGGTGAACGATGAGGGTTCGCTCTAGCTGCGTTGGCGCCGTATCTCTGGTTCTTCCGCTTCTGCTTTCCGGGTGCTCTTACATCATTCCTACCAAGCGCCATCTGCCCGTTCCCAAGGCGCCGGCCATTGTGCAAACGGTCACGCCCGACCAACTGGTGAAGCAACTCGGTCAGCGTTGGGATGCGCTCCATACGCTTACGGCTACGGTCGAGATTTACGCTACCGAACTCAAGTCCGCGCAGGGCCTCGAAAAGGACTTCCCCTCTTGCCGCGGATACATCCTGGTGCGCAAACCTGAGATGCTGCGCGTCGTGGGCACATATTTCGGCGTGAAGATCTTCGACATGGCCAGCGATGGCAGCCGCTTCACGCTTGTGATGCCAACGAAGAACTTAGCCGTGGAGGGCGCGAACGCGGTGACCGAGAAATCATCGAACCCGCTCGAAAATCTGCGCCCGAACTTTTTCCTCGACGCGCTCGTGGTGCGAGGGCTGGAACCGGACGAGGAGTACATGGTGGCGCGAGATACGGAAACGATCGAGGACACGGCGAAGAAACATCTATCCTCGATGCCGGAATACGTCCTGAGCATCATGCGGCGGAAAACGGCGGTCGAGAATCTGCCCATTCGCGTGGTGACGTTTCATCGCGACGACATGCTGCCCTACGACCAGGATGTGTATGACAGCAGCGGAACGCTGGAAACGCAGATCATGTATCGAAACTACACCGAATTCAGCGCGGGCAAATACCCTTCCAGCGTGACCATCAAACGCCCACAGGAGGGAATTCAGCTGGTGCTGAGTGTTGAAAGGGTTGAAGAGAATGTCGAACTTCCCGCCAGCCAGTTCGAGGTGAGCATTCCCCAGGGCGCCACAGTCAAGAACCTGAAATAACCTTGCGGCCCGCGGGCGCGGGCGGCGCATCTGTCCTCATCCCAGGCAGGTGTTGCGCAGGCGCAGGCGCCGGTCTACTGCGCGCCCCGTTCGCGCAGCAGCGCGGCCACCTTGGTTTTTGCGTTGTCCGTTGCCAGCTTGAGCGCGGTGGTTCCGTCGTTGCTTTTGGCGTTGACGTTGGCGCCCCGGTCGAGCAGCAACTTCACCATGTCAATTTGGCCTCCGCCGGAGGCTGCCATCAGCGCCGTAAAGCCTTGTTTGTCGGTGAACTCTGTCTTTGCGCCGTGGTCGAGCAGCAACTTCACCATGTCCGCTGAGCCGGATACGATGCTGAGCATGAGCGGCGTAAGCCCGTCCTCGTTCTGTGTGTTGACGTTGGCGCCTTTGTCGATCAGCAGCGTTGCCGACTCGAAGTCGGCGGCCATGACTGCATAATGCAGCGCCGTATTGCCGCGGCTGTCCTGGAGATCGATGGCCGCGCCTTTCTTGAGCAGCAGCGCAATGATCTCGGGCTTGCCCGAAGCGGCGGCGACCATCAGCGCAGTCAGGCCGTCCTTGCCTATCGAGTCAACGCTCACGCCCTTTGCCAGCAGTTGCTCGATGGTTGCGGCATCGCCCTTTTGGGCGGCATCCATCAGTTGGTCCGCGGGACTCGGCTGGTCTGAGGGAGCGCCGGATCCCGCCTGACCGGCGCACTTGAGACCCAGCGAGAGAGCCATAATTGGAAGAACGAATGCCAGCAGGATTCTTTTCATACTTTTCTCCTGAGACGTCTTTGCTGCTTCCGAGTGAAGGTTATTGAGCGCCGTGATCCTCAAGCACCTTTGCCGCGTCGGGGTGCTGCTCGTTGATCGCCCAATGGAGCGCCGTGTTGCCGTCCTTGCCCTTGGCATTGATGTTGGCGCCTTTGGCCAGCAACAATTGCAGGACATCGGGCTGGCCCATATCGGCCGCCTGGATCAACGGCGTCCAGCCATTTTTGTCTTTGGCCTCGATATTTGCGCCCTTCGCCAACAAGAGCGCGACAACTTCGGTTTTGCCGCGGCCGGCGGCTTCAATCAGCGCGGTATCACCCGCGTTAGGATAAGCGCCGGCCTTGGCCTCGATGTTGGCGCCTGCGTCGAGCAGCGCCTGCACTGCATCGGCTTTGCCCTCGTAAGCCGCCTCAATCAGCGCGGTATCGCCATCTTTGTCTTTTGCCTCAATGCCGGCCTTCTTTTCGAGCAGCAGCTTCAACACATCCACCTGGCCGGCACGGGCAGCGCGGATGAGCGCCGTATCGCCGTTTTCATCTTTTGCTTCGATACTCTCACCCTTGGCGAGCAGCAACTCGACGGCTCCCAGATTGCCCTGGCTTGCCGCCTCAGGCAGCGCCGGCCAATCCCGCTTGTCTTTTTCGCCGATCTTCGCGCCTCTTTCGAGGAACAGCATCACCAGATCGGTGTGCCCCATGTAGCCCGCTTCGTGCAGCGGGGTTTGACCGCTTTTTCCCTTGGCCTCAAGGTTGGCGCCTCTTTCGAGCAGCAGGTTCACAACGTACGTTCGGCCCTGGTAGGCCGCCCAGATCAGAGGAGTCCAGCCGAGGTTGTCTTTCGCCTCAATATGGGCGCCCTTTTGCAGAAGTTGTTGCACGTCTGCTGCGTTCCCATTCGTGGCCGCGGCAAGGAGTTGATCGTCCAGGCTGGCTGTTGGCGCGGCCTGGCCCGCGGCCATGGCGCAGGCGAATAAAACCATGGTTGAAAGTACGATGGCCGGCGAGATTTTATACACACTCACCCCCTGCAGCAATGAGCAGGTCCTCCAGCGATGAATTGCCTCTCCGGGACGCGCAGCGCGTTCTCCTTGCGAAGTATCTCACTTGACGGTTATTGTGCGCCGTGAGCTTGGAGTACCTTCACGACCTCGGTTTTTTGGGTGCGCTGCGCCACCATCAGTGCGGTGTCGCCCTTGTTGTCCTTATCGTCGACTCGCGCGCCCTTTTCCAGCAATAACTCGGTCAGATCCGGAAACCCTGCCCAAACCTCATCTTCCAAAGCTGACCATATTAAGGCCGTTGCGCCGGAACTATCCCTTGCCTCGACGTTGGCGCCTTTCTCCAGCAGCAGTTTCGCCACATCGGTCTTACCCTTGTCGCTGGCAACGATGAGCGCGGTCATGCCATCTTTGTCCTTGGCCTCGATGTTGACTCCTTTGGCCAGCAACAGCGTTACGACGCCGGTTTTGCCGGCCTGCGCCGCCCCGATCAGCGCGGTCTGGCCGACCAGGTTAGTGGCCTCGATGTTCGCCTTGTTTTCAAGCAATAACTCCACGATGTCGCTCTTGCCGCTCATGGCCGCCCAGAACAGCGGCGTGTCGCCCATTTGGCTCTCGCGGGCCTCAAGATTGGCGCCCTTTTCGAGCAACAGCTTCACAGTTTCTATGAAACCGGCCGAGACGGCCGAGAAGAGCGGCGTGTAGCCTTGTTCGTCCGCGTCCTCGATGTTGGCGCCCTTGGCCAGCAGCAGTGTCACCACTGCGGTTTGGCCGCTCTGGGCCGCCAGGATCAGCGGCGTGTCCCCGTTTTCGTCCTTGGCCCCGATGTGGGCGCCGCTTTGAAGAAGCCGTTCGACGGTCGCCGTGTCGCCGATGGAGGCGGCAGTGCCCAATTGATCGTCCAGGCTGCCGGCGGCTGCCTGGCCCGCGGCCATGCGGCTCAACACCAGAATTGCCGGAAGGATGATGGCGATCAGAAGTTTCTTCATAGCAATCTCCTCTTCTGAACCGCGGGAAAACCGCGCGGCCTTGCCGCAGGCTTCGCCGGAGCCGCCCCGAAATGCGCCGAAACGCGGCTCAGCACTGTGCCGCATGCGGAGCCGTAACTGAAACCTTGAATTGAAGAGAATTTTACTCCCAATGCCTAAACATGCGCGATGCAATGGAATCGCTCGAACACACGGCCGCGCGATTGCGTACTCTAAATAGGCCGGTACCCTTCGGCCACGGGGAAGAACAAATGCGTGCAAGTGCGATCGAGTTTCGGCTGCGGATGATGATTCAGATCGTCATTGTCTTTTTTGGTTTTTGGACGCCGTGGATCGGGGCGTGGGATATGGCCGGGCGAATCTCGACGCTGGAGTGGATTCCGCTCGAGATCGGCAGGATGGGTGTTGCCAGCTTCACCGCGGCCGCGCCGATGGTCATCGTTCTGGGCGCGCTGGCGGCGTTCGTGGGCGCAGTGCTGCGCGTGTGGGGCGCGGCCTACCTCGGATATGCAACGGTTCACCACGGGCAGATGCAGGCGGGCGCGGTGATGGCCGACGGGCCTTACCGCTACATGCGCAATCCCCTCTACCTGGGCGGCTGGTGCATGATGATTGCCGTCTCGCTGCTCATGCCGCCCTCGGGCGCGCTGTTTACCGTGGTCCTGATTGGGATTTTCTATCTGCGTCTCATCCTGGGAGAAGAGGTATTCCTTGCCGCGCAGCTCGGCGAGCCGTACCGCGATTATCTGCGCGCCGTGCCGCGGCTGATTCCGCGCCTGCGCGGCGGCCTGCCGCCCGCGGGGAACAAGCCGCACTGGGTTACTGCGCTCTTCACCGAGGTGTTTCCCATCGGCACGTTCTTCACGCTGGCCGTTCTCTCCTGGCGCTACGACCAGCAACTCATGCTGGAGGGACTGCTGGTGAGCTTTCTGGCTTCGCTCGTGGCGCGCGGCCTGATGAAACAGCCGATCGCCACGCTGGCGGGCGCGGCGGCTTTCGCCGGCGCGTGGGGCGCCTTCCATCTGCGCTGGCCCCGGGCCATCCTCATCGGCTTTGGCGCCTGGCTGATCGTGCGCGCGCTCGTGCCGCGCAAAGAACCCAAAGCCGACGCTGCATGATCAGGATTTCTGTTTCCCTACGCGTCCTATAGCGGGTCTCCTGCAGGTGTAGACCAAGGCGCAATCGCTAATGGCTTTTTCATCAAGAAAAAGCCACCTTGAATACTGTCCGAAATGGCTCATCGTTGCAGGAGAACCGCCGTA
>PMYE01000017.1 GCA_003171315.1 Acidobacteriaceae bacterium
CCTTCGCTGACCTGCAAGGACTTGAGCCTGGTCTGGTCATCACCCGCGTCAACAAACTGCCCACTGGCACTAAGGAACAATTCAATGCCGTGGCGGACAAACTCAAAACCGGCGATGACATGGTCTTCGAAATCATAGACCCGCACCATCCAGACCAAGGCATCAACTACATAGGCGGAACGCTGCAGTAGCGTTTGCCAGGTCGCCGGCGGCGTTAATGCGCTGCCGGCGCCCTATTCTTCAATCCTCCGGATTCCCGCTGCCAAATTGATTTGTCTTGCCGCAATACGGGACAATTCATTAAACTTGGACACAGGTTCCAGTTGAAACTATCGTCTCTGAGGTGAACCAGCGTGCTGCCTTTTCGAGCAAGCCTGGCATTTGTACTACTCGCGGCTATGCCCGCATCTCCGGCCTTCGGAACCACCGTTCATCCTGCTTCCGGCGGCAGCCACGCGAGGCACGCCACTCACAAATCAAAGTCCAAATCGCGCCGCCCGCGCGGCCAGCAGGCCATTGATCCGGGCCGGGTCACCGAGATTCAGCAGGCCCTCATCCGCGAGCATTATCTTACCGGTGAGGCCAACGGCAAGTGGGACGAGGCCACCAAGGCAGCGATGACGAAGTATCAGGCCGACCAGGGCTGGCAGACAAAACTGTTGCCTGACGCACGGGCGCTCAAAAAGCTCGGCCTCGGTCCTGATTACTCCGACGCAATCAACGCGAAAAACTCCTCCTTCGCCGATCCGCCGCCGGCCAGCACGATTCCTCCGGAGCAGTCAGCCGGGTTTGCGACGGCCGCGGGCGTCAAGCAGTAATCTTTGGCGAGAAAACAGACTGTCATGCCAGATTGAACTTCGCATCTTTCCGAAATAGTCATTGTTGCAGACAAACATGGCCGCCTTTAGGCGGCCATGTTTGTGTGTGCGATGTTTCAGTGGGGTTTAGTACTCGGACGGCGGCATTCCCTTCAGCAGAAACTCGTAGCGCGGGCGCAGCGTGTCAGGGCCGGCGGTGATGGGGCTGTCCAGGTGAATGAGCAAGCCGTCCTTGCTGTAGCTGGGCCACGCGGGCAGGCCAGATCCGTTGGGGTCGCCGGTTTTGGCGAAGTTGGTCCAGTAACCCATCATCTGGTCGCTCAGTTTTCGATCCTCGGGCCGCCACTCTGCGCCGGGACGGGTGTCAAGCGCGCCGAAGACGTACTCGATGTCGTCGGAGTGGAAGGCAAATGCGGCTGGGTGGTATTTGCTGGGCAACGCGGCCAGGTCGAAGCGGTAGCGGTAGACGGGCGAGTCGCCGGTTTTCACGTGCGCCTCAATCCACTTCCAGGTGTCGAAGGCGATAAAGCCGTCGCCGGCGTAGTCGATGGCCGAGCGCGTCGCTTGTTCATCCGTGCCGCCGGGATAGAGAGTGAGGAACTCCGGGGCTCGCTCGTTGAAATTTTTTGCAGCCTGGGTCTTCCATTTCTCTGGCGTCATGACTGCGGCTGCGAAGCTGCCCTCGTCGCGATTCCAGCCGGCCAACAGAGGCACATGCGCCTGCCTGCCGGCGGCGTAGGTTGTGGTTACCGGCTCGGTAAGAATGTGGCCATCGATAACGGACGCAAAGTGAATGCCTTTGGCCGCATCGAGAATCCTGGCGGTGGGCACGGCGCGAAGTTCTTTCAGCGATTTGACACCAAGCGAAGCCATCCACTCGCCATCCTTCGCCTCTTGCGCTTCGAGGGAATCGTCCGGCAGCAGATTCTCAAAGGCCGCGCCGCTTTCGCCGATCGCTTTGACGAAGAGGCCGCGCGCAAGGGGCGAAGCCATCAGAGAGCTGACCGCATAGGAGCCGGAGCTCTCGCCGAAGATGGTCACGTTGCCCGGATCGCCGCCAAATTTGCCGATGTTGGCCCTGACCCATTGCAGGGCGGCCACCATGTCGAAGACACCGTAGTTTCCGGCTGCGCCGTTGCCCTCTTTGGCCAGCTCCGGCGTAGCCAGAAAGCCGAAGACGCCGAGCCGGTAATTGATGGTGACAAGAACTACGCCCCTGAGCGGCAGAAAGTCGCCGCTGTGGCGCGGCTCCGAGCTGGCGCCGGCCTCGTAGCCGCCGCCGTGAATCCAGAACATGACCGGCAGCTTGCTGTTGCCCTTGGCGCCGGCGGGCGCGTAGACGTTGAGGAAGAGGCAGTCCTCGCTGGGGCCGCTGTCCATAAAAACCATGTCGTCAAAGACGTGATTCTGGGCGCAGCGAGCGCCGAAGGCAGTTGCGTCGCGCTCGCCCTTCCACTTCAACGGAGGCTGGGGCGTTTTCCAACGCAGATCGCCGACCGGGGCAGCCGCGTAGGGCAGGCCGAGAAATGCACGGACCTTGCCATCGTTGATAGTCTTGCCGTGGGCCTTGCCTTGTTCGGTCTTCACCGTCAGGGAGCCGGCATGAAGCGGAGCAGAGAGCCCTGCCGCCAAAGCTGCGATTGCCAACGCACACACTGCTCTCATTCCAGTTCTCATTGAAAAAAACCTCTGCGAAACAAAATAGCAGACGGGACGATCATGGCGCGCGGAAAAGGCTTGAGCGTGTTTCATAAATGGTTGCCATGTCTAGGTTGCAAAATCTCAGGGGTTAAAACCCCTTGTATTTGTTGCCCTTTTCGGCACGACTAAAGTCGTGCCCTGACACAAAGCTGGTTTTTGAAACACACACTTGCGACTATTTTCCAATTACATCGATCGCCGCGGTAATCGTTTTGGGCGGCATGCAGGCGTTGTTGTCGCAGGCCTGATAATGGAGCCGGGCCTCGACTAGATGTTCGCCGGCTGAAGCCACAATGCGCGCCTGAATAATGAACTCGCCGGTGTAAACGCTGAGTTTGGTTTTGGGGTCGAGGGGCAGCGTAAAGTCCGAGCCGGGCGGGTAGACAGCCTCATCGAGGCGCACGCCCGAGCTCTCGGGAATTGAGTAAGTGGTAGGGATGAGTTCGCTCTGCCTGGGCGTGTGGGAGTTGATATGCAGCCCCGGCGCGATGCGGAAATGCAGCGTGAGCGTAGTTGGCTTTCCGGCGGGTACTGTGACCTGCTCGGGGTAGAGGAACTCGACGGCTGCGGGCTTTGAGGCAGAGCGGGCCGCCCCATCGACCAATGGTCTTTGCCCTTGTACCAGCGCAGAGGTCAAAGTCAGCGCCGTCGCAACAGCAATGCGAATTACGATCTTTCCTGCAGTCATCAATCTTTCCTCATCGTAGGCGCACGAACTCAGCTAACACGGCTAAGTTCGCTAACTCCGCTACTTCACAATTCCCAGCGCTTTTTTGATGTTGGCTTCGATCTCCTCCTTTGAAGTCAATCCCAGTTGCGCGGCCACTACGATTCCGTTGCGATCCACGTAAAAGGTGGAGGGCAGCGCGTCCAGGCCGCCGTAGGGCTGGCTGATGGAGTCGCCGTCGATCAGCGCCGGATAGGGCATCTGCATCTGCTGGACGAAGCGCGCGATCTCCTTCTTTTCGTCGCTCAGCTTTTGGGGGTCGCTGCGGTCGAGATCGTCCATGGAGATGCCCAGCACCTCAAAGCCCTGCGACGCGTACTGGTTGCGCAGAGCGATCAGCCAGGGGGTCTCGACCTTGCACGGGGCGCACCACGTGGCCCAGAAGTTGATGGCCAGCGCCTTGCCCTTGAAGCCGGTCAGCGAGACTTTGTTGCCGCTGAGGTCTTCGAGCGTGAACGGGGGCGCGGGCTTACCGAGTAGTGGGGCGAGGTACTGCGGCGCGCCGCCGTCGGGGCTGCCCGCCAGCACACCCTGCGCAGCCGGGACTTGCAGCCGTTCGCGGGCCTGCATGCGCAGCTCCCAGTTGGCCCAGGCGGCCCAGGCAAAGGCGGCCAGGATGAAGAGTACGGCGGTGATGACCAGCGTGTTGCGCTTCACGGGGATTCG
>PMYE01000089.1 GCA_003171315.1 Acidobacteriaceae bacterium
ATGCTATGGTGCGCCGAAGGACGGAAACGATCTGCAAATGGAAGTGGTGAGGACGCAAGGGTTTAGGGGCCGCGCCTGTTGACAACGACGCTCGATGGGCGGGGAACGACGATCCGGGAGGGCGGCGGAGGAAATCCCGCCAGCTTTCAAACTCGCACAATGCTATGCCACGAGCACACGAGCTTGCGATCGATCTCGTGGGGCGGCCTCGACCTCGATCCGAATATCCTGGCCGAGGAGAAGGAGGAAACGCATCAGCCGCTCCAACGAGAAGCCGGTGAGGTGCCCGCGTAGTAAATTGGACACCTTGGGCTGATCGATTCCCAGCAATTTGGCCGCCTTGGCCTGTGTAAGCTTCCTTTCGCGAAGGAGCGCGGCGATTTTGCTCGCCAACTCGGCCTTGGCGAGCGCCTCTTCGGGGTTGGGCACGCCAAGATCGGCAAAGACGTTTCCGCTGCTGACCACGTAATCGAGTTTGCGTTTCGGCATTTCTATACCTCCTCTTGCCGATCGATTTCGATACCAGCTATTTGTAGTGTCGCTTGGCCGGATCGTTCACCAGCCAACCGGTTTCGAAAAGGTTCCCTTACGGTCAGCGAGTGTTGCCGGAAACTGGCACGATGCGAGGTCACTCTGCCGGATACGCTTGATGAAGGTTGCATATTGCCTTAATTGGCGGCTATGAAACTGGTGCGGATTCAGAACGCCCACTGGCAAGCCAATTTCCTGGGCCACGATTCGGACCGGTTCGGCCAAATCGGAATCGTTGGTGATGAGAACCGCTACCTCGAACCGCTTTGTGTATGCGTCGCGCAAGAGGTGGGAGGCCAAGTTCACGTCGGATCCCTTTTCTTCCGTCTTATCAACCCAGACCCTTTGCGCCGGCACGATGCCGGTTAGATACATGGGAACGGAGTGAGTCAAGAAATTCCCGTACTTAATACGCAGGTTCGGAATGGTCTTGAGTGCCCGGATGTAGAGGCCTTGGTCATGCGCGGCGGTGGCGTTGTACGGCCTCGAACTCACGCGCGCCGTGAAATAGTGGAGATCCTGGATAGTATCCGCTGGAAGTAGCAACTGAGCCAGCTTGGCGAGGTCAAGCCACTTGTATGGTGTTCTCTTCAGAGCGCCGTAGTACAGATTGAACCCGTCAATGTAGACGTTCACGATTGCCACGGCTTAAGCTCATCTGATCGCAGTGGACGCCATGCGAACTACTACGCTATACTACTCGTAGATACCACCCCTACCCCTTGGTGGGTAGGAAGCGAAGCCAGCCTTTCGGGGCTGGCTTCAGTGTTTTGGGGTGCACATCGCGTAGCAGTGCTGGTTTCGTATTCTCGCAGGTCTCAGAAGCGGAACCTGGGGCGGCCGGCACCCCGAGGGGACAGTTTGGGGCACACCTTCAACGCTGGAGAAAATCGGGCTGGCCTGTTAGGAAATCCTTCAAAATGTATTTAACAACTTCCCCGCCGTCAATGATTATTTCCTCCTTGATCACTTGGATTCGGTATCGTATATAGACTGATTCGACTTGAACCAGGACCTCCTGCCGTTCGGAATCTTCAAAGCGAATATAGGAGTCTTCCAAGGGAATGGTTCCTGAGATGATTCCGCCTTCATTCTTCAGGCCGGCACCGACCTGCGGAATCCAATTTTTCATCGGGGGTGTCTTTGGGTTTCCGTCCTTATCCAGTATCTGCACTTCCAAGGGATTTCCCTTTACCTGCCTGCCCTCGACTTGGGATTTCATCGCCTGTGGGATTCCGAAATTCACCTCCGCCGGATAGCGATTGTCGATCATTTGCACGAACAGGTGAATGTTGATCGTCCTGACTCGCCCCTCCCAATCTTCGTCTGTGGGCTTCCTTAGGAGCTTTAGCCCAATGCCATTATGCTTTGCAAAGTCGCGGGCACCTGACTGAAATCCGACCGTAGTAACCATCACTCCTTGCGCTCCGCTGATGTCGTCAACTACCGACTTGAAGTTCCTTACATCTCCTAGTTCCACATTAGAGCTGTACTTCTTGCACTCGACCACGACAAGGTGCTCGATGCCGGCACGCTGAAACCGCCATAGGACGTCAATCTGGTGTGCCACCCCTGACTTGCCGACTATCTTCTCGTCATGTCGGACTTCGATATTCTCAACGTTCTCCTGTCTCAGTGCGCTTTCGTAGACACTCTTGACCAGCAGTTCGTAGTCCCTCGGAGTGCCGTATTCCCCTTGGCCATCTGCGCCCATTGACCGCCGCCTCTGGATAGACTTTGCAAGTGGGATGCTATCAGAGTCAATTCCAGAAGCAAAAGTCGAAAACGGACGGGGTGCCCCGGTTCTCCGCTTTCGGGGGCTTGAGAGCCCGCGGCGGGGATCGGCGGAGCAGAACAACGGTCGAAGGCCAAAAAAGCGCGGACCCCCAAGGTCCGCGCCTAGCCATTTCCGGTTGGGTGCCGCCCTACGCTTTGGCGAAGACGGGTTTGCCGAGGCGCTCGGCCATGATTTCGTGGGCGTGGGCGAAGAACTCGTCTTTGGAGATATTGCCTGCGTCGAGGTCGGCGAGGATGGCCTTCTGCGCCTGGTACTCGCGGTTGACGATGCCGGCCTTGGATTGCAGCAGGCGCCAGGCCTTGCGGCGCTCGACGCAGAACATGACGAGCTGGCGCGAGATGGCGTAGTAGACCGACTTGCCGTCCTGATCGAAGGCGATGGTTACGCCGAAGTCGGGAATGAAGCTGCGGTGTTCGGGGCTGAGGTAGCGGCGATAGACCACATCCTGCTGCGTGACGCGGACGAGCATGTTGTCGAGCGATATGAGCTTTGCGGCTTGCTCGGGCTTGATCTTCTTGAGGTGGTTGCGGAAGCGAGCCTCGGTGACGCACCAGTGCGCCACGGTATAGCGATACGGCTCGTTGGTGACCTTGGATTTGGTCTCGTACCAATCGAGATCGATGGAGGGATTGCCCTTGATGTCGAGCGCCTCCTGGTAGCTTTCGCCCTTGCGCGGGTCGAAGACGAACTCCGGCGCGCCGCGCGAGTCGCGCACGCGCTGCGCCTGGAAGAGAGCCATATCGTCGGCCACGCCGTGTTCCGGCTGGCAGGTGGTGAAGCACTGCAGGAACATGGTGCCGCGATACTCGAGGCCGTCGAGAATGGCGCGGTAGAGCTTGGGCGCGTTAGCCATTGAGACCTGAGCGACGAACGGCGAGCCGTGACCGGCGAGGAAGGTTTCGGCTACCGTCTTCTTCTCGGTGCTCTTGCCCTGCGTGGCGGAGCCGAAGACGTTCATGTCGTTGCCGCCAAGCATGGGCGTGGAGTCGGAGTTCTGCCCGCCGGTGTTCGAGTAAACCTGCGTGTCGAGCATGAGCACTTTGACGTTGGGCCGGTTCTGCAGCATCACCTTGGAGGTGTTCTGGTAGCCGATGTCGCCGATGCCGCCGTCGCCGCCGACAACCCAGACCTTGGGCAGCTCGACGATTTCCTGGTCGGTCATGAGGGCATCGGTAAAGTGCGCGAATTGGTAGTACTCTTCTTCAGTGAGCACGCCGGACTTCGACCCCGGTTCGCGCGTGAGCAGGATGTCGGCCAGGCGCTCGGGAATCACGGAGCGGCGCGCGTGATCGACGATGAAGCTCTCGCCCATGAGCCAGCCGACGGTGACGCCGTCCTGGAAGAGCGAGTTCATCCACGGATAGGGATGNNACGCTCATGCCGTTGGCGAGGCGGCCGTCGATGGGCTGGAGGTTTTTGTGGTTGAAGGCCTCGGTGAGCAGCACCGCGGCGACGGCCTCGACAAGCTGCTCGTCGGTGATGGGGCCATGCTCGGATTCGTAGGCCGCGATGCGCGCCTGGGTGTCGGAGTCTTCTTCGCCGCCCAAGCCCATGACCAGGTGCGCGATGGCCTGGCGGAGGCGGGCGTAGCCGGCAGGATTGCTTTCCTTGATGGCGGCTAGGCGGGCCGCGCCGTTCTTTTCGAGGTCGGAGGCTTTGGCGACGAAGCGGTCGGACTTGGCGTGGAAGACGGGCCGCATGTAGGCCTCGGTGACAGCGGCGATGGAGCGCAGCACGCTTTTTTCGCCGCAGCCGGCGCAGGCGCCGTCGCCGGCGACGAGCGCGTCGTAATTGGTGCGAACCATGAGCATGTTGCGCAGCGTAGCGGTCTTGGAGTCGGCGGGATTGGCGCCGTTGTAAAGGCCCAGGTACTTCTGCGACGTGTCGGGAAGCAGGTCTAGGAACGCCGTGCCGGTTTCGTGCTCGGCGTTGACCTCTTCGGTTTCCTGAACCATCTTGAGCGCCATGTGGTCGCCGCAGGCCGTGACGCAGGCCGCGCAGCCTTTGCAGAGATCGCTGACAAAGATGGAGAAAATTCCGCCGGAACCCGGTGTCTTGCGCTCCGGAGACGAGAAGATGGCGTTGGTCTTCTGATAGGCCATGGGGACTTTGTCGATGATGGAGAAGAACTGCGCCTTGGCTTCGGGTGAGAAGCCGTCGACGGATTCGGTGACTTCGCGAACGATCGCCTGCATCGGCGTGCCCTGCTTGATCTCCGCCAACATGCGCTGCCGCGTGAGCTTTTCGATTTCAGGCAGCTTGTCGAGCATCTTTCTGCGCTCGGCAGGATCGGCGACGTAGCGCGTAACGGCCGTGCCGAGGATGGTGCCGAGATCCTGCGAGCAGTTGGGGAGGGCTGTATCGGGACAGACCGAGATGCACTCCATGCACTGCGTGCAATTCTCGGGAATGTAGAGCGGAGTTTCGCGGCGGGCAACGTACTTGGATGCGGTGTCGCCGGTGGCGGCGGCGATGACGCCCATGGCGGAGAGCGGCGTGGCCGGCTGGTTGTAGCCGTAGTGCGAGCGGAACTCGGCGTCGAAGACGTTCACTGAAGAAATCGGCGTACGGGGTGATTGTCCCGCGGGAGGCGGCGTGGAGCGGCGCATTCCAGGCACGGCGCTTGCTGCCACTTCAACAAAAGCCGGCGCCTGCGCCAGAATCGGAAGCAGCGCCTGGCCGCGCAGGCTGGAGTGATCGGCCGCCGCGACTTCGCCGATGGCGATTTCTTTCACGTGCTCGAAGCCCTGGATCATGACTTCCATGTTTGATTGAACGACGGCATCGCCGAGCTTGCCGAACTTCTTCACGTATTGCTTGTGAACGACCTCGCGGAACTGCTCCTGGGTGATGCCGAACTCCTGCAGCATGGGGCTGACGGCGAAAAATGCGCCGAGGAAGGCGTTGCCCTGCATGCGCAGTTGAAGGTCGGCGCGGTCGGTGGCTTTTTTGGCGATGGCGAAGCCGGGGAGGGTGAAGACGCGAATCTTTTTCTGGATCATCTGCTGGCGCGCCCAGATGGGCAGATTCTGCCAGGCACGCTCGCCGTCCACGTCCGATTCCCAAACGAGGGAGCCGCCTTGCTGCATGCCGTCGAGTGGATTGGTGTGGGTGAAGGCCTT
>PMYE01000184.1:0-31272 GCA_003171315.1 Acidobacteriaceae bacterium
ATGTTTGTTCCCTTCGGAATATCTCGGATTGCGAATACTCCTATGCCATGAATTTGTGACGGCATGAGCCTCGTATAACAATCACTGTCGGGCAAGTTAAGCCTTTTTGTCTTCTTCGTCATGAACCGCCTGATGATGCTTAGCAAATTCATTAACCAATCTGGATCCTTCTCCGGTTGTCGCGTTCCCAACAACTCTTCACGGTATGCTTCAAACTCAGCTTCACCCTGAAAAAGCAAGTACAAAATGTCATGCAGCCATTTCCAAGAAGCGCTTATCGCCAAGATTTGAATTACGAAAAAGATCGCCCAAGCTGGCCGGTAATGCAGCGCGATATATTCCGCGATNNGGCTGTTCCCAAGTTGTAGAACAATAGCCATGCGAGGTACTTGTCAACGTCGTCCTCATCCATCGCGTCGCCGAACTTTTCCAGGCTCAAAATCAAAAGAGTCATAGAGAGTGCCGCAGCGTTACAGGCACGTACCATGAATCTTTAATTTGCTGGTCGCTGATCGCCAGCGCCAGAATTGCGCCGACCATCGCGGTCAGAATCGAATGAAACGTCAAAACAAACGAGGAGTTGTCCCGCCAAGGTATCTTTTCCGGTTGTGTTCCTTCCTTTTTCATCGTTTACGCAATCATGGCACGGCTTCGCATCTATCATCACACATTAATTTAGAGGTCGCGCGGCAATAGATCTTTCATTTCTCTCGAGTGGGCGCCTGCTGGAACATCCTCCAGGCTAACCTCCTAGCGGCTCCCGGCAATCATCTGTGCCGCGTGTTGGAGGCTGGTAACGGCGACTGTAGCGCCGACAACATGCGGCGACTTCATGCACGTTTGCGGCGCCGCTCGACGTACTCGCGCAAGGCCAGGTTCATGCGGGTCTGATAGCCGTGTCCCTGGCGTTGGAACCAGTCGACGATGTCGGCATCGACGCGTAGCGACAGGGGACGCTTGATGGGACGGTAAAACGGGCCGCGCACGGCATGGCTCCAATCGGTGACGGGCGGCATTTCGGCGGTGTCGATCTCGCTCTCAGGCATAGCGGCCAAGGCTTTTAGCTCGGCACGCAGCTTCGGGGTCAACGGTTTAGGATTGCCTCTCTTCATACTCCTGCCTCTCATGGCTTGTCGCCTTCCGCGCGCTGATGATTCTTCCGGCTCCGGATTCATCCTCGGGCCAGGTGTGGACAACATAGAGAACTACGATTCCATCCGTACTTGGCGAGCCCAGGGTTCTCCAACGTTCTTCATGCGGGTACGGGTCGGGAACCGATATGCATAGAGGATCGCCGAGCGCACGCTCGGCAAGTTCGAAGCTGACCCTATGCTTCTCAAAATTCGCTTTCGCCTTGGCGGGGTCCCACGTCCAGCGCAAGCTGGGCCTCCGTATATACTGAATTGTATCTACATTCGGGGTTTGCGTCAATCGGCTTTCACCGGCTCCCGGCGATCATCTGCGCGGCGTGTTGCAGGCTGGTGTCGGTGACCTTGGCGCCGGATAACATGCGGGCGACTTCGTGGGTGCGGGAGCGGTCGTCGAGGACGCGGATGCGGGTGGTGGTTCGCCCGTCCTGCTCGCGCTTCTCGACGGCCAGATGCTGATCGGCGAAGGCGGCGATCTGCGGAAGGTGGGTGACGCAGAGGACCTGCTGGGAGCGGCCGAGGGCCTTGAGCTTGTGGCCGACGGCTTCGGCGGCGCGGCCTCCGATGCCGATGTCGATTTCATCGAATACCAGCGTACGCGGCGTGGTTTTCTTTTTTGACTTGGACGAATTTGATTTGGAATGGGAGCCTTCTTCGACGGCGACTTTGAGAGCGAGCAGGACGCGGGAGAGCTCGCCGCCGGAGGCGATCTCAATGAGCGGCTTGAGGGGCTCGCCGGGATTGGTGGCGATCAAGTATTCGACCGAGTCCCAGCCGGATGGGGTCCAGTGCGGGTGGTCTCCCGCAGGGGCTAAAGCCCCGCCGTTTTCTGTGCTGCTTTCGGCACGACTAAAGTCATGCCCTTTCAAAACATCTCCTGAATTGGCCTTATCGGCACGACTGAAGTCGTGCCCTTTCAAAACATCTCCTGAATTGACCTTATCGGCACGACTGAAGTCGTGCCCTTTCAAAGCCTCATCTTTCGGCGCTTCGGCGGATGTGACGGCAACCTGGAAACGGGACTTCATGGCGAGGGAATTGATCTGCGCTTCGGCGAGCTTGGCAAGTTTGCCCGCGGCGGTCTGGCGTTCGGCGGTGAGGGCCGAGGCGGCTTTGCGGTATTCAGCTGCAACTTTCTCGAGATCGGCGCGGAGGGTTTTGAGGATCTCGTCGCGGTCTTCGACTTCGGAGAGCTTGCGGGCGACGTCTTCGCCAAACGCGATGACCTCGGCGATGGTTTTGCCGTATTTGCGCTTGAGGCGGTCGAGGAGGGCGAGGCGGTCTTCGATTTCGGAGAGGCGCTCGGGCGAGGCGTTGATGCCTTCGGCGTAGTCGCGCAGCGAGGCGGCGAGGTCGGAGATGGTGGCGCGGGCGGAGGCGAGCTGCTGGGCGGATTCGGTGAAGCGCGCATCGTAGCGGGCGAGTTCTTCCACATTTCGCAAAGCGGAGCGGAGAGCGGCTTCGGCGGATGAGCCGCCTTCGTAGAGCTCGTCGAAGGCGCTCATGGCTGCGGCGTAGAGTTTTTCGGCGTTGGCGAGGACACGCTTCTCGGTTTCCAGAGCTTCGTCTTCGCCGGGCTCGAGATGGGCCTGCTCGATCTCCTTACGTTGATAGGTCCAGAGATCGACCATGCGCAGGCGGTCCTGCTCGCCCTGAAGAAGATCGTTGAGCTTGCCGGCGGCAGCGCGCCAGCGAGCGCAGGCCTCGGCGACGGCATCTAAAGAGATACCGGCGAAGCGGTCGAGCAGGATGCGCTGCTGCGACTGGTCGAAGCTGGAGAGGCTCTCGGTTTGCGCGTGGACCAGGGCGAGCTCGGGCGCGAGCTGCTTGAGGACCTGAACGGTGGCGGGCTGGTTGTTGACGAAGACGCGGCCCTTGCCGGTGGAGAGAATCTCGCGGCGAAGAATGACGTCGGCGCCATCGGCGTCGATGCCGTTTGCTTCGAGGATGGACTCGGCGCCGGGCGTGGACTCGAAGACGCAGGAGACGACGGCTTTGTCGGCGCCGTGGCGGACCACCTCTGCGGAGGATTTGCCGCCCATGAGGAGGGCCAGGGCGTCAACGAGGATGGATTTGCCGGCGCCGGTTTCGCCGGTAAGGAGGTTGAGGCCGGGGCCGAAGGAGGCGATGGCGTGATCGATGACGGCGTAGTTTTCAGCGCGGAGTTCGACGAGCATGGCTTTTCCCGTGAAACGAATTCGATGGTTGGTGTTCGGGCTTTGAGAATCCGAGCGCAGCATAGCATGAACGGCGGGGCTGGAGGGGATTTGTTCCTGCCGCAGGCGCAGGTTACCCCATTCTTGGCACAAGAAACCGAGGGCCAAGGATGGGCCAACCAAAACATGTAGGGCATCCAAACGGTCACTTGGGCGCGGGAACACTGTCTGATACCGTGGAGAATGAGGTGAAAGGCGATTTTTACCGCAACATTGGCGTTCTTTTTGCAGGCTGACAGCGGCACGGGCTCGGGCGGCGCGCCCGCGCCGGCGCTGGGCTTCGGCGCGCTGGCAAATATGATGGGCGACATCGGTCCGATTGCGATCGCGGTGCTGGTGCTGCTGCTGATTGCCAGTCTTTACTCGTGGATGGTGATCCTGGGCAAAATGTCGGCGTTCAAGAAAGCGACGGCACAGAGCCGGAGGTTTATCCGCGCGTTCCGCAAGGCGAGCCGCTTGCAGGAGATTGCGGCGCTGACCGGTGAATACAGCGCGAGCCCGCTGGCGCAGGTATTCGAGGACGTGTACGAGACCTACAGGCGGCAGACGGGAGGGTCGGGACCTCCGCGCAACCTGACGCCGCTGGAGCGCACCGCACAGACCGCGGCCAGCGAAGCGGTGACGGCGCTGGAGCGGCGCATGACGTGGCTGGCGACGATCGGGAGCACGAGCCCGTTTGTGGGGCTGTTCGGAACCGTGATGGGCGTGGTGGAAGCGTTCCACGGGATTGCGACGGCGGGCGGCGGGTCGCTGAAGGCCGTGGCGCCGGGCATTGCCGAGGCGCTGATCACCACGGCGGCGGGATTGTTCGTGGCCGTGCCTGCGGTGGTAGCGTACAACCAGTTCACGGCACGGATAAAGATTTTCGCTTCGGCGATCGACGACTTTTGCCGCGAGCTGCTGAACTCGCTGGAGGAGATGCCGGTGCGGGCGCAGACGCAGGCGCCGCCGCGAGCGCCGGCCGAGATGCCTCGCGAGGCGGAGCGCAGTCTTTATAAGTAGCGGGGTTAGCGGAGTTGGCGGAGCTAGCCCATTTCCGCAAGAGGTTCAGCTTGGCATTCACAACAAACAACGGACAAACACGATCGTCGCTGGCAGAGATCAACATTACGCCGCTGGTGGACGTGGTGCTGGTGCTGCTGGTGATCTTCATGATCACGGAGCCGGTGCTGCAGTCGGGGATTGAAGTGAACGTACCGAAGACGCGGACCGTCAAGCAGATTACGGAGCAACGGATGGTGGTGACCATCGACCGCGATCAGAATGTGTATCTGAACGATCAGCCTGTCAACGTTCACGATCTGCCGGCAATGCTGCACCAGGCAGGTGTCGATCCGGCGCACCAGTCGATTTATTTGCGCAGCGACGAGCGGGTGCCGTTCGGAGCCTTCGCCAGCGTGATGGATGCGGTAAAGCAGTCGGGAATCACGAATGTTTCGATTGTGACCCAGCCGCTGGAAGCCAAGGGAGCGGCGGGGAGCGGCGGGAATTAGCGACAGAGCAGAGCTAGCGGGGTTAGCGGAGTTAGCGGAGCTGGCAGGAATATGAACAGCGTTCTGGAGGGCGGCGAGCACCTGGAGCGGGAACTGACGCCGGAGCCGATTGCCGGTCCGGCCACAGGCTCAGTGCTGCTGCACATCCTGGTGGCCGGGCTGCTTGCCTATTACGGATGGGTGCTGGGGCTATTTCATCACAATGTTTGGGGCAGCACGGGCGCGGGCGGGTCCATGCAGGTCACCCTGGTGAGCAGCGCGCTGCCGCTTCCGGCCGACCAGTTGAACCAGAATGTTCTGGCTACGGAGACGCCCAGCCAGGCGCCGGCGACGCCGAGTCCCAAGGAACAGAAGCGCGTGGATGAGACGGCGATTCCGATCCTGGGCAAGCAGGTGAAGCCAAAACAGAAGAACCTGGCGAAGACGCAGCTTCATCAGCCGCCGCCCCGGCAGAGCGTGGCGCAATACGGCGAGCAGGCGGGGTCGGTAATGCCGCACCAGATGCAGATCGGCTCGACCGGCCCGACCACCGTCGGGGACAACAACTTTGCCAGTTTGTATCCGTGGTATGTAGACCAGATCAACCGGAAGATGTCGCAGAGCTGGGACAAGCGGCAGGTGGATCCGCGCACGCCGAAGGGCGCGCGAGTGTACCTGATCTTTACGATTAACCGGGACGGCAGCCACAGCCAGCCGCAGACTGACACCTCGAGCGGCAGCCCCACGCTGGACAACTCCTGCATGCTCGGCGTACAGCGCGTGGATACGTTTGGTCCACTGCCGTCGAACTATAATCAAAGTACGTTGAAGGTGTCGTACTACTGTGAGTATTGATGAGTGCAACTAGCCTCCAGTTCCCTGCCGCGAGTGCCTTTATAGTTATCCCGCGGCGAAAATGAGGTTTCATGAAAACAACGCAACTGCTCGTCGGCACATCGTAACGGAAGGGTAGAAGCCGGAGGCTCAGACAGGAAGGATTGCACATCGCATGAAGGCGATTTTTCGGGTCTTCCCCGTTTTTTTTATTTCCCTGACTTATTTTTTGGCGCCGCAGGCCTACGCTCAAGACTGGGTGCGCACAGGAACGAACCTGGGCAACGAGCGCATCCGCCTGGCGGCAGCGGATTTCAAGCCGGTCGGCAGCGATCCCCAGACGGCGCCGCTGAAGGCGATCTTCGACTCCACACTCTTTAGCGACCTTTCGAACGCGGGGATCTTCGACATGGTGTCAAAGAGCCTGGCGCCGCAGGCTATGCCCGGCTCGCCGCAGGAGATTGTGCTGGGCCAATGGTCGGCAGTCCCGGCCAACGCGGCCATGGTTGCCTTTGGAGCGCTTGCCGTCGCCAATGGCCGGCTGGTGGTCTACGGATGGCTGATGGATGCGCGCACCGCCGGGAGCGCGCCGGTGCTGGTCAGGCAGTACAACGAGGCGGCCAGCGAAGAAATGGCGCGCACGGTGGCGCACCGGTTTGCCGACGACATCATCTTGCGGCTGGGGGGCGGCATCAATGGCATTGCGGAGACCAAGATCTACTTTGTGAGCAACCGCACCGGGTCCAAAGAGATCTGGGTGATGGACTACGACGGGGCCAACCAGCACGCCATCACCCATTTAGGCAGCATTTCGCTCTCTCCGCGCATCTCACCGGATAACTCCCGAATTGCGTTTGCCTCGCTGGGGAACGAAGGATGGGCGATTCGCATGTATTCGCTGGACCTGGGCCGGCTGGTGAGTTTTCCTACGGGAGCTGTGGGCGGGAGCAACCAGTCGCCGGCGTGGTCGGCAGACGGATCGACGATCGCGTTCTCTTCCGCGCGGTCGGGACACCCCGATATCTGGGTTGCGGACGCGAGCGGCTCCAATGCTCACAGCGTAACGCCGTTCGGCTCGGACGTGGCGCCGGTTTGGAACCCGCGCACCGGCAATCAGCTTGCATTCGTGAGCGGGCGAACGGGCGAGCCGCAGATCTACGTTATGGATAAGGATGGTTCCAACGTGCAGAGGATGACCGACGGCGGTTATGCCATCTCGCCTTCGTGGCAGCCCAGCGGCGGCATGCTGGCATTTGCGTGGAACCGCAAGTACGGACCGGGCGATCCCGGCGGATACGACATCTACATCATGGACATTGCGAGCAAGAACTGGCTGCAAGCCACGCACGAAGCCGGCATTAACGACTTCCCGTCGTGGTCGCCGGATGGACGCCACATTGTGTTCCAGCGCCAGATCGGCCATCGTACACAGATTTGGACGATGCTGGCCGATGGCACCGATCAACATCAACTCACCTATTCAGGCGACAATACGATGCCCAACTGGAGCTGGAAATGAGTTTCGGAGCCAGAACACGAAGCACCGAGACGAACCATGCGCAGCAACTGGTACTTCATCGCTCTGGAATATCATTTTCTTGTGCGGACACACGGCGGCTTGGGAGTAACAAGAAACCCCGGTCACCGGAACGATTCCGATGAGCTTTTTTTGTGAAGGAGAATTCACTTGAAACTACGCTATAGCATTTTGACCTCTTTTCTCCTGTTTGTGGCCTTGACGGCTGTCTCCGGATGCAAGAAGCATCAGCCGTTGCCACCCGCGGAAGCGACGGCTCCCGCGCCCGCGGCCGCGCCCACGGCGCAACTGACGGCGACGCCGACGGTCATCTCGGCTGGAGACCAGGTACAACTGACCTGGCAGACGACCAACGCGACTTCCGTTTCGATCGACGGCATCGGTGACGTTCCCTCCGTGGGCGTAAAGACCGTATTGCCGACGGAGTCGACCACCTATCACCTGGTGGCGCGTGGAGAGGGCGGTTCGGCCGACGCCTCGGCGCACGTGACGGTGAACGCGCCGCCGGCGGTCAGCGTGCCCAGCACATCGATGACCGAAGAGGAAGAGTTCAGTGCGCACGTGCAGCCGATCTTCTTCGACTACGACAATTACGATATCCGGCCCGACGCGCAGGCCACGCTGGCGAAGAACGCAGATTATCTGGTCGCGCACCCCAACATCAAGATCGTGATTGGCGGTTACTGCGACGAGCGCGGCTCGGACGAGTACAACCTGGTTCTTGGCCAGAACCGGGCGCAGGCGGCCAAGACCGCGCTGATTACGGCCGGCGTGGCCGCCGACCGGATCCGCGTGATCAGCTACGGCAAGGAGAAGCCGTTCTGCACGGAGTCGACCGAGGAATGCTGGCAGTTGAACCGTCGAGACGGATTCACAATCGACCGGTAAGGAGAGGCCGCGAGTCAGCGAGCCGGCAAGGCAGAAGCTAGCCGGTGAGGAGATTTGCCACCCCAGGTCTTAAAGGCAATGACGCTGGGGCCCACATCGTTGACGCTCGGAGGCCGACGGTTGAGCGGTTGACTTCCAGGCCTGACGTAGCCGGAAGAATGGATTTTCACTGACGCGGCAGCCTCGCCCTACCGGCCGGGCTGCCGTATGTTGTATTCAGGAAGGTCGAAAAGTATGTGTAGATCACGGAATCTTCGCAATCGTCTGCTCGCAGTTGCGGCGGCGGTTCTTCTATTCGTTCCCGCCGCTGTACCTGCGCGCGCGGTCTCAAAGGAGATCGTGGAGTTGCAAACACAGGTGCAGCAGTTGCTGGACATGGTGCAGCGACTGCAATCCACGCTGGACGCACGCATGGGCGTGCTGGAGCACCTGGCGCAGCAGACCGCCGACGAAGCCAACCAGATGACCACAACGGTGAACGCGCTGCAGCAGAAGCTGAGCACGCAGGGCGAGGCCGTGAACGGCAAGATGGATACGGTCTCCGGACAGGTGCAGTCTCTGAATGATTCGGTCGACGAGCTGAAGGCGCGCATCGCCAAGCTGGACAAGACAGTGCAGGATTTGCAGGCGCAACTGCAAGCCATGCAAGCGGCGCAGGCGCTGCCGGGCGCAACGCCGCCGGGTGGAGCGGCGAATCCGGCGCCGGGCCAGGAAGCCGGTTCACCTGGCGTTCCCGCAGGCGGGGCGGCGCCGGGCGCTGCCGCTACGCAGCAGGCGCCGCCGCTTGAGGCGACTATGCAGGCCGGCGTGCGCGACTACAATGCCGGACGGTATCAGGTGGCGCAAGGCGAGTTCCAGGAGGTGGTGCACTACTATCCGCTGGACGATCTGGCCGGAACAGCGCAGTTCTATCTAGGCGAGATTGCCTACCAGCAAAAGGACTATGCGGCGGCGATCAACAGCTACAACGCGGTGCTGGAGGGGTTCAGCGGCAGCGCCAAGGCTCCTGCGGCGCAATTGCACAAGGGGTTTGCCCTGCTGGCGATGGACAAGCGGCAGGCGGGTATCGACGAGCTTCGCGAGCTGATCCGCCGGCATCCGCAGACGCCGGAGGCACACACGGCGCGCAGCAAGCTGGCATCGATGGGCGTGAGGGCGACGGCGGCACGCTGAGGAACAGCTCTCAGCTTTCGGTTTTTCGGCGGTTCTCCTGCAACTATGAGCCATTTCNNAAAGCCACTTTGCGATTGTGCCTTGGTCTACACCTGCAGGAGACCCGCTATAGCGTGGTTTCCCGGGTCTCTCCGCCGCGGCGGACGAGACCCGGGGCACACAAACAGAAAGCCCCGCGGTGAGCGGGGCTTTTCTTTTGGCGGGAAAGCCGGGCGGGTTCAGCTTTGGGCCGGGGCTGCGCCAGCCGGCGCGGGGCTGGATGAGGACGTGTTGTCTGGGGCAGCTCCGGCTCCGGCTGCGGCGGCGTTGGCCGCGGCAGCGGCTGCGTTCTTAGCAACGCTCTTGTAGTGGCGGACATCGGCGCCCTGCACCCAGAAGATGACGTCTTCGGCAATGTTGGTGGCGTGATCACCCACGCGCTCGAGGCTGCGGCAGATCATGAGCGCGTTGAGGGCTTGGGGCGCGAGATGGCTCTGCTCCTCCATGACTTTTGTAAGCGCACGGAAGGCGGCGCGGTTCATCTGGTCGACGGCATCGTCCATGGTGAGCACGCCGCGGGCCAGCTCGGCGTCGGCTTCAATGAACGCCTGCAGGCTTTTGCGCACCATGTCGGCGGCCATCGAGGCCATGCGGGGGACATCGACGGGGAGGTCGACGGCGGCCATGCGCTCCAGGATGCGGACGCGGTCGCTGATGCTTTTGGCGGCGTCGCCCACACGCTCGAGATCGGCGTTGATCTTGATGACGCTGAGGATGAAGCGCAGGTCGACGGCCATGGGCTGCTCCATGGCGAGCAAATCGAGCGCGGCCTGGTCGATGTCGCGTTCCATGCGGTTGATGGCGATCTCGCTGCGGCTGACGAGGTCGCAGATGGAGAGGTCGCGGACCCGGTAGGCCTCAATGGCGCGCTGAATAGCCTGCTCGGCCATCCCGGCCATCACCAGGAGGTTCTCTTTCAGGTCTTCCAGGCTCTGTTGAAAGCGAATGCGTGTCATCCAAACCTGCCCGTAATGTAATCCTCCGTGCGCTTGTCGGAAGGATTGGTGAAGATCTTGTGCGTCGAGTCGAACTCGACCATGCGGCCGTTGAGGAAAAAGCCGGTCTTCTCCGCGACGCGGGCCGCCTGTTGCATATTATGCGTCACAATCACGATAGTGTACTGCGACTTTAGTTGGAAGATGAGGTCCTCGATTTTGGAGGTGGAGACGGGGTCGAGGGCCGAGGCGGGTTCGTCCATGAGGAGCACTTCGGGATCCACGGCGAGGGCACGGGCGATACAGAGACGCTGCTGCTGGCCGCCGGAGAGGCTGGCGCCGGATTTTTTCTTCAAGTCGTCTTTGACTTCGTCCCATAGCGCGGAGTTTTTGAGCGATTTTTCGACGATTTCATCGAGGGCCCGGCGGTTGGAGTAGCCGTTGAGCTTGAGGCCGGCAGCGACGTTGTCGTAGATGGACATGGTGGGAAAGGGGTTGGGGCGCTGGAAAACCATGCCCACGCGGCGGCGGATTTCGACGGGCGTGGTGTCCTGATAGATGTCGAGATCGCCCATGCGGACGGTACCGGTGACGCGCGCGATGGGGTTGGTTTCGTGCATGCGGTTGAGGCAGCGCACGAAGGTGCTTTTGCCGCAGCCGGAGGGGCCAATCAGCGCCGTGGCGTGGTTGGCGGGGATATTCAGATTGATGTCCTGCAGCGTGTGATTGGCGCCGTACCACGCGTTCAGATTGGTTACCTCGATGCCGACACCCACTTAGCTTGCCCCTTTCAAGACGCCGCGGCTGGTGACAAAGCGCACCAGCGCGACGGCGAGCACGATGAGAACAATCAAAACCAGCGATCCCGCCCACGCCAGCCGGTGCCAGTCGTCGTAGGGAGAGATGGCATAGACGTAGATTTGCAGGGGAAGGGCAGCGATGGGCTCATTCAGGCTGGTACTCCAGAAATCATTGCCCAACGCGGTAAAGATGAGCGGCGCGGTTTCGCCGGCGACACGGGCGAAGGCCAGCATGCAGCCGGTAATGATGCCGGGCGAGGCGGTCTTGACGGTAATGGAGAGCACCGAGCGCCAGTTGGGAACGCCCAGGCCTAGAGCGGCTTCGCGCACCGCGTGCGGAACCATGAGGAGCATCTCCTCGGTAGTACGGCAGACGGTGGGAATCATCATGATGCCCAGCGCCACGCCGCCGGCGAGAGCCGAGAAATGATGCTGCGGCACGACGATGAGCGCGTAGGCGGCGAGGCCCATGACGATGGAAGGAACGCCATTGAGGACGTCGGCGGTGAAGCGCACGGCATTAGCAAATTTGGTGCCGCGGCCAAACTCGGCCAGGTAGATGCCGCCGCCGATGCCGATGGGCACTCCAAGAAGGCTGGCGATGACGAGAAGCGTGACCGAGCCGACGATGGCATTGGCCATGCCACCGCCTACCTCGCCGACAGGCTTGGGAATTTGCGTGAAGAAAGCGAGATTCAGCGAATGGGCGCCTTTGAGGATGAGATAGACGAAGATCGCCACCAGCGGCAGAATGACCAGGATGGTCGACAGGACCGCCAGAAACGTTGCAGTCTTGTCACCTAGCCAGCGGAGCCGAGTCTGCATTTTGAATCCCTGCTGCACGTTCTCTCCGATCCCCCTCTTCAGCGATTGCCAGACCTGTTTCCGATTCTCAACGTTGCGTTACCGGGGCCCCGCGTGTAACGGCCCAGACGAGCAGACGGGCGATAGCGTTCACGATAATGGTGACAATAAACAGCGCCAGGCCAATCTCGATGAGCGCGCTCAGGTGCATGTCGGACACGGCCTCGGTAAATTCGTTGGCAATGACAGATGCCATTGAGCTCCCGGTGGCCAGCATAGATCGCTTAATCTGCGGAGTATTGCCGATGACCATGGTGACGGCCATAGTTTCGCCTAGCGCGCGGCCTAGGCCGAGGATGATGGCGCCGACAATCCCGACGCGGGCGTTGCGCAGAACGCCCATGCGAATCATCTCCCAGCGCGTAGCGCCCAGGGCCAGCACCGCCTCGCGCTGAGAGTGCGGCACGGCGGTCATCACTTCGCGCGTGAGCGAGGAGATGATAGGCAGGATCATGACGGCCAGAATGACAGCCGACGCGAAATAGCCGAGTCCGGTGGGATTCTGGTCGTTGAAGAGGCCCGTCCAGCCAAGACCGCTGACCAGCAGCGGATTGACATATTCGCGCAGCAGCGGCACGAGAACGAAGACGGCCCACAAACCGTAAATGATGCTGGGAATGGCGGCCAGCAGTTCGGTGAGAAAGGCCAGCGGCGCGCGCAGAAATCCGGGACACATTTCGGTTAAGAAGACGGCCACGCCCACGGCCAGCGGGACCGCCAGCAGCAACGAGAGCAACGAGGAGACCAGCGTGCCGTAGACGAAAGGCAGGGCGCTGAAGTAGCCGTTTACCGGGTCCCAGTAAGCGGGCAAGCCCGTGGTGGGGTCGAAGTAGCTTTTCCAGAAGAATTGAAACCCGAAAGTGTGCAATGTGAGTTGGGAGCGTTGCACCAACTCCGTGACGATGAGCACCACAATGGCGAAGATGCTGAGCGCGCACAGAACCATGAGGGACTTAAAAACGCGGTCGGCAATAGCGGAGTTGCCACGGGCAAGCAGGTAGCGGCGGATGGCCGAATGCTCCTGCGCCACCGGAGCCTGCTGGGCTGCGCCGGCCTCGGCTTGAGGTTCTATCTGTGGATGGGAGATGCGAATTTCTGGCACACTGGTGTCCACAGAAGTCAGGCTAACGGGGAAATGTGAATGGCAGGTTACAAGTCTGAAAAATCAAATGCATACGAAGGGCCCCGGCGAGAATCCTGTGACCGGAGTGGCGGACCGGGTCGGAGGCCTGAAGTCGCGAGAAGGAGGCGCTGGCAGCCTGAAAACGGCGCGAGGGAGCATCCCGGGTACCCGCCGGAGCCTATCCCAATCAGAAAATCGATTAACTAGAGCAAGAGCGGTGTATCCTCATGGCGAGAGAGGTGTTACAAACACGAACATGGCAAAAGGGAAAATGCCAGAGCCCTCCGGGCATGTGAATCTGCGCATGCTCGCCGATTACCTGGGCCTGTCCCAGACCACGGTTTCTCTGGTCCTGAATAACTCGCCGAGCGCCAAGTCCATACCGCAGGAGACACGCAACCGGGTGATTGAAGCGGCAAACCGCCTCAATTATCGGCCCAACTACTTTGCCCGGTCGCTGCGGCAGAGCCGGTCCATGAGCGTGGGCGTTCTTGCCCCGGACCTGAGCGAAGGCTACTTCACGCGCGTGATGAGCGGCGTGGTGCAGGAGTTGACCGCGGCCCATTATTTCTACTTCACTGCCTGCCATGACTGGAAGCCGGAGCTGATCGAGAAGTATCCGCGCATGCTGGTGGAGCGCGCGGTGGACGGCATTCTGCTGCTGAATACAGCCGTGGAAGAGCTGGAAGTTTCGGTTCCGGTGGTTGCCATCTCTGCGCATTGCGCGGTAGAGAACGTGACCAATATCGTTCTCGATCACCACCTGGCGGTGCGGCAGGCGCTCAGGCATTTGCACGCGCTGGGCCACCGGCGGATCGCGATCATGCGCGGACCGCGCGCGATTCCCGACTCCGAGTACCGCTGGGAGAGCATCCAGCAGGTGGCTAGGGAGATGGACCTGCAGCTCGATCCGGCGCTGTCGATCCGCATCGACGCAACCGGCTGGTCGATGAAGACCGGGCAGCATCCCATGGCCCCGGAGATCGGCTACAAGCCCATGCAAACGCTGCTGGAGCGAACGCGAGCGTTCACCGCTGTCTTCTGCTTCAACGACATTGCGGCCATCGGCGCGATCCGCGCGCTGAAGGACGCTGGGCTGAGCGTGCCGGCAGACGTTTCGGTGATGGGGTTCGACGACATTCTCTCGGCGGCTTATGTCACCCCCTCGCTGACCACCGTCCGCCAACCCCTTTTGGAGATGGGCCAGCGCGGGGCGCAAGTTCTGCTGGAGCGGATTGCCGACCGGAAGAAATCGTTCCCATCCGACATCGTCGTGGAGCCGGAATTGGTTATCCGGGAGTCGACCGGGCCGACGAAAATATAGGGACCAAGCCACCCCAGCGGGCAGGAATCGCCCGCCGGGAACCCCGGCAGGGAACAAAGGATCGAGGGGACAAGAAGGCCCACCCAGGACGTGGCGCTCGCCGCAGGAGTGTTGTGCCGCTCGCGTGCTGGAGTTTCGAGGCATGCCTTGTATTAGCCCGTTTTTGGGTAGGCACTTGCGTCTGTGCCGAAAAGCACGTAGAATAGTGCTGCACGAAAATATGTGCTACTATGAAGACTAACGTGACTTTGAAAATCGACGCCGGTTTATTGCGGGAAGCCCGCGTCTTTGCCGCGAAACAGGGGTCCTCGATCAGCGCCCTGCTGGCTGCGCAGCTCGGAAAGGCCGTACACGAACGCAAAAGATACGATCAAGCGCGAAGGCGCGCCCTGGCGCGGTTGAAGACCGGCTTCGATTTGAGCTGGACCCCACCCGGCACACGAGACGAACTGCATGAGCGATAAGTGTTTCGTCGATACCAACATTTTGGTCTACGCACACGACCGTTCCGCGGGAGCGAAACACCAGCGTGCGCAGAAGCTCGTGGAGCAGCTCTGGGATTCGGGAGATGGGGTCATCAGCACGCAGGTCTTGCAGGAGTTGTGCATCAACCTGCGGCGCAAGGCAGGCAATCCGCTGCCGGTGGATGAGGTACGCCTGCTGCTGCGCGACTACCTGGCTTGGGAGGTCGTTACGAATTCTCCCGACTCGGTGCTGCGGGCGCTGGATATCGAGTTACGTTTCAAGATTTCGTTTTGGGACGCGCTGATTATCGACGCTGCCGAGGCCGCGGGCGCGTCGGTCCTATACTCGGAGGATTTGTCTGCAGGACAGAGATTCGGCGCCATTCGGGTCGTCAACCCGCTCCTCGGCCCGGCGATCCCCTGATTGCACTCGTCGCGAGGTTCAACTACTCCAGCATCTGCAGGTCGAGCGGCTCAACGAGCATGCAATCCATGGTGCGAATTGGAGTCAGGGCGCGTTGCAGCGCGGAGGTTTTGCACGGTTCGACGGTGACTACGAAGGGCAGCGCATCGGCCGGAAAACCCGCCCGCTGCACAATGGCGCGGATATTGATCTGTTCTTTTGCCAGCTCAGTGGTAATGGCCGCGACGATGCCGGGCCGATCGCGAACCAGAAAGCGAATGTAGTGGGGGACTTCGAATTCGGCGCCCACGCGCGCAGGTGACGACGGAATCTCGACGCGCTGCGATCCATGAGCGAGAGCGAGTAGATCGCTGACCACGGCAACCGCGGTGGGATGACCGCCCGCTCCGTGCCCGGAAAAGACCACGTCGCCGCCGTAATGCCCGGTGGCGATGACCATGTTCTCCATGCCCTGCGACCAGGCCAGCGGCGAACGCAGCGCCACCAGCATGGGCCCAACCGTGGCTGCGAGCCGGCCTTCTGCCTGCTCGGCGCGCGATACCTGGCGGATGGTGCAGCCAAGGTCGCGCGCGTAACTGAAATCGACGGGCGTGATGGTGGTGATGGGCCGGGGAACGATCTCTTCAGGATCGATCTGCACGCGAAGCGCAAGACGCATCAGAATGGCGAGCTTGGCGCGGGCGTCGAATCCGCCGACATCCTCAGTAGGATCGGCTTCAGCGTAACCCTTGGCCTGTGCCTCGGCCAGCATGGATGCGTACTCCGCGCCTTCCTCCATTTTGCTGAGGATGAAATTGCAGGTGCCGTTGAGAATGCCTTCGATGCGCTCGATGCGGTCGCCCGCCATGCCCTGTTCGAGGCCCGGAATGACGGGGATTCCGCCGGCGACGGCGGCGCCGTATTTGAGATGGCCGCCTTTGGCCGCGGCCAGCCGCTCCAGCTCGACGCCGTGATAGGCAATGAGTTTTTTGTTGGCGGTGACGAAGCTTTTGCCCGCTTCCAGTGCACGGCGCGCCCAGGTTCCGGCGGGATCGAGGCCGCCGACGAGCTCCACAACCACGTCCACATCCGAGGCCAGCACGGCATCGGCATCTTCGCTCCAGACGACGCTCGCGGGCGCCCAGTCCACACGCTTGCGCGCCACGCCGCGATTGAAGACGTGGGTCAGCTCGAGACCTCGAGGCTTCGACTCGACGAGGATCCGCGCCACCGAGCTGCCCACCGTGCCAAAGCCGAAGATGGCGATGCGCAGATGGCGCGCGGAGCGGGATTTGCGCGTTTGCACGGCAGAAGTTTCAAGCGAAGATGCGGGACTGTGCGCTTCAGGCACCGGACTTTCCTCTGTTATGGGTTCTACGAGGCAAAGGCACGCAGTACCTTGATGATACCTGACGGAGCCAGCAATCGGTGGTCAAGGGTCAGTGAGCCGTGAGCGGGTTCGTGCAAACCGGATCTGCGGTTGATTGTCCACTGTTGGCTTTTCGATCTCTGTTAGCATGAAGTTCAGATGCGGCGCGGCTTCTCCATCTTCCTGATCCTGTTCTTCGGGCTGGGACCGTTGTCGGCCTTCGTTGACGGCAGCGAGGATGCAGTCCTGGCCCCGTGCTGCCGGCGGCACGGGAAGCATCACTGCGCCATGGACGCGCAGATCATGGCCATGAGGGCGGGCCGAGGCATCGATCTCACGCCGAGCTTTTCCGCTCCCATAACCTGCCCATCCTATCCAGGCCAAAGCGCTGCGATCCTGATGCCGGCCCATGCGCTGGCAACCGCGCAGGCAATGGCGTGCGTGGCATTGACAAGCTCGATGGCGCCCGTTCGCGAACGCCTGGTTGCGCGCTCGATCACGAGCCGCGCGCACGCTGGACGCGGCCCTCCCGCGGCAAATCTGAGCTAGAAATCACGCTGAACACTTGGCCATGAAGTGCCGGGAGGGCGGCCTGCATCCGCACGGCGGAGCGCGTGTCTTGGGGCCGTGTAATGCCTGAAGGTCAAAAAGTCTGTCTCGGGCGCGAGGGCTGCTTCCGGCGATTCCCCAAACGCTGCCAAGCATGGTACGACGGCGAGTTCTGTGCGCGATGCATGCCTGCGTCCGGTCCAGTCCAGCAAGGAGGTCTTCCACCATGCGACGTCATTTTTGCTTTTCCGCGGCAGCGCTGCTCGCGGCCGCTTCCCTTCCCGCATTTGCCACTGTTTTTGCCACCGTGCGCGGGGTGGTCCACGACCCGCAACACCGGCCCATCGCGCGCGCGTCCGTCGCGCTCAAATCCGCCAACTCGGAGTTCGTATTGCGCACGACAACCAATACCGACGGGGAATTCGAGCTGCCCGAAGCGCCGATCGGCGTGTACCGGCTGACCGTGGAAGCCAACGGGTTTGCCACGGCAACGCAGACGCTCACGCTGGAGTCGGGTACGAACCCGGTTCTGCATGTTCCACTCGCCGTCGGCCCGGCAACCGAGACTGTCCTGGTGCAGGCTTCGGCAAACGCGGCCGACACCGTGACACCCACAACGCTGGTTACGCGGCAGATGATCGACGAAACGCCCGGCGCGGACCGCACAACGGGCACGGAGATGATCACCGACTACGTTCCCGGCGCGTACATGACGCACGACATGCTGCACATGCGCGGCGGCCACCAGACGACCTGGTTGATCGACGGCGTGGCGGTTCCCAATACCAAGATCGCATCGAATGTGGGGCCGCAGATCGATCCCAAGGACATCGATTCCATGGAAACCCAGCGCGGCAGCTACGACGCCGACCTGGGCGATCGCACCTATGGCATGTTCAATGTGCTGCCGCGCAACGGGTGGGAGTTCAACCGCGACGGCGAGTTGTTTCTTTACGCAGGCAACCTTTACACCGGCGAGGCGCAGGTTGCGCTCGGCGATCACTCGGAGAAGACAGCGTGGTACGCCAGCGCGACCGGGTCGAGGTCGAATTACGGGCTGGCCACGCCGGTTGCGGCCATCTATCACGATGCGACGAATTCAGAAAGCGGGTTCGTGTCGCTGGTCCGCAACCAGACGCCCAGAGACCAACTGCGCGTGGATGGACAGTACCGGCAGGATTACTTCGACGTGCCTTACGACCCGGACGCGAACGACTATGAATGCAGCTCGGATTACTACTGCAGTACAGGATTGAGAGACGCGCAGTCGGAGCGCGACTCGTTCGTGATTGCCAACTGGGTGCACACGTTCTCGCCCGAGGCGCTGGTGTCGGTGGCGCCGTTCTACCACTTCAACCAGTCGGACTACGATTCTCGCACCGCCGACTACCCAGCGGCGACCACCTGGGATCAAAACTCGAACTACGCAGGCGCGCAAGCCGACGGCCGCCTCGACATGGGCTGGAACAGCTTTTCCGGCGGACTTTACTCGTTCGTTCAGGCGGAACGCGATCTATTCGGTGTGATCGACAACCAAGACGACGTCACCTATCCGAACACCCCGGGCAGCGCCAACGCGGGATTAGTAGAGTTTTACCTTGGCGACCACTTGCAGCTTGGCCAGTACGTGACACTGCTGGGCGGCGAGCGATTCTCGATTTACCGTGCCGAGCTGGACGAGAGCGCGACGTATCCGCGCATCGGCGCGACGGTGCGGATTCCGCGGCTCAACTGGGTGTTGCGCGGGTTTTATGGGCACTTCTTCCAGCCCGCGCCGATTCTGACGGTTTCAAGCTCCGTGCTGAACTACGCCAGCAGCCTTGGGGGCGGCGAAAACGCTTTCACACCCATCCCCTCAGAGCGCGACGAGGAGCACCAGTTCGGCATCGAGATTCCCTACCGGGGATGGATGCTGGATGTGGACACCTTCAAGAATCGCGTGAACAACTTCCTCGATCACTCGAACCTGGGCGAATCGAATATGTACTTCCCGATTGCGGTCGATGGAGCGCTGATCCGCGCGTGGGAGATGACGCTGCACTCGCCGTCGCTCTGGCGCCGCGGGCAGTTTTATGTGACCTACTCCAACCAGATCGCCGAACAGCGCGGGAACGTCATCGGCGGTTTCACATGCAGCATCGCGGACGATCCGGCGTGCGACCTGGGGCCACAGTACATTTCGCTCGACCACGACAAACGCAACACGCTGAATACGGGATTCACGGCGAATTTGCCCGCGCACACGTGGTTCTCGACCAACGTGTACTACGGGTCTGGGTTCTCGAATGGCCTTGCCGGCGCAAGTGAAGGGCCGTACAACGGGCCGTATCTGCCAGTGCACACTACGTTCGACTCGTCGGTGGGACACTCGTTGGGCGAAAACTGGAAGCTGTCGGCGACGGTGATCAACGTGACCAATCACCGCGTGCTGCAGGATAACTCGATCACCATTGGAGGGTTCCACTATAACGATCCGCGGATGATCGCGGTGGAGGCGCGGTATAGGTTTCATTTTTAGCGAGGCAGCAAGTTAGCTGGTCAGCAAGTTAGCGCCCGCATCGCGAGCGTGGGCGAGTTGGCGGGTTAGCGGGTCGGCCGGAAAATTGAACAACAGGTGTGTGGGCGAATCAGGATTGGACCTCGAAAAGCCCTGGCAGCACCAGGCCGGCTTTGCCTTCGACAATGTAGGTGAAGGCGGAGGCGTTGAGCGGCGGCTCAGGGCCGATGTAGACCGTGCGTGCGCCACTCTGTCGTGCCCAATGGACGAAGCCGGCGGCAGGATACACGTTGCCCGATGTGCCGATGACGACCATCAGCGTGGATATGGCGATTTCGCGCTCAATGCGCGGCATCTCGAGGGGAATCTCGCCGAAGAAGACGATGTGGGGGCGCAGACGGCCGCCGCAGGGGCAGCGGGCGACTTCGTCAAGGCTCGCGTAGACGGCATGGTCCTCGACCGGCGGGCGGCCGCACTCGCGCTCGCAGCGCGATTTGGCCAGCTCGCCGTGCATGTGGACGAGGTTCCGCGAGCCTGCACGCTCGTGCAGATCGTCGACGTTCTGTGTGCAAAGGAAATAGCGGCCGGAAAGCTGCGCTTCAAGCTCGGCGAGTGCAATGTGCGCGGGGTTGGGGTTGGCTTTTTGCCCCTGCGCGCGGCGCGCGGAGTAGAAGGTCCAGACGCCGGCGGGATCGCGGCGCCAGGCATCGGGCGTACACACGTCCTCGACGCGGAAACCAGCCCACAGGCCGTCTTCGGCGCGGAAGGTGGGCAGGCCGCTCTCGGCGCTGATGCCTGCGCCGGTGAGAACGAAGACGCGGTCGGAGGGCTTGATAGAGATGCGCGACATTGTCTTTTCAGCTTTCAGCTTTCAGCTATCAGCTATCAGCTTTTCCCCTGGCGCTCCGGATGGACTGAAAATTTAGAAGCTGAAGGCTGAGAGCTGACGGCTGAAAGCTGTTTTTACGGCACAAGCAGAATCTTGCCCGTGGTTTTGCGCGATTCGAGGTCGATTTGAGCCTGGGCAGCATCGGCCAACGGATAGGTATGCTCCGTACGCAACTTGAGCTCGCCCTTGGCGGCCCAGCCGAGAACGTCGCCGGAGCGCCACTCGAGTTCGGCGCGCGTGGCGATGTAGTGCCAGAGCGTGGGCCGAGTGAGATAGAGCGAACCTTTGCTGTTGAGCTGGACGGGATCGAATGGCGGAACGGGGCCGCTCGATGCGCCGAAGAGCGCCAGCATTCCGCGCGGGCGCAGACAATTCAGGCTCTTTTCGAAGGTGGTCTTGCCCACCGAGTCATACACGACGTCGACGCCCTTGCCTTCGGTGAGGCGTTTGACCTCGACCTCAAAGTCCTGGTTCTCATACAGAATCACGTCGGAGGCGCCGGCCTCGCGGGAGAGCCCGGCCTTGGCCTTGGTGGAAACGGTGGTGATGACGCGCGCGCCTTGCGCCGTGGCGATCTGCGTGAGCAGCAAGCCGACGCCGCCGGCTCCGGCGTGGACCAGCGCCGTGTCGCCCTTCTTGAGCGGAAATGTGGAGTAGGCCAGATAATGCGCGGTCATGCCCTGGAGCATGGCGGCGGCCGCGCACTCCAGGCTCAACCCGTCCGGAACCTTGACCAACTGCGCAGCGGGAACGAGAGCGTATTCGGCATAGCTGCCAATCACGCTGGTAGAAGCAACCGCATCGCCGGCAGCGAATCCGGTCACACCAGGTCCGAGCTCCTCCACCGTACCCGCGGCCTCGCTGCCCGGCGTCATGGGCAAAGAGGTCTTGTAGACGCCCTTGCGGAAGTAGATTTCGATGAAGTTGACGCCCGTGGCCTCAATGCGGATGAGGACCTGGCTCGGCCCTGGCTGAGGGATAGGCAGATCGGCAAGTTGAAGAACCTCGGGCCCGCCGGTGGAGTGTATCTGGATAGCTTTCATGCTGGGTTAAGGATGAACCCAGAGGGCGGGCTACGGCAAGGGATTCGTCCCGCCTTTACAGCATTTCGTCCTGACGATCGGAGAGCAAGGTCTGTTCATCGGCGGTGACCAGGCGCACCACGCGGTCCACAGTGTAGGAGGCGGGACGCTGGCTGTTGTAGTAGTGACGCACCTGCAGCTCGCCGAGCAGGCCCAACGCAAGCAACTGGATGCCGGAGACAATGAGCACCGAGGCAATGACAAACATGGGGCCGTGATGCTGCATCACGGACATTTGCGGATGAAAGAGCTTCATGCCCAGCAGGGATGCGGCCATTACGCTGCCGATGAACATGCACAAGACGCCGAAGCCACCAAAGAAATGCAGCGGGCGGTTCATGTATTTAAGCAGGAATCGAATGGTCATCAGGTCGAAGAAGACGCGGAAGGTGCGGCCCAAGCCGTAATGGCTCTTGCCGCGCTCGCGGTTCACATTGCGGATGGGGATTTCGCAGATGGATGCGCCGTACCAACTGGCCAGCGCGGGAATGAAGCGGTGCATCTCGCCGTAGAGCGGAATATTCTGGATGACCTCGCGGCGATAGGCTTTGAATGTCGTGCCGAAGTCGTGGATAGGGACGCCGGAGAGCCGCGCCATCATCCAGTTAGCGCAGGCGGAAGGAAGGCGGCGCAGTATGAAGTTGTCCATGCGCGCTTTGCGCCAGCCGGAGACGACGTCGTAGCCCTCGTCGAGTTTTTCGAGAAAAGCGGGAATATCGTTCGGGTCGTGCTGCAGGTCCCCGTCCATGGCCAGAATGAACTCACCCGACGCGTGGTCAAAGCCGGCCGCCAAAGCAGAGGTCTGGCCGAAGTTGCGGCGGAGCTTGACGACCAGAACGCGGCTATCGACGGCAGCAATCTCTTCCAGGAGCTTGTACGTCCGGTCGCTGGACCCGTCATCGACGAGAATCAACTCAAAAGAGTCCTCCACCTGCTCCATGACCTGCTTGAGCCGCGCGTACAGGATTGTTACGTTCTCTTCTTCGTTGTGAAAGGGTACAACGATCGAATATTTCGCCATATTCATCCTTTAGACGCAAATTCGGTACACGAGATACTTAGCATTCCCAGTACATGCGATGGACAGTCTTGGCCGCCAGCACCGGGGACCGCCAGCGAGCAAAGAAACCCGGCTGTACGGACGGTTCCCCCACTACGGGCCCAATTCCTCAAGCATCTCTTGCATCTCTTTGGCAGCATGGTTGTTACCAGAGTGCGCGGCACAGCGGATGCCCGCCCTGAGACGCTCAATCGCTTCTTGCTTTTTGCCTGCGCCGGCAAGCGTTTGCGCGGCCATGAAATAGCCCGCAGTGTAGTTCGGGTCACTGGCCAGCAGCGCGTCAAATTCGGCAAGCGCGGCCGCCGTGTCGCCCCGGCTCGCCAGTTCCATGGCGAGTCCGTAGCGTGCGAAGCTACTGCTGGGGTCAAGCGCGAGAATCTCTCTTAATCCTAGAATCTTGTCCATCTTGCTCGTGTCTGGATCGGCCCTGTCTTACCGGACACTGGGGGATTTGCGGTTTTGGCGGGGATTGCTGAAACTGGAACTAGACGTAACGGCGAAGGTTCCAGACCGAATCTGCCGCCAGTTCCATTGTACCCGGCCCGAGATCGAGACGGCGAAACCAGAGAGAGAATGGCACATAGACCGGAGGCGGCATGAGCAGCCATGAAATCCAACCGAGGATGCGCACGGTGGCGAGCACGCAGTCAGAGATGACCGAGATCATTCTGCCCAACGACACCAATATGCTGGGCAACCTGCTGGGCGGGCGCCTGATGCATTTCATCGATTTAACCGGCGCCATGGCGGCGTACCGGCACGCGCGCACGCACGTTGTAACGGCGGCCATGGATCATATCGATTTCATTCAACCGGTGCGCCTGGGCGACCTGGTCACGCTCAAGTCGAGCGTGAACCGCGCCTTCACGAGTTCGATGGAAATTGGGGTAAAGGTGTGGTCGGAGAACACGCGGACCGGCGCCGTATCCCACGTGGCCAGCGCCTATATGGTGTACGTGGCCGTCGACGAGCACGGGCGCGTGCAGAAGGTGCCGCAACTGAAGCCGGAGACGCCGGACGAGATGCGCCGCTATGAAGACGCGCTGCGCCGGCGCGAGCACCGCGAACGCGAGAACGCGCGGCGCAAAGAGGCGAAACGGACGATCGCCGCGCTGGACGGCGAACAAGAGAAACTCTGACAAGCAAGACGTTCGAACCATAGAAATCCGACCAGGAGAAACAAAAGACGATGGCCCATTCCCATTCCATGCCTTCGCCGGTGGCTCTGCCCGGTGTTCAGAAAATTGTTGCAATCGGTTCCGGCAAGGGTGGCGTGGGCAAGACCACGGTAGCCGTCAACCTAGCGATTGCCCTGAGCAAGCTGGGCCAGCGTGTAGGGCTGATGGACGCCGATGTCTACGGACCAAACGTGCCGCTGATGATGGGCAGCTCGCAGCCGCCGAAGGTGGGCGCAGGTAACGTGATCGAGCCCAATCTGACGCACGGCGTCAAGACGATCTCCATCGGGTACATTTCGCCAGGCGACAAGCCGATGGTGATGCGCGGGCCGATGCTGCATCAGATTATCCGGCAGTTCCTGCAGCAGGTGAACTGGGGCGAGCTGGATTACCTGATCGTGGACCTGCCGCCGGGAACGGGCGACGTGGCGATTTCGCTGGTGCAGACTGTGCCGCTGACCGGCGCGGTGGTGGTGTCGACGCCCAGCGACGTGAGCCTGGAGGACGCGCGCAAGGCTCTGGAGATGTTTGCGCAGGTGAATGTTGAGGTACTGGGGATTGTGGAGAACATGAGCCACTTTACCTGCCCGCATTGCCACCACGAGATCGACATCTTCTCGCGCGGCGGCGCGGAGCGCACAGCAAAGCAGTTCAACGTGCCGTTTCTTGGATCGATCGAGTTGATACCGGCGATTCGCGAAGGCGGAGACCGTGGGCTGCCGGTGGCGCTGGCCGGACCGAAGAGCCCGCAGGCAGCGGCGTTCTACGCCATGGCGGAAAAATTGATGGAGCAGGCCGAGAAGGCGGCTGCAGCGGCGTCGGATGTAATCGAGATCAAGTAGTAGACGGTTCGCAGCGGTGCGGAACGCAATCCAGGGTCCTGAAAGCTGAAAGCGGGGCACATGCCCCGCTTTCTCTTTGTTGGCTCAGCTTAGCGCCAGTGGCCTTCGATCAGGACCCAGCCGCCGCCGCGCTGTTCCCAGCGATGGGCGACCCATACGGCGCCGGGACGCGGCGGGTGGGCCCAATGGCCTCTGACCCAGACGTAGCGGTGTCCATTCCAGCTCTGATAGCCGTCGATCCACACCCATCCAGGGTGCGGGGGACGACCATAGTGCTCAACGACGGGCGCGGGCGGCGCAATGCGCACGACGATCTGCGCCATTGCAATCGCAGGAGTGAGACACAGAACGAGAAGCACTGCCAATGCAATCTTTTTCACGGAAATCTTAACCTCCACGGATATGGATGTGCCGGAATCGGGGAGCCTCTTCCTGGCGGTTAATCATAACAACCCAACGGTTGGGGATTCGTTGCGCGCTGTTGAAAAAAGGCCGATGGATTTCGCCCGGGATGCGCAGCCAGTTTGGACGGTCAATCGGCGACAGCGGCGGCTTCCCTGGGCGTGAAGACGTTGCCCATGCGCTGGATTTGGGCTCCTACACCGCGCAGCTTTTCTTCAAAGCGCTCATAGCCGCGGTCCATGTGATAGACGCGGTCTACGATGGACTCGCCCTCGGCGACCAACGCCGCCAGCACCAGTGAGGCTGAGGCGCGCAAGTCGGAGCACATGACCGCGGCGGCGGAAAGCCGCGCCGGGCCGCGCACCGTGGCAGTACTTCCGTCCACTTTGATGTTTGCGCCCATGCGGACAAGCTCCTGCACGTGCATGAAGCGATTCTCGAAGATGTTCTCGCGGACCAGGCTGACGCCCTCGGCCTGCGTGGCCAGGGCCATGTACTGCGCCTGCATATCGGTGGGAAAGCCGGGATACTCCTCGGTGGAGATGTCGGCGGCGCGCAGCTTGGCGGCGGCGCGGACGCGGACTGCATCGGGACCGAGCACGTCAATGCGCGCGCCGGCCTCATGAAGCTTGGCGATCACGGCGCCGAGGTGAGCGCTGTTGCAGTTGGCGACAATGAGGTCTCCGCCTGTGATAGCACCGGCTATCAGGAAGGTTCCCGCCTCAATGCGGTCCGGGTTGATGCGGAAATGTGCGCCGTGAAGGCTGGAAACGCCGCGGACGCGAATGGTCGACGTTCCCGCGCCTTCAATTTGAGCGCCCATGGCAATGAGCAGCGCGGCAAGGTCGACGACCTCGGGCTCACGTGCGCAGTTTTCCATCAGCGTGTCGCCGTCGGCGAGTACGGCCGCCATGAGCAGATCTTCCGTGCCGGTGACGGTGATTTTGTCGAAGACCAGATGTGCGCCGCGCAGGCGGCACGCGCGGGCCTCAATATAACCGTGCTCCTGCGTGATGGCCGCGCCCATCTTTTCCAGGCCTTTGATGTGCAGGTCGATGGGCCTGCCGCCGATGGCGCATCCGCCGGGGATGGCGACTCGGGCCATGCCGGTGCGGGCAAGAAGCGGGCCGAGAACCAGCGAGCTGGCGCGCATGGTCTTGACGATTTCGTATCGGGCAACAGGATCGGAGAGCCTGCGGCAATCAATGGTGGTGCGGTCCTTCAACTCGCCCTCATGCAACCCGACCTCAGCGCCCATAGAAGCGAGCAGCCGCCGCTCGGTCTCGATGTCGCGCACCCGAGGGATGTTCTCGAGCGTAACTTCATCCTCAGTGAGCAGGGCCGCGGCCATGCAGGGCAACGCCGAGTTCTTCGCGCCGGAAATGCGAATCGTACCGACAAGGGGGTTGCCGCCGCGAATAACGAACTTATCCATAACTCCAGCTTCCAGGTACCAACTGCCAGCAGCTTTTGCCTTTTGGCCATCGGCCCTCAGGCTTCAGCTTCCAGCCTTTTCCTCTTCCGCACGAGCGCCCGGATGCCCGGCTCATTCGCCAAAGAACTCAGCGATCGAACTGAGAAACGGGTATTCGTTCTCCAGTGTAAATGTGGAGAGGCGCGCAGGGACGTGCCGGCTTGCGGCGCGCCAGGTTTCTTGCCCCTCCTTAGTTCTCGGTTGGACTGGGAGCAGCGGTCGGGCTGATTGGAGCGAAAGGGGTTGCCTGAGCGGTAGCCGGGACCAGGTTGAGCGGTTCGCTCAACGTGAAGAGCAGAACTGTGCCGTCTTCGAGCGTGGCCTGCGGATGGTCCACCAGCAAATGCACCGTGATCACTCCGGCGCCAATGAGGCCTCCGGCGAGCGCGCCGCCTGGCCCGCCGAGAATGGCGCCGGTGACCACGCCCACTCCGGCCGCGCCGCCGTACTCAATGCCATCTTTCTTCAGGCGCGAGCCGGGCGTGATGGCGCCCTCGTTGCCGACGCGGTCAGTGGAGCCGGGCGCGCCGGTGGTTTGGGCGTAAAGGTGGAAACGCGAGCCATCGGGGAGGATCACGATCTGAGGCTGCAGACGCATCGATCCATGGCCGCCGAAGTGGCCGCTCGATACCGAGACCACTTGACCGTCAATCTCGGCGCCAACGGGAATGAGCACCTGGCCGTCCTGGATCACGTCAGAGGCAACGCGGGCGCGGAAGCGATCGCCCTGCTGGTTATCGGCCGTGGAGAGGCGGTCCAGAAGACGGACGCGGATAACCGCTCCTTCGCCAAGCTCACCCGGCGCCAGCGGAGCCGGATGGACGATGTCTCCATCGGGATCGCTCGTGGCGGAGCGCTCATTGAGGACCGGTTGAGAGGACGTGCCCGGCGCGACCTGCACGATGCCGTCGTCCGTTCCGTCGGCTTGTCCGGAAGGAATAGTGTAAAGCGACCCATCCAGTGAGCGGGCCGCCGGTTGCGGCTGAGGTTGCGCGACATCTGCCGGCTGAGCAGGGCCAGCGGTCTGCGCGGCGGCGGGGTGGTCGGGGGAAGGCTTGGGCGTTGGCGCAGGCTGGGGCGCCGGCGTGGTGATGCTGTCGTCGGGAGGAGGATTCGAAGTGCCCTCGTAGGGATTCGACTGGCTCGATTGCTGCGCTCCTAGTGCGGCCGCGGTTGCAGCGAACAAGGCGTATGCAAGAATGGTCCGTGTCATCCCGATCTCCTTCCACCCCAACGGCGAAGACCTGCCCTTACCACCCCAAGGAGCAAGGACCGCTTCCTGGGGACTGGCCGCCAGGAACCCTGATCTTTTCGTGAGCAAAAATCTCCTTGCCTGGTTCAAACCCGGCTGGAACGGGAAAGTTCCGCATCCGGCCTGGCGCCGGTCTGGCATGGGCGTAAACCCACCCAAGATAAGCGTAGCGCGCGTGGAGGAGGCTGGGGCCGGCGGGCGACAGGGCCGCGTGCCCTGGGCGCCAAGAATCAACACCGTTACCCCTAGGGGCATGTGGCGGTGGTCAGTCAGCGTGTGACCGTCGCCACACGGATCGCGCACGTCCGGTTTGCTAGAATCCAAACGGATATAGGCAATTTTTCCCGGATGCATTTTTCTAGCTGGACGGAGAGGTAGTTTTGTGCGCGCGCAGGGGCTTTTGAATATCATTCAAAGCGCCGCCGGAGAGGCTCTTGCCGTGGTTCGCCGTCCCCAACTGAGTGACCGGCTGCAGCACCGCATTGCGAGGAGCGATATGACTGAGATTGTTGCCATAGGTGCCCGTGAAGTTCTGGATTCGCGCGGCAATCCGACCGTCGAGGCGGATGTGATCCTGGAGAGCGGCGCGATGGGCCGCGCCATTGTGCCTTCGGGCGCTTCGACGGGCGAGCATGAGGCCGTGGAACTGCGCGACGGCGACAAGAGCCATTACCTGGGCAAGGGCGTGCTGCAGGCCGTGGCCAACGTGGAGACGGTGATTGCGCCGGAGCTGGAAGGCATGGACGCGGCCAACCAGCGGCTGCTCGACCAGTCGATGATTGCGCTGGACGGAACGCCGAACAAAGGCAAGCTGGGCGCGAATGCGATTCTGGCCGTCTCGATGGCCGCGGCGCGCGCTGTGGCGCAGACGCTGGAGATTCCGCTGTATCGCTATCTGGGCGGGATCAACGCCAGCATCCTGCCAACTCCGATGCTGAACGTGCTGAACGGCGGCGCGCACGCCGACTCGAACGTGGACTTTCAGGAGTTCATGATCATGCCCGTTGGCGCGGAGCGCTTCAGCGAGGCGCTACGCTGGGCGGCCGAGACCTTCCATACGCTGAAGTGCGTGCTGAAGAAGAAGGGCTATAACACGGCGGTGGGCGACGAGGGCGGATTTGCGCCTTCGCTCAAGTCAAATAGCGAGGCCATCGAACTGATCCTCGAGGCCATCGAGCAGGCCGGCTACAAGCCCGGCGACCAGATCGCCATCGCGCTCGATCCCGCGTCGAGCGAGTTTTACGATGCAGAGAAGAAAAAGTACGTCTTCAAGAAAGGCGACAAGAGCGAGCTCTCGAGCGAGGACATGGTCCGCTTCTACGACAACTGGATCCGCCAGTACCCAATCGTTTCGCTCGAAGACGGCCTTGCCGAGGACGACTGGGAGGGTTGGCGCATCCTGACCGACAAGCTCGGCGGCCGCATTCAGCTGGTCGGCGACGACATCTTCTGCACCAATATCAAGCTGTTGCAGCGCGGCATTGAAGAGGGCGTAGCCAACTCCATCCTCATCAAGCTCAACCAGATCGGCACCATCACCGAGACGCTGGAAGCGATCGAACTGGGCCGCCGTTACGGCTACACCTCAGTGATTTCGCATCGTTCGGGTGAAACCGAGGATACGTTCATCGCCGACCTGGCGGTTGCGACCGGCGTGGGCCAGATCAAAACCGGCTCAGTGAGCCGCACCGACCGCATCGCCAAGTACAACCAGTTACTGCGCATTGAAGAGGAGCTGGGATCGGGCGCGGTCTACCTGGGGCTCGAGGGCCTGAATTACGACGAAGCATAGGGTGGCGTTCTCCAGATTCTCTGCCAACTCAGCGCCGCGCTTCCGAGCGACCGCTTCCCGTGAGGGAGCATCATTGGATGCGCGGCGCATTTGAATCTGAGCACGCATTTTTTATCCGCACCCGGAGGCTGCATGGGCACAAGGTCTGAGCCTGTTCCTTCAGCCGGATTTGCCAGGATTACTCGGGACTTCACCTTTCCCGCGATTCTCGCGGTCTTTGTCCTGGTTTCGCGCGTTCTGTGCCGCGGCCCGCTGTATTTCGGAGACGGCCCTAACCACATCGCCTGCATTGAAGCGAAAACCTACATCATCCAGGCCCCGGGGTACTGGCTGTTCAACCGGATTGCCGGCTTATTCTCCGATCCGGTGCTGGCCATTACCGTCATGAACATTCTGTTCTCGGCGGCGGGGGTCGTCGTTTTCTATTACACGGCCTGTTTCTTCACCGGCCGGGTGAATGCTTTCCTGGCGGCGCTGGCTTACTCGACGATTTTCTATATTTGGTTTTCCGGCGAGATACACAGCACCTACGCCTCGCAGATCGTCTTTCCCGTAGCTACTTACTATGCGCTCCTCTGTTATGAGCGCGACCGGGCAAAGTGGTTGCTGTGGCTGGCGGCACTGCTGTTTGCCATAGGAGCCGGGTTACGGCCGACCGACGGGATGTTCCTGATTCCTCTTGTGCTTTACTTCGCCATCTTCCACATGCCGCGCAAGGAGGCAGTTGTCTTTCTGTCGCTGATCACGCTGTTCTGTATAGGATGGCTCATCCCCACGTGGGTTGCATTTGAGCGTTACGACGATGGCCTGAGGGCATTCGCCACTTACGTTACGTACGTTTCAAAAAAGCAATCTATCCTGACCGGAGTGAGAATGTATACGCTGGCGAATCCTGTTCGCTACGTCCTGCCTCTGGTCGCCGGTTTCTGGCCTGTATTGGGCCTGGTCTTCAGAAACGCTTTTCGCAATGGGAGCGACTGGCGCATCAAGTCGCTGCTCATCTGGATCGCGCCGGGATCGCTCTTCTTTATCTTCAGCCTGATTTCGGATGCGCCGTATCTCAATTACCTGACTGCCGCAATTCTTCTGCTCGTTGTGTCGGTTCCAGGCAAATGGACCGGCAAATTGCTCGTGGTGACCGCGTTATCCAACGCCTTTGTGTTTTTGGCGCTGGGCCCCGTCCCATCGCAGCGGCTTCCAGTAAACATCATGAACAGCTTTGTGCTGCGATGCACGCACGGCGGCATCGAACAGCGCTACAACAAAATCCTGTCGCAGATGCAGCACTTCGACGACGCCCAATAGAGCGTTTTCGGAATACACGTAGACTTTTTCAGGGTTGTGAAAGGTGGCTTTTTCTTGAGGAAAAAGCCACTTGAGTGTTTTCCTTCGGTCTACAGCAATTCCGAAAACGCTATAGCCGGCGATTGCGCGCGCTTTTGGCCTATTAACGACTCACGCCGGTGCTCGCAGCCTTATTTACCGCCTGCTCGATCTGTGCGGCGTCTCCCAGATAATAATGGCGAATCGATTTCAGGTTGCCGTCCAGTTCCTGCACCATCGGCACGCCTGTCGGAATGTTGAGATCGACAATCTGCTCGTCCGGAACGTCTTCAAGATACTTCACCAGCGCCCGCAGGCTGTTGCCATGGGCCGCGATCAACAC
>PMYE01000184.1:31315-40623 GCA_003171315.1 Acidobacteriaceae bacterium
GAATGTCGTAACTGCGGCGCCAGATTTTTACCTGATCCTCTCCGTACTTCGCTGCCGTCTCGGCTTTGTTGAGGCCTTGCAGCGCCCCATAATGCCGTTCGTTCAGCCGCCAGTCGCGCTCCACGGGGATCCACATCAGGTCCATCTGGTCCAGCGCGATCCACAGAGTGCGTATCGCGCGCTTCAGCACCGAGGTGAAAGCGATGTCGAAGGAAAATCCCTGCTCCTTCAACGTCCGGCCCGCCCGCGTGGCCTCTTCTCTGCCCTTCTCCGACAGGTCAACGTCTGTCCAGCCGGTAAATAGGTTTTCCTTGTTCCAGATGCTCTCTCCATGGCGCAGCAAAACGACTTTGTACATTGCAAGACTCTCTTTCCTAAGCTGGAATCTCTTTTTTCATTCCTGATTTGCTCTAATTATACGGAATCTCGGTGTTGCCTTTCGGCGGCGCGATATATCGCTCGCGCTGCGCCATTTTGAATATCGAGAAGGTGAACGAGACGGCCGACGGCGACCTGCGCGTGCCGATCACCAAGTAATCCGCACCAAATCCGATCGTGAAAAGGCCCCCCTTGCGGGAGGCCTTTATTTTGGAAGCGTAGCGTTGGCGTTACCGCAGTCGCAGCGACTTGATGGCCGCGGGCAGATGCTCTTCGATCAGTCGGGCGCGTTCGGCGGCGATTCCGCCAAGGTACGACGGGGCGGATGTGGTCATAAGCACCAGCGCCATGGCGACGAGCGAGAAGCAAAGCCCTGCAATGCCCGCCGAAACCAACATGTGGTACACGTCGTAGATGTCCAGGCCCAAAACTTTGAAGGCCACGTGCTCCAGGGGACGAATATGCTTAAGAACTGCTAGGGCGAAGAAAAAGAAAAGAGCGGCGGTTGAGGTCAAGACCGCGAGCGTAACGTCAAGGCTCCGATGGAACCTTTGACGCGCGCTGCAATGTGCGCATTCGACAAAATGCAGCTCGTAATCCTTACGCATCTCCGGAGAGATCCCCGAGATGTCATAACGCCAGCTTGCCAGAATTGCGCCTACGACGCGATCGGTGCATCGGCTGCTTGCCGTTGACATAAAAACTCACCTTGAAAGAAGTTCAGTTGAAACGCTGAGCTTCCGCCTGGTGACCGGATTCGGAAGCTACCCAATTGGACGCCCCATCCACTGCTGCGGATGCATAGCGCCCCTCTAATACACGCCGTCACGGCCCTGTGCCTGGTGCATAGCTCCGGCCCATCTCACATGTTGAATTTGTGGCCGTTACGTAGTTGTTATTGTATCCCCTTCAGGCTAAAAACTGATAGCCGAAAGCGGTTGATGCTGCTCCGCAAGCAACAGGCGGTTGGCCAAAAGGCTGGCGCGGCCCAAGAGAGCGTGTTCGGCCGTGAGACGGGCCAACTCAGGAAGGTTATTGTTTTCAGAGAGATGCGCTAGAATCACGTAGGCGGCTTGGCCGTCGTAGGCCGTGGAGAGGAACTCTGCTGCGGCCTCGTTGGAGAGGTGGCCAACACGCGAAAGTACCCTCTGCTTGACTGCCCAGGGGTAGGGGCCGTCGCGGAGCATCTCCAGGTCGTGGTTGGATTCGAGCAGGAGCAGGTCGAGGTTCTGGAGCTGTTCCCTGACGTTGGGCGGGATGTAGCCGAGGTCGGTGGCGAAGCCCAGCCGGATGCCCTCGGCGCTAAAGACAAAGCCCACCGGGTCAGCGGCATCGTGGGGAATGGTGAAGGGACTTAGGCCGATGTCTCCGATAGCAAAGGGCTGGCCGGCCCTGAAATACTCAACCGCCGGCAACCAGGTGGGGTCTTCTTTCAGTGACGGTGGTTCCGTCGAAGCCGGAGCCGGGCCGGGCTCCGCGTTCTTAGGCTGGACGTGTCCGTTGGCCTGGGGCTGGCTATCAGCCTCTGCTTCTTCGGGATCGCTCTCCTCAACCGGGCCTTCAGCGGCTGAGGTTTCCGGCTCGGCCTCGCGCTCGGCGGCCTGCTTGCGGCAGAGCTCGAGCCATTGGCTGTAAGTCATCTGGCGGCGCGGGGTTAGCCAGCGCATCCAGGCGCGATGCGTGCCCTCGGTAAAATAAACCGGAATGCCGAGCTTGCGGGCGGTGACCGCAAGGCCGCTCACGTGGTCCTGGTGCTCGTGCGTGATGACGATAGCGTCGAGGGTTTCGGGGGCTTCGCCGACGAGCCGCATGCGCCGGAAGAGTTCGCGACAGCTCAGACCGGCGTCGACGAGGATGCGGGTCCGGCCGCCGGAGATAACCGTGCTGTTGCCCTTCGATCCCGAGGCCAGCACCGTGAAGCGCACCATGGATTGAGGATACAATCAACAGCACGGGCCGAGAACAAAAACCGCCTGACCGTGCGGCCCTGACTGGCCGCTTGGCGAGTTTCTCCTAAGGCGGAGATGTGAAGCGAAGGGAGTGGCCATGAAATTTCTCTCCGTTTTTCCTGTCCTGCTTGCTTGCGCCGTGATGCAGCCGGCGCGTGCGAATGCGCAGACTGCTCCGGCCCAGGCACCCCAACCAGCCGCCCCACACGCCACGATCGTTTATCACAACACGCAGTATGGCTTTTGCTTTCTCCTGCCTTCAAGTTGGAAGGGATACATGATCGTCTCTGAGCAATGGAACGGTACCATCCTCAGTTCCGGCCAGGCCGTTCACGGCCCGCAACTGCTCATCCGCCATCCGGGCTGGACGCAGGAAAAACCCTACCAGGACATTCCCCTCATGATCTTCACGCTGGCGGAATGGCAGCAGGTAGCGGCAGTGACCATGTCGGTAAGCGCGGCGCCTATTGGGCCTGAGGAACTGGGCCAAAACACCAAATATGTGTTCGCGCTGCCGCCGCGGTGGATCGGTTTTACTGACGATATCGGATGGCAGGACCTGGAATCGTGGATGGAACAGAATCGGTTGCAGGCGCCTTGCGGGAGGACCGCTCCACTGCCAACCAAAAACATCCCTTAATAAGGTTGTTGGCGGCGTCTGCGCTGCCGGGCTGTTCAGGATGACCCGGCCTTTGACGCCGGAATCTCTATGGAAATCACCGTGCCGCGGCCGGGGCTGCTGACCACGTTGAAGCGGGCCTGGTTGCCGTAGAGCACCTCCAGACGCTCCTGCACATTTTTCATGCCGATGCCGGAGCCGGTTCGGCGAATTGCGGAGTCCGGGCGGCCGGTCATGCCCACGCCGTCATCGGAGACCTCGATCGAGATGCGGTCGCCCTCGAGGCGGCTGCGCAGGGTGATCGTGCCGCCGTGGATACGTGGCTCCAGGCCGTGCTTGATGCTGTTCTCGATGAGCGGCTGCAGCAGAATGCTGGGCACCAGAACTTCGAGTGTTCGTGGATCGATGTCTTTTTCAACGCACAGCTTGTCGGCGCCGAAGCGGACCACCTCGATGTCGAGATAATCGTCGGTAAACTTCAGCTCCTCGCGAAAGGGGACGTAGGCATCGTGCTCCTTGAGCAAGGCGCGGAGGATGCCGGCTAGCTTGACGGTCATCTGGCGGGCCAGCTCGGGCTGGCTGCGCACCAGTGAGGCCACGGAGTTGAGGGTATTGAACAGGAAGTGCGGGTTGATCTGGCGCTGCAAGGCGTCGAGGCGCGCTTCGAGCACCAGGCGCTTCTGCTCTTCGAGCGACATTTCGACGCGGAGGGCGTTCCACACTTTCAGCGCAATGCCCACGTTGATGGGCGCGCAGAGCCAGACCAGCGCCTGCAGCCAGATTCGGTCGGAAACCAGTGCGAACAAGCGATGCGGGAAGGTGTGAGCAATCCAGTCGCGAACCATCTCCATGACGGCGATCAGGACCAGGAGCAGAATCTGGCGGTCGATGCGCGGTTTAATCAGGTTGCGGCGCACCCAACGCCAGAGGCTGAGATCGATGAAAGGCGTGAATGACCAGATTTCTTCCTTTTCGACAAAGCGGCCGATCGTGCCGAAAGCAAAACCGAGCGCAACATTGAACGGCAGCGCGAGAAACTCGTGGTGCAGAACGGCGGGGACAGATAACACGCCGCCGCTGAGCATGGCCCACCCTGGACCGATGAGTAATCCGAGCAGAACGATGGTCTCAAAGGAGATATCGGCGGCGAGAAAGTTGGGCACCCGAAACCGAAACCAAACCCCGAGAGTGAGCGGTACAAGGAAAAAAGCCAGCAGCGCCAGGGTTTGGCGAGGACTGCGACTCTCGGCAAAAAACAGGCGCCGGAATGTGGTAACTCGCGCCAGCACGCTGGCTACTGAGGCAACCACGCCCAGCTTGACCAGCAGCGTGATCCAGATCAGATTGTCGTTCACCCCATCAATGTATCGCGTGGCGCCGCCGGAAGGCGAAAATACCGTGCTCCAGGCCGGATTTGTCCGCGCCTCGTAGAATGGAAGCATGGGATTCGAGAGCGTGAAGCGGATCGCCGAAGCGGACTTTCCCACGCGCTGGGGAGCTTTTCGCATTCTGGGCTTCGAGGGCGTTCGGACAGAAGGCCGACCCGGCTGCGAACCGGCCCGAACCGTCGAGGGCCTGGTCGCGCTGGTGATGGGCGACGTGCACTCCGCGCCGCCGCTGGTTCGCATTCACTCGCAGTGCCTCACGGGCGACGTCTTCGGATCGCTGCGCTGCGATTGCCGTCTGCAACTGGAGCTGGCATTGGCGAAGATCGCCGAAGAAGGCGCGGGCATTCTGCTCTATGAGCAGCAGGAGGGCCGCGGAATCGGCTTGATGGCCAAGCTGAAGGCTTACGAATTGCAGGATCGGGGGTTCGATACGGTGGAGGCAAACGAGGAGTTGGGCTTCGCCGCGGATTGCCGCGCGTACGAGTTGTCCGCCGGGGCGCTCAAGCTGATGGGCGTCGCGCGGGTGCGGCTGATGACGAACAATCCCGAGAAGGTGGCCGCACTGGAGTCGGCGGGAATCACCGTGACGGAGCGCGTGTCCGCCGAGGTCGAATCGCAGGAGACCTTCGAACGATATCTGCGGACGAAGCAGGAAAAGATGGGCCATATCTTCGATCGTTCGAACGCCGTTGATCGTTGAACAGCTTCGTGCGGCGTTTGATCCGGTCGCAGGATGGGTTCCAGGCCACCCGTTTGAGTACAGCCCGAGGAACATTCCGCACATTTCTGCTCAATATCCAGCCTGCCGGCGCCCGCAAGCACACTTGGGCCGAAACAAACGGCTATCGTGCCCGGCTCGGCCCTCTTCAGGCGGTCTTGCAAGTGACTGTTCTGGTATCACCCTTTCGGGGCATACCAACCCCAGGCAGTTTTCCGTGTATGCTAGAGGCAATTGCCGTGAAGTTCGCCCCACGGGTGCGGCTGGGTTTGCGCCGACCGCTCGTCGATAAAGGGAAGGAGAGCCGTATGATTCGCCGTTGCAGTCTTCTCCTGGCCTTGATGCTGGCCGCCGTTGCCGTTCCCTTGCGCGCGCAAACCGGTTGCGACGACTCGCCGGAAGATCCGACCATCGTACTGGCGCTTGTGGGCGGCGCAGGCGCGCTGGCGGCGAGTGTACGGGCGGCGCGCAGCCGCAAGAGGTAGCTTTCGAGATGCGAGCCGATCCTGCCCGTTCTTAGAATGGTGAATGCGGCCGTGAAGCTTCCGCGTATTCTTCTCTTGTTTTCGGTTCCATTCTCTTTGGCTGCACTGGGCGGTTGCGACGGCGCCATTTCTCCCACTGGCTCGTCGGGCGGGAGTTGCAGCGCCAGTTCCAGCTCCAGCACGCCGGTATCGTGTCCGGCAAGAACTCCCGTGGCGGGAGTATCCTTCAACGGAACGGTCCTTGCCGCCTCGCAGCCCGTGAGCCAGGCATCCGTGCAACTCTATGCCGCGGGGAACAGCGGCAACGGCTCCGCGCCGACGCCGCTTCTGCCGGCCGCTGTGTCCACTGGCGCCGATGGAAGCTTTACCGTTCCCGCCGGATACGCCTGTCCTTCGGCGCAGACGCCTGTCTATCTGATCTCCAAGGGCGGCCAGCCAGGTTCCGCCTCCGCGGCCAATTCCTCCCTCTGGCTCATGACCGCACTCGGCCCCTGTGGCAGCGTCAATGCCGGCAGCTCCTTCGTCCTGAACGAAGTCACAACCGCGGCCTCCGTTTGGGCGCTGGCTCCGTTTATGTCGAGCGGCGGCAAGGTGGGCGCCAGTTGCACCAACACAACAGGGCTGGATAACGCCTTCCTCACGGCGAATAGCCTGGCCAATGCCACCACTGGCGTTTCGCCGGGATCGGGCATTCCCTCCACGCTGACCGTGCCCACCGGCAAGCTGAACACGCTGGCCAATGCTTTGGCTTCCTGCACCGGATCTGCCGGCGGCGGCTCCTGCGCTTCGCTCTTTAACGCCGCAACCGCGGGCAGTGTCGTTCCCTCCAACACCCTGGCTGCAGCGCTCAATATTGCGCGTTCTCCCGGCAACAACGTTGCGGCCATATACGCCCTGGCCACGGGCAGCGCCGTGTTCTCTCCGGCCCTCACTGCGGCGCCTCCGGACTGGATGCTCTATAACACAGTCTCGGGTGGAGGCATGGATGTGCCCACTTCAGTCGGCATAACCGCATCCGGAGATGTCTGGGTCTCAAGCTACTTCAACGTCGTGTCGGAGTTTTCGCCCGTCGGCGCTCCCATCTTTCCTGACGGGATCACCGGTTCCGGTATCAACCAGTCCTACGGCATGGCCTTGGATAGCGAGGGCGATGTCTGGATCGCCAACGAGCAAACCACCGCGAACAACGGGCCCGGTAACGTGACCGAGCTGAACCCTTCAGGACAAGCGATTGCTTCCGGGCTCACCGGCGGCGGTATCGACTTTCCCATCGCGGTCGCCGCTGACTTACGCGGCAATATATGGTTTGCCGACTATGGCGACTCAAAAGTTACGTTGTTGGACAGCTCCGGCCTGCCGGTCTCGAGCTCCAGCGGCTGGGGTGGCGCGTCCCTTGCATTCCCCGTCGCGCTGGCAATCGATTCCAATCAAAACGCCTGGGTGGCCAACCAGGCTGGCGAAGTTCCCATCACCAAAATCTCAGCGGACGGCTCCCAGGTGACCAACTACGACTGCGATTGCAATGGAGCGTCCGGCATTGCCACTGACCGTAACGGCAACGTCTGGGTCGCGAATTACTACGGCAACAGCATCAGCGAAGTGAATACATGCGGAACGTTGGAACTGGATGCCGCCAAGGGCGGAGGGGTGGATCGCCCTCAAGGAATCGCGATCGACGGCGCCGGGACGGTCTGGGTCGCCAACTACCAGGGCAACTCCCTTTCTGAGCTGGAAGGCGCCTCCAGCTCCGCGTCTGGAACCTTCCTCTCGCCGTCGAGCGGATTTGGCGCCGACGCTTCCCTGCTCGAGCCCTACAGCCTCACCATCGATGCCAGCGGAAGCATCTGGGTGTCGAACTCCGGCAAGAATACGCTCACGCAGTTTATCGGAATCGCGGCGCCCGTAAAAACCCCCATGGCTGGTCCGCCGCAGACGCCGTAACGCGGCGGGATACGATGATATCCAATAAAGGATTGGCAGCATTCATGGCGGAAAAGCTGGAGATCGAGTCACCGGCTCCTGTCGAGTCAGAGTTGGAACCAGAATTGGAATCCAGCCGGCCGGCCTCGCCGCCCCTTGCGCTGTGGTGCTGCATCGCCATTCTCGCGGCGGCCGGCTGCCTGGGAATTTATCGCGAGATCGCTCTTCTTTGGAGGTGCTGGACCACCGATCCCCTGCGGTCGATCGGAATGCTGATTCCTCCGGTGAGCATTGTGCTCACTCTCCGCGTATGGCGGCAAAATGGCTGGCAGATGCGCGGAACATGGTGGGGCCTGCTGGCGATCGGACTCTCCTTCATCCTCAGCTTGATCCGCGAAAGTGCCTTGCTCTTTGTCGCCGGCGGAGGAGTTCTGGTTTCTCTCATTCCGCTGGCGTTGCCTGTTTATGTCTATGGCAGCGGCGTTGTCCTGCTGTTTGCCGGCGCGCGCGTGTGGCGCAAGACATGGTTTCCCCTCGGGCTGCTGCTGCTTTCCCAGCCGGTGCCCATTCTTTCCAGCAGCATGATCGATATCCCGCTGCAAAACATCTCGGCTCGCGTCGCGCGTTCCTTTGCTACTCTGATCCATTTTGCGCCGACAACTCCGCAACTGCGCCTCATGTTCTCGCCGGACTTTGGCATGTTTATCGCGCCCGGCTGCGATGGCATTCGCGGCGCGGTTGCCTTGGGATACATGGCGCTGGTGCTTGGCTATCTCAAGCGCGTTTCCTTTCGACGGTGGGCCGCGTATGTGGCCGGAGGCGTCCTGCTGGGCTATCTCTTCAACTTCATCCGGCTCTGCGTTCTCGTCGTTTATTACCGGATCGCCCTTGGTCATCCAGTTCTCGAGGGCTTGGCCAAACAGGCGGACTATGCGATTGGGTCCAGTCTGTTCCTGGTCGCGATGCTTATTTTTCTGCGTCTCGCGCGCCAGAAGCAGCAGAACCCGGCTGCGGCGAACCGTGCGCCTGCTGGCGGGGCGCCACCGCCGCGCGTTCGAAATCTCTTCCTCAAGTGCGCTGCATTCGCAGTCGCGCTGCTGGCGGTTCTAGCCCTGCCCTCCTCGGCGCTCCGCAGCAAGGCTCAGGCGTCGTCCGCGCCCGCGTCTCTCGCCGGCCGCATGCCGAAACAGCTCGGCGCTTTCGTTCTCACTCGCGCTTGGTACGAACAAGTCGCCGGCAAAACGCTGGTGCAAAGCGGGGCATATTCCGCGCCCGGATCGGACGAGATTATCCTTGCCGTCTGGGTTGCGCCGTCCGGCTACTTCCACGATCCGAATTCGTGCTGGCTGGCGCGCGGCCTGCAACCCGAGCTTCTTACGGCCCTGCCATTCGTCACCGCGCAGGGAAAATCCGTCGATCTCAGTACCGGGTTTTACAGCGATGGAGTTACCGACAGCATTGTGGTGAACGTTGTCTGCACTCCCGTGTCATGCTCGCAGTCGCAGCAGCTAACCTCGCGTAGCCGGTTCAGCTTCATCGTTCTTAAGCCGCGGATAAGCGAGTTTGCCACGTCGGGCGCGCATCCGGTTCCCATCATGGTTCGGGTCGATCGATTGCATTCGGATGCGCCGAAGACCGCGGTCCAAAGCGCCCTTACCGCTGAGGCGCAGAAGTTTCTGGCCGGCCTCGATCCGATGGCCCTGAGCCAGGCATTTCAATAGTCGTGCTCCGTTCGATGGCATCCATCGACTGCGAAGCGATGAAGATTGCATCGATGGAAGAATGGAACGCTTTGGGAACCGCCATCAATCGTGGAACCAACTGATTGATGGCGGGGACGACGAGACTCGA
>PMYE01000027.1 GCA_003171315.1 Acidobacteriaceae bacterium
GGCCACCGGCGGACCTACATCGGCGCCATGCCCGGCCAGATCATCCAGCACATGAAGCGCGCCGGCACCAAGAATCCCGTCTTCCTGCTCGACGAGGTCGACAAAATCTCGTCCGACTTCCGTGGCGATCCGGCCTCCGCCCTGCTCGAGGTCCTCGACCCCGAGCAGAACATTACCTTCCAGGACCACTATCTCGACGTCGACTACGACCTCTCGCAGGTTCTCTTTGTCGCCACGGCCAACGTGCTCCACACCATTCCGCCCGCGCTGCAGGACCGCATGGAAATTCTCCGCCTGCAAGGCTACACCGAGCAGGAAAAGCTGGAGATCGCGCGCCAGTATCTCGTCAAGAAACAGCGGACGCAGACCGGCCTGAGCGAGAAAAACCTCGTCTTCAACGACGACGCGATCCTCGAAATCATCCGCTACTACACGCGCGAAGCCGGCGTCCGCAATCTCGAGCGCGAGATCGGCAACGTTTGCCGCAAGGTCGCTCGCAAGGTGGTCAAGGCCGGAACCAGGCACAAGGAAGAAGTCACCGCCTCCAACATCGTCGAGTTCCTCGGCGTGCCCAAGTTCCGCGACTCCGAAGCGCACGAAAAGAGCGAAGTCGGCCTCGTCACCGGCCTCGCCTGGACCGAAGTCGGCGGCAGCATCCTCACCACCGAAGTTCAGGTCCTCGACGGCAAAGGCAAGCTCACCGTGACCGGCCAACTCGGCGACGTGATGCAGGAGTCGGCGCAGGCTGCGCTCGCCTACATCCGCAGCAAAGCCCAGGCCCTGGGCCTCGCGCGCGAGTTCTACCGCAGCGTTGACCTGCACCTGCACGTGCCCGAGGGCGCTATCCCCAAGGACGGCCCCTCCGCCGGCATCACCATGGCCACNNATCTTCGAGACCATCCTGCCCCGCGCCAACGAGAAGGACCTGTCCGAACTGCCCGACAACATCAAGAAAGCCATGAAGCTCCACTTCGTCGACACCATGGATGAAGTGCTCGCGCTCGCTCTCGAGCGCCCGCTCCCTGCTCCGCTGCCCCCGGAAACCGAAACCCTTGCCGCCGTGCCCGCGTCCGAGGTCTCCACCAACCTCCCCGCCCCGCAATAACGTGCCCCTCGATTGGCGGCGCGGCGCGCTCGCCGAAGGGTTGGCGTGCTATCGTAGGCAGGAGTTTTTCCTTGCGCACGAACATTGGGAAGACGAGTGGCGCGGCTCCGCCGAACCGGAGAAGACATTCCTTCAAGCTCTCATTCAGATCGCGGCGGCATTCCATCACCTTGGCCGTGGGAACGCCACCGGCGCCGAGAAGCTGCTGAACGCCGCGGCTGGCCGGCTTGAACGCTATCCTGCCGAATTTGGCGGCATTGCCGTTGACGCCGTGCGGGAAGGGGTTCGTTTATGGCTCAGCGCGCTCGAAGCCCGCGACCCCTCGCCGCAGCTTCCGTTCCCGCCGATCCAGTGAGGGCAAGCTATCTCTGCGCCGTTTGCGCCTGTAGCTTTTCCAGCGCATCGCACGCCGTCTTCACGCCGTTCTCTTGCGCAACTTCTTCGGCCACGCTCCGCGCCCGCGCTTCAAACTCCGGCTCAGCCAGCATCGCCCGCACCTTCCGCGCTACGCGCCACGGCTTGTAACCCTTCCGCTGGATCACCCGCGCCACGCCCAGCCTCTTCATGCGCCGCGCGTTGTCCGGCTGGTCGTGCGAGTAAGGCATAATCAGCATCGGCCGCCCCGCGCGCAGGCACTGCGCCGTCGTCCCCACGCCGCCCTGGTGCACCGCCAGCGACACGTGCGGAAATAACTTCGAGTACGGCGCGTACTCCGCCACGCAAATCGAGTCCGGCAGCTCTCCTTGCGGCCGGTTCCTCGGGTCCGTCCCCACCAGCAGCACCGCGCGCACTCCCAGCTTCTTCGCCGCCCGCGCCGACTGCTCGTAGAAATCTCCCGCCGCCAACACCGCCGCCGACCCCAGCGTAAACACCACCGGCGCCTCGCCCGCACTTAGAAACTTCTTCAGCTCCACGGGCAGCTCCGCGTTCCCCGACTCCGCATCGTAGTAGCAGAAGCCCGCGATCAGAGTGTTTTCCGGCCAGTCCTTTTGTTCCACGCCCAATTCGCGCGAAAACAGCGCCAGCACCAGGTTCGGCGAGTGCTTGGCGTCGAAGATCGGGTTCTTGCCCTTCTTGAGCCCCAGTTCCCGCCGCAGCTCGTAGATCGGCTCCGGCCACTTGCGCGTTACGAACCGCGCCAGCCGCTTCATCGCGCGACCCATCCCCTTCACCTTGTCGGCGCGCGCCAGCCGTGGATACGGCGGCAGCACCGGCGGATCGTACGCCGAGAAAAACGAGAATGGCGCCAGCACGTAGCTCGCCCACGGAATCCCCGTCACCTCCGCCACGATCGGCCCCGCGTAGTTCAGCTCGCCCAGCAGCAGCAGGTCCGCGCGCTCCGGCTTGGTCGCCGCGTCCAGCAAGTCGCTGTATGTCTCGCGCAGCACGGGAAACAGGAACTCCCTCAGCCCTGTCTCCGTCCCCCTCTTCACGTCGTAGATCATCTCCACGAGCTTGGTATTCTCGGGATCGATGTCCGGCCGCAGCGCGTGAAACTCCAGCCCCAGCGGCGCAATCCTCGACCGGTACACCTCGGGCAGCGCCATCACCGGCGTGTGGCCCCGCCGCCTCAGCTCCAGCGCAATCGCAATCAGCGGATTCGTGTCCCCGTACGTCCCAATATTCGACAGAACGATGCGCAATCTCGGCTCCCCGATACTGGAATCAACCGCAAATCTGAGAGTAAAGCATCGAATCGGGCCACCGCCGCCGAATCGCGCTTGGTCACTGTTTTGTCACCTCCGCGTGTTATCCTTGCCCCGTTTGAATCCAATTCGGAGCTCCCATGCCTCGCAAATCCGCCCTTCGCCGCTTCGCTCTCTCGTTCGCCGCCGCCACCCTCCTCTGCGCCGTCGCCGCCGCGCCAACCCATCTTTTCGCTCAGCAGGTAGCCCCCGCAGTTGGGACTCTGTCCGCGAGCATCCAATCGCCCTACCACGTCATCGACCGTTGGAAGATCGGCGGCGAAGGCGGCTGGGACTATCTCCACGCCGATCCCGGCGCCCATCGCCTCTACCTCGCCCACGGCACCCGCGTCGACGTCGTCGACACCACGACCGGCAAGCTCATCGGCGCCATCACCGGCCTCCACGGCGTTCACGGCATCGCGCTCGACACCGCCGGCAAATTCGGCTACATCTCCGACGGAGGCGCCAACGCGGTTGTCGCCTTCGACCGCTCTGCCCTCGCCGTCACCGCCACCATCCCCGCCGGAACCGGCCCCGACTGCATCCTCTTCGAGCCTGCCACCAAAACCGTTTGGGCCTTCAACGGCCGCTCGCGCGACATCTCCGTCATCAACACCTCCTCCAACGCCGTCATCGCCACCATCCCGCTCGACGGCAAGCCCGAGTTCGCCGTCGCCGACGGCCAGGGCAATGTCTTCGACAACCTCGAAGACAAGAGCGAGATCGTGCGCATCGACGCCCGCACCCGCGCCGTCACCGCTACGTGGCCCGCCGGCTGCGATTCCCCCTCCGGCCTTGCCCTCGACATCGCCGGCCATCGCCTCTTCCCCGTCTGCGACGGCAGGAAGATGTCCGTCATCGACTCCACTACGGGCAAACTCCTCGCCAACCCCTCCATCGGGTCCGGCCCCGACGCCGCCGGCTGGAGCGCCGCCCACTCCCTCGCCTTCGCCTCCTCGGGCGACGGCATCCTCTCCGTCGTCGACGCCGCCGCGCCCGGCTATCCCACCATCGAGAGTCTGCCCACGCAGCGCGGCGCGCGCACCATGGCCTACGACCCCTCCACCGATCGCGTCTACCTCGTTACTGCCGAATTTGGCCCGGCCCCCGCGGCAACGCCTGCCAGCCCTCACCCGCGTCCGGCCGTCATCCCCGGTTCCTTCAGCGTCCTCGTCGTCGGGCGGTAGAATCGAGGTCAGTCCCGGCGCAGGAATGAAGATTTTTCTCGCCATCGCCGCCATCCTCCTCGTCGCCGGCTCTTTCTACGCCGACTACAAATGGCGACAATGGATCGCCCGCCGCCGGCGCGACCGCGACCCATAGCCGCAATCCCGCATCTCTTCCATTACAATGGCCTTAGGGAGTCGAAAAACTCTATGTCGTCGATTTTTCCTCTTTCGCGCCACAATCGCCTCCACCCCGTCGGCGTTGTCTCCGCCTTCGCTCTGGCCTTCTTGCCCGCCGCGCTCCTCTTCTGCGCGGCCGCCGCCCGCGCCCAGTTCGGCGCGCCGCCCACCACGCAGGTCCACGACCCTGCCGCCCTCAAGCCCCCCGCCGGCGCCCGCGTCGCCATCATCGAGTTCGCGGACATGGAGTGCCCCGACTGCGCCGCCGCCAACCCGCTCCTCAAAGAGGCCGCGGCCAAATACAACATCCCCTGGATCCGTCACGACTTCCCGCTCCCCATGCACAACTGGAGCTTCCAGGCCGCCGTCTACGGCCGCTTCTTCGACACCAAAAGCAAGACCCTCGGCGACGATTACCGCGACTACATCTTCGCCAACCAGATCTCCATCGAGACCCCCAGCCAGCTCCAGGACTTCACACAGAAGTTCGCCGCCGCCCACGGCATCGCGCTGCCCTTCGCCGTCGATCCCATGGGCAGGCTCTCCCAGGAGGTCAAAGCGGACTACGCCCTCGGCCAGCGCATCGGCATCGAGCACACCCCCACCATCTGGATCGTTACCAACGGCTCCCACGCCACGCCATTCGTTGAAGTCATCGACCGCAGCAAGCTCTTCCAACTCATCGACGAGGCCCTGGCCGAAACCCGCCGCTAGGGCCAGAGTCGAAAGTTCGTATCAATAGGAAAATGTCCTCCTGAGCGGAGTTTGGCGCGTTTTCTGTGCCAAACGGAGTCGAAAGCCTGCCCTGAGCGAAGTCGAAGGGGATCTGCGGTTGTTCTTTAATCGACTTCGGATTCACTACTCTAGCTGGCTCACCTTCACATCGAGCGACGCATAGTCCACCGTCCCCAACCCCCGCGCGGCGGCCATCGCAAGATACGGCAACTGCTCCGGGTCCAGATTCCAGTAGGCCTTCGCGGCATAGGCATCGATCGCCACCGGGTCGGTGCCGGCGAGCAGCGTCTTCTTCATCTCCACGTCTTCGAGATTTCCGCCCGTGGGCCCGTTGCGCACCAGCACGCGGTAGCAGTCCAGCAGCGTGAGCGTGGGCAGCATGAAGTTCGCAAGATCGGCCAAACTCTGGTGAATCTGCTGGTGCAGCCGGTTGCGCTGCCCTCCCAGAATGCCGTACCAGTTCTTCATCCCCAGCGTGGCGCCGGTCAACACGTGATGCTTGGCGATGGGCAGGTTGATGATCTTGTCGGCTTCAAGGAAGGGAATGAAGACCGGCCATGTCTTGAGCGCCACGCCGCCGATTTCAACTTCGCGGTATTGCTCGGGATCGGGGAGAATGGCCTCGGCTCCCTCGGCGCGCGCGGCCGCCTGAATGCCTGAACGCTGGAAGCAGCGGCGAGGCTCGTTGCAACTGCAATCGGTGACAATGACGCGCTTGGCGCCGGCCTGCCAGCACTGACGCACCACTTCCGCGACGACTTCGGGGTTGGTGTTGGCAGCCTGCTCCGGGGTGCGGTCCCAGGCAATGTTGGGCTTGAGGACGAC
>PMYE01000034.1 GCA_003171315.1 Acidobacteriaceae bacterium
GTGATGGCCCACTTCTTCCCCAGCTACACGTTCGACCTCGACCGCACGCTCTTCTTCTTCAGCGCGGGGCGCTACGAGTACCGCAACAAGGGGTACGACCTGGTGATCGAGGCGCTGGCGCGGCTGAATCATCGCATCCGCGCCGAGGGGCTCGATCGCACGATCGTCTTCTTCCTCGTCACGCAGCGGCCGTTCCGGTCGATCAACGCCGAGGTCCTGCGGTGGCAGGCCGTCATGGCCGAGATGCGGCACACGTGCGAGCAGGTGCGCGACCAGTTCGGCCAGCAACTGTTTCTGGCCACGGCCCGCGGCGAGTCGCCCGACTTCGCTTCGCTCGTCGACGATACCGGTCGGCTGGCCCTGAGGCGCATGCGCCTGGCCTGGAAGTCGCAGCGCCTGCCGCCGGTCGTGACCCACGACATCGTGGACGAGGGCGGCGACCAGGTCCTCAACCAGATCCGCCAGTGCAACCTCTGGAACATTGCGAGCGACCCGGTCAAGGTCGTCTATCATCCGGACTTCATCACCCTGGTGAACCCGCTGTTCGGCCTGGATTACAGCCAGTTCGTCCGCGGGTGCCACCTGGGCATCTTCCCCTCGTTTTACGAGCCGTGGGGCTATACGCCGCTGGAGTGCGCCGCCCGCGGCATTCCGGCCATCACGAGCGACCTGGCGGGGTTCGGCACGTACCTGATGCAGCACATGCCGGACCACACGGCGAATGGTCTGTTCGTGCTTCATCGGCGGCAGAAGAACTTCAACCAGGCCGCCGACGAGCTGACGGAGATGATGCTGGCGGTGGCGCGGCTCGAGCGGCGCGAACGCATCGCGCTGCGGAACCGCGTGGAGAGCACGTCCGAGCATTTCGACTGGGACACCATGGGCCGCTTCTACGCCGAGGCCCACGAAATGGCCCTCTCGCGCGCAGGAGCGCGGTGAACACCGCGGACCTAGTGCTCTGTTACTCTTCAATTGATGGATAGAGCCGCTTCAGCTTTATCCGGGCACCCTCAGTTGTGAACTGCCAGTTCACTTTGGTCTTGGCCGTGTTGCGTGTCGCTTCCCAAGCCTTGGTTTCTCGACGCAGGTCGTCGATGTTGTCGATCCGTCGCGACAAGCACTGGCGGCCCAGGATGCCCAGTTCTATCTCGGCCATGTCCAGCCAACTGCCGTGCTTGGGCGTGTAGTGAAACTCGAACCGATCCGCAAGACGCTTCGCCTGAGCCGGCGCGAACGCTTCGTACAGGGACGCCGGCGTATGGGTATTCAAGTTGTCTTCCACCAGCACGATCCGCTCGGCGTCCGGGTACATCTCGTCCGCGATCTTCCGAACACATTCCGCCCAATCCTTCTTCGTCCGCCGCTCTGTGACTTCCACGTCCCTCTGGCCCGCCAGCGGCTCGGAGATCATGAAGAGGTTCGCCACGCCGTTGCGAACGTACTCATAATCGTACTGCGCCACCTGGCCCGGTGCGGCCGGCACGGGCTTGGCCACCTCCCCGATCAACTGCTTGCTCGTCTCGTCCAGGCACACCACCGGACGCCGGGGATCATACGGCCGCTTGTACACTTCCAGTATGTCCTCCATCTTCCAGACGAACTCGGCATTGGCCTTGGGCGGAATGCACCATTGCTTGCTCAGCCAAGGCTTAAGTTCGTTTTTTTGAGCGTCCGTCGCACCGTCTGGTACGACACCTCCTCGACGTACTCCAAGGCCACCATCCGATCCGCCAACAGCCGTAAGGTCCAACGGCTGCGCCCTTCGGGAGCCTGCCCGCACGCCAACACAATCAGACGGGCTTCGCCATCACCGTCCAACGTACGCCGATACTCCCGCCGAGGCTTGCGGCGTTCCAAGGCGGCTTCCAAGCCTTCTTCCACGAACTCCTTCCGCACCCGCTCGACCGTGGCCCGTCCAGCCTCCACCTCTTGAGCGATGGCCGAATCGTCCAATCCAGGGCCGCCCACACGGCTGTCGGCCTTCAGCAGAATCCTGGCGTGCATCAACTTTCGAGCCGCCGCCTTGCCTCGTGAAAGCATCTCCCGCAACATTTGCCGTTCCTCTTCTGTCAGCGTCACGATATACTTCTTCTTCATGGCGGGCCTCCTTGCCTGGGTATACCTATTCCATCGGCAAAGAGCCCCCCCCAATATCCATCAGATCAGCAGTAACAGAGCACTAGTACTACAACGCTAGAAGCAGATTTGCGCGGCGGGTCTCCGTACCCGCCGCGCACATACGCAATCTTAAANNATCAGCAGTAACAGAGCACTAGTGTTCTTTTTGTCTGACCCATGGCCCAGGTGCTTCGAAAGGAGTTCTTCGCATTTGCGAATGACTTCACCACTTTCGTAGTCCGTTACCCGTTCCACGTATCTATCATTATCCCGATCGAATATCTGCACTCTGTGCACGAGTTTGTCGCGGCTTCTGCTGTGCTCAGGGCCGTCTTTCGTTTCAATGTGAGGTCTTTTTTTGTCTGGGCGCTTGGCTTTCATCCCAAGGCCGTCACGCACCATCACGCTTTCTGCAATGAATTCGTGATAGCTGCGACTTGAGCTGCCACAGTTCGCACACGTTTTGCGCTCCGCTAAATCCTCCGAAGAAAGCGCACCCGTGAGTGTAGCGCCGCAGTTACTGCACACGATTGTTTCGGCTTTCACAGACATGATGGCCAACCTCCCGCCTCAGGCGCCTCGAACGCGGCCCCTTGGGTCACCGAAACTATACCGACAAATTGCGATTTTGCCAAGACATTCTTATACCGCCCTGCGTCGGAAGTGTGCGTTCTTTCGGGGGCGTGAACGTTCACCCCCTCCACGGCCTCGGGCGTTTCTCGGCCTTGGCG
>PMYE01000088.1 GCA_003171315.1 Acidobacteriaceae bacterium
AACACTATTTACGGATAAGCTCTCAGTTGTAAGTGCATCTTTGGAATATTGCGCGGCATCCAAATGCCAGTGCAAGAGTGTGCGGAGGTCAGAAGGTTGCACGCTCGCGCCGAACGCCAAAATGTTAGGTGAAGTCATGAAACTCATCACCATGCAGCATATCCCCTTGGCGTATGCCTACCTGTGCCCGGATTGCAACTGCATCGGCAACTGCGCGGAGCACTGCCCGGCATGTGCCTCGCCGGTTCTGTTGGGGCTCGCCAGTATTCTCGACCGCGAGGCGGAGAGTAATTCGATCGAATTTGCATCCGCACGCGGGCGCGCCCTGGCGGCATGACTTTTTGGCATTCGATCGATCCGGCGACGCATCGATGCGCGTTTGCCGGAGCGCTTGGGTTGTATCGTTCTTGCGAACGGGGTTGCAGCGCAATTTATAATGAAAATGGACGGTTGCGCCCCCAGGCTCGCGAAGCGGACTGTGGCGCTGCCCGAAGATTTTGCGCGGTGCCTTCCCTTTGAACGATGCCATTGTTATCCGCGGCGCGCGGACACACAACCTGAAAAACCTCTCGTGCGAGATACCGCATGGCAAGCTGACGGTGATCAGCGGCGTGTCGGGCTCGGGCAAGAGCTCGCTGGCCTTCGACACCATTTATGCCGAGGGGCAGCGCAGGTATGTGGGGTCGCTTTCGGCGTACGCGCGGCAGTTTCTGGAGCGGATTGAGAAGCCGGACGCGGACGAGATCGACGGGATGGCGCCGGCCATCGCCATCAAGCAGAAGAACACGACGCGCAATCCGCGGTCGACGGTGGCGACGGCGACGGAGATCTACGATTACCTGCGGCTGCTGTACGCTCGCTGCGGAGAGGTGCACTGCGTCTATTGCGACGGGCTGGTGAAACGCAATTCGGTAGACGAGACGGCCGAGGCGATTCTGGCGCTGGGCGAGGGTACGCGGCTGAATGTGCTGTTTCCGGCGATGAGCGCGGCGCCTGTAGCGGAGACCGAAGAGAAGACGGGGAAGGCCTCGGCGCGCGCGGCGAAAGCGGCGGCAAAGGCCAGACCGGCGGGGAAGGCGACCGAGTCTCTGCACATTGAAACGGTGAAGGCCCGGTTGGCAGAGTTGCGGGCCGGCGGGTTCAACCGGTTGTGGCAAGAGGAAAAACTCTTCGAGTTCTCGACGCCGGAGTCGCTCATCGATTTGGATCTGGCGGCTCCGGTGTTTGTGCTTTTGGACAGGGTTCAAGTCAATGCAGACAATCGCGCGCGGATTGTGGACGCGGTAGAGGTGGCGTATCGCGAGGCGGGCGAGGTGATTTTTGAAGAGCAGCCGCGTCACCCCACGGACGAAGACCCGTCCGTGGGGGCCCCGAAGCCGCGCGAAGAGGAAACGGAGCGCAGGCGGCTGCGGTTCTCGGGATCGTATGAGTGCACCAACTGCCATCGGCCGGGACGCGAGCCGGAGCCGCGGCTGTTCAGCTTCAACAATCCTTTTGGCGCGTGCCCACGGTGCCAGGGATTCGGCAACACGGTGGATTACGATTTGAGCCTGGTGATTCCCGACCAAAGTCTGAGTTTGCTTGGCGGCGCGATCGATCCGTGGAACCGGCCGAAGTACCGGGCGTGGTTTGGCGAGCTGCGCAAGCGGGCGGCGGAACTGGGAGTGCCGCTGGACGTGCCGTGGCGCGAGCTGCCGGATGCGGCGCGGGAGACGGTGCTGCGCGGCAAGGATGGATTTGTGGGCGTGATGGGATTCTTCGCGCAGTTGGAGCGCAAGAAGTACAAGCTGCACGTGCGCGTGATGCTGAGCAAATATCGCGGGTATGCGGAGTGCACGGATTGCCGCGGACAGCGGTTGAGGGCCGAGGCGAGGTCGGTGCGCGTCGGATCCGAAAAGACAGGGAGCAAGAACATTTGCCAGGCGACGGCGATGACGATTGCGCAGGCGAAGGAGTTCTTCGACGCGCTGAAGCTTTCGCCGATGCAGGAAGAGATTGCAGGGCCAATTCTGACCGAGGTGCGGCAGCGGTTGAGTTTTCTGGTGGCGGTGGGGCTCGAGTATCTGACGCTGAACCGGCTGGCATCGACGTTGAGCGGCGGCGAGGCGCAGCGGATACAATTGGCGACCTCGCTGGGCTCGCAACTGGTGGGCGCACTGTATGTATTGGACGAGCCTTCGATCGGATTGCATACGCGCGACACGGCGCGGCTGATTCGCATTTTGAAGGAGTTGCGCGACCTGGGCAATACGATCCTCGTGGTGGAACACGACGCCGATATTCTGCGCGCTGCGGATCATCTGCTCGATCTGGGGCCAGGCGCGGGCGAGTTCGGTGGAAAATTGCTGGCGGAAGGCGTGCTTGCGGAGATCGAGGCGAATCCGGCATCGCTTACGGGCCGGTATTTGAGCGGGAAGATTGCGATTCCCGTGCCCACGCGGCGGCGCGCGCCGGGGCGCGAGCGGCTGGCGCTGCGCGGGGCACGGGCCAACAATCTGCACGGACTGGATGTGGAAATTCCACTCGGGCTGCTGGTGGCGGTGACGGGAGTATCGGGATCGGGAAAGTCGACGCTGGTGCACCAGGTGCTGTATCGCGCCGTGGCGCGCGCGCTGGGGCAAACCGATGGCGGCGATCCGTCGGGGGTTTTCACTTCCTTGAGCGGCGCGGAGAGGCTGAACGACGTGGTGCTGGTGGATCAGACGCCGATTGGACGCACGCCGCGCTCGAATCCGATTACGTACATCAAAGGCTTCGATCTGGTTCGCGAGATGTTTGCGGCGCAGCCGGAGGCGAAGCGGCTTTCGCTGACGCCAGGACACTTTTCGTTCAACGTGCCGGGCGGACGCTGCAATACGTGCGAGGGCGACGGAACGGTGACGGTGGAGATGCAGTTCCTGGCCGACGTGGAGCTGCCCTGCGAGGACTGCAACGGCACACGCTACCAGGCGAAGATTCTCGATGTGCAGTACAAGGGAAAGAACATCCACGACGTGCTGCAGATGACGGTGAAGGAGGCGCTGCGCTTTTTTGCCGGACATACCAAGCTGCTGGAAAAGCTGGCGGTGCTGGATGAGATCGGGCTGGGGTATTTGCGGCTGGGACAGTCGGCGACGACACTTTCAGGCGGCGAGGCGCAGCGCGTGAAACTGGCCGCTCATCTGGCCGCGGTGCGCGCGGTGAACGCGACGGCGAAGCCCTCGCAGGCCAGCCGCGTGCTGTACATTCTGGACGAGCCGACGACGGGCCTGCACTTCGACGATGTGTCGAAGCTGCTGACGGCGTTTCGCAAGCTGATCGACGGCGGCGGGTCGCTGATCGTGATCGAGCACAACCTGGACGTGATCAAGAGCGCGGATTGGGTGATCGATCTGGGACCGGAGGGCGGCGAGGCGGGCGGGCGAATTGTGGCCGAAGGCCCTCCCGAAGAGATTGCGAGCAATCTGCATTCGTACACAGGGAAGTGGCTGGCGCGGATGCTGTGAGCGGGGGTTATTACTCCTGCTGTATGATCGTGCAACCCCACCCTAGTGTGATGAATCCGAAGTTTGTCGCATAAATCGCACATCCCAAATGCAGGTCCTTCGACTCCGTTTGGCCAAAAAACCGGCCAAACTTCGCTCAGGATGACCGTTCCTATTGATACGAACTTTCGACTCAGGACCCTAGCCGCAAAAGCAAAGGCGCGGCGAGGGTGGGGCACCCCTTGAGTCACGCGCCGTCTTGGGCAACCGCGGGCAAGCGCGAGAAGCACCAGCCGTTGCCGTGCAGCCAGCAGGAGCCGTCTTTTTCGTGGGCGTCGCAGCGCAGGCTGCGCACGCCGGCGCCGTCGTCGCGCAGAAGCGCGCGAGCAAGATCGCTGCTGACTGCCGGGTTTCGCGCGCCGGCAAAGTCGACAAAGGAGACCGAGCCGCAGAGCATGGCCGCGAAGCGACCGGCGCTCTTGCGCGTGAGGTAGGCCATCGTGCCGGGCCCACGCGTGGACGTGAGCGGAAAGAGGAGTTCACCTTCGGGCTTGAGAGCCGAGAGCCATACGGGGAGCGGGTGGGTTGCGCCGGCGCTGACGACGATGACATCGGCTGGATCGAATGGGCCACGCGCGCCGTCGGCCTGGATCACGGTGACCCGCGGCCAGGGCTTGAGCGCGATGAGGGCACGGGCCGCGAGGCCTTCGTCAATTTCGATGGCGATGACATTGCCCTGCGGGCCGGCGAGCTCGGCCAGGATTGCCGTGTAATATCCGGCGCCGCAACCGAGATGAAGAATGCGATCGCCGGGGCGGACGTCGAGCAGACTGAGGTGATAGGCCCACAGACTGGGCTGGCCGTTGTTCAGGCGCTTGGCCTCGTCGAGAACGATGAGAGAGTCGCGATAGACCTGCCGGGGGTCGGAACTTTCCGTGAACCAGTGAGCGCCACTGCTTTGAATGAGCCACGGGCCGGGACCGACGAAGCGCTCGCGCGGCACGGCGGCAAAGGCGGCGAGGATGGCGGGCGAGGAGATGTGGTTGGTGCGGCACAGCTCCTCCGCATACATGCGCCGCGCGGATTCGATCGGATCGGCCATGGAAGGTTGCATCGCGCTGACCGGCGCCGTAGCCGCGACCTTGAACAGGGACGGCGCCGCCTTACGCTGGCATTATAGGCGCGGGCGCTCGCGGAAGGAGCGCCGGAGGGCGATGCGCGGTCGCTGGGAGTGGATTTGCCAGCAGGGCCGCGGATTCGGTAGAAAGGTGAAAGCCTTTTCAACGGAGACAGGCGGTGCTCTGAAAACAGCGCTGCTTTCCGGCGATAGGGCGCCTTATCTCATCTCGTGTTCCAGGAAGGAAGAAAACAACTTGAGCATCTCCGCTGGGCCGGTCAAGCAAGGCAATTCATCACAAGACAACGCAGACATTCATGCGCCGCTGATTCCCGCAGGCAGGTTACTGCCGTTCATGGTGGTCACAGTGTTGTTCTTTCTGTGGGCGATTCCGAACAACCTGAACGACATTCTGATCCGGCAGTTCATGAAATCGTTCAATATCAGCCGGTCGAGCGCGGCGAGCCTCCAGATATGGTTTTATTTAGCCTACGCTCTGCTGGCGTGGCCTGCCGCACAGTTGATGCGGCGTTTTGGCTACAAGACCGGTATCGTGACGGGGCTTTGCTTGCTGGGCAGCGGGTGCCTGTTGTTCTATCCGGCGGCGCAGGCGGGNNTTTCTTGAGACGGGATCGAATTCATTTATTGCGCAACTGGGGCCGGCGGGGTCAAGCGAGAGGCGGCTGAACTTGTCACAGGCGTTCAATCCGCTGGGGTCGATCTGCGCCGGACTGATCGGGACGGTGTTCATCTTTTCCGGCGTGACGCTGAGCGATGCGCAGGTGGCGGCCATGCGGGCTGCGGGAACGTATCAGACGTATCTGCATTCGGAGACGCTGCGCGTGGTGACGCCGTACCTGGTGCTGGGCTGCATCGCATTCCTCTGGGCACTGCTGATCTTGTTGACCAGGTTTCCCGCGCTGAGCGGGGAAGAACCCGCGGCGTCTGGGGCGCCGGCGGAGCACGTGCGCCTGATGCAACCGCACTTTGTGTTTGCTGTGCTGGCGCAGTTCCTTTATGTGGGCGCGCAGATCGGCACGTGGAGTTACTTTATCAATTACGCCGAGTCGGCAACAGGCGTGGGAGATAAGGCTGCCGGATACATGCTGACAGGCACGCTGGCGGCGTTTGCCGTGGGCCGATTCAGTTCGGCGTGGCTCATGCGGCACTTCCACGCGCGGCTGATGCTGGTTACGTATGCGGTTATCAACGTGGTTCTGTGCCTGTTCGCCGTGGTGCATCCCAGCTGGCTGGGCGTCGGCTGCCTGCTGATGACGAGTCTGTTCATGTCGATCATGTTCCCGACGATTTTTGCATTGGGGCTGAAGGGGATGGGAGAGAAGACCAAGACCGCGGGATCGTTCCTGGTGATGGCGCTTCTGGGTGGAGCCGTGCTGACGAAGCTGATGGGCATGCTGCCGCTGCGCGCGGCATACCTTGTGCCGTTGGCATGTTACGTGGGCGTGGCGCTCTACGCCTGGCTGTTTGCGGAGGCGAAGACGGGCGAAGCGGCGGGGTAGCGGGGCCAGGAGTCGGCGTGTTGGATGGCGGCTACTGACAATGGCGTGAACCGCCAGGCCCAGTGAAGACGCCCGAGGCGCGGGGATCGCGCGAGCCAAGGGAAGGGGAGCGATGGCAGAGCAAAGTAAGCCGGCAGGGCGCAAGTTGCGGATGGGCATGGTGGGCGGAGGGCCGGGTGCGTTTATCGGTCCGGTGCACCGCATGGCGGCGGAACTGGACGGAAAGATCGAGTTGGTTGCGGGGGCGTTTTCCCGGTCGGCGGAGCGTTCGCGCGAGGCCGGCGCGATGTACCATATCGATCCCGCGCGCGCGTATGCGGATTACCGGCAGATGGTCGAGGCGGAGAGGAAGAGGCCGGACGGGATCGACTTTGCGGCGATTGTGACGCCGAACGATTTGCACTTGCCGGTTGCATTGGCGGCGCTGGAAGCGGGAATTCCGGTGATGAGCGACAAGCCGGCGACAGCGACTTATGAGGAGGCGTTGAAGCTGGAGGCCGCGGTCGCGCGGTCCGGGCTGCCGTACGGATTGACGTATACCTACTCGGGCTACCAGATGGTGCGCGAGGCCCGGGCAATGTGCGCGGCGGGCAAACTGGGGAAAATTCGCAAGGTTGCCGTCGAGTACTTTCAGGGATGGTTAAGCCGGCCGATTGAGGCGGCGGGGCAGAAGCAGGCGGAATGGAGGACCGATCCGAAGCGCAGCGGAGCGGGCGGCTCGATTGGCGATATTGGCACGCATGCCTTTCACCTGCTGGAATACGTCAGCGGCCTCGACGTGACGGAGATCAACGCCACGCTGCGCAGGGTGGTGGAAAGCCGCAGGCTCGACGACGATTGCAATGCGTTTGTGCGGATGAGCAACGGAGCGGCGGGCACGCTGGCCTGCTCGCAGGTGGCCGCGGGCGAGATGAACGGGATTCACCTGCGCATCTATGGCGAGGAGGGGTCGCTCGCGTGGCGGCAACAGGATCCGAACCGGCTGATCGTTAAGTGGCTCGACCGGCCGGAGGAGATTCATCACGCGTCGATGGGTTACCTGAGCAGCGGTGCGCAGGCGGTGTCGCGCACTCCGGCCGGACACCCGGAGGGATATCTGGAGGCGTTCGCGGTGCTCTATCGCGAGTTTGCCGATGCGCTGATGGCGTGGAAGCAGGGGGAGGACCGCCAGGGCGGGCTGCCGGGTATTCAAGCGGGCGTGCGAGGGATGCGGTTCATCGAGCGCGCGATCGAGAGTCATCATAAAGAGAGTTGGGTCGATTTTTAGCGTCATGCGCCGCCATGGGGAGGAACGATGAAAACGATCAAAGGACCGGGGATTTGCCTGGCGCAGTTTGCCGGAGATGAGGCGCCCTACAACACGCTGGAAGGCCTGGCCGCGTGGGCAGCGGGCCACGGCTACGTGGGCATCCAGATTCCGACCTGGGACGGGAGGCTCTTCGATCTCGAGCGCGCCGCCGAGAGCCAGGAGTATTGCGAAGAGGTGAAGGGCATTGCCGCTGGAGCAGGGATCGCCGTAACAGAACTCTCGACGCATCTGCAAGGGCAACTGGTGGCGAGCCATCCGGCGTTCGACACGCTGCTGGATGCATTTGCGCCGGCGGAGATCGCCGGAAACGCGAAGGCGCGGACCGCGTGGGCCGTGGAGCAGTTGTGGTTGGCGGCGAAGGCCAGCCGGAACTTGGGACTGAAGGCGCACGCAACGTTTTCCGGCGCGCTGGTGTGGCCGTTCGTCTATCCGTGGCCGCAGCGGCCGGCGGGACT
>PMYE01000038.1 GCA_003171315.1 Acidobacteriaceae bacterium
TTGATGGCCTCGATCTTGACCAGGGCGAAATACTTCTCGCCCTCGTGCGGGGGCCGGACGTTGCCGCTGATGGAGTCGCCGGTCTTGAGATCGAACTTGCGAATCTGCGAGGGCGAGACGTAGATGTCGTCGGGGCCGGGCAGATAGTTGTAATCGGGAGAGCGGAGGAAACCGTAACCGTCAGGGAGGATCTCAAGCACTCCGTCGGCGAAGATGTGGCCTTCCTTTTCGCTTTGCGCCTGGAGGATCTTGAAGATCAGATCCTGCTTGCGCAGGCCGCTGGTCCCCTGGATTTCCAGGGTACGGGCGATGCGGCTAAGTTCAGTTATGTTTTTTTCTTTGAGTTCTGCGATGGTCATGTTCACCTGCACGAAGGTGGGATTTGATGGGTGGGAAGCTGAGGGGGAAGTGCTCCAGCGGAAACAGCCAGAGGGGCATTCAGAAAATCAGCCGGCGCAAACCAGCCTTGAACCGTCCCCAATTACATTCTGGAGTAGTGGAGCCCAGGTAGAGGTTACCATTTCGTCGGAATGCTGCCTTGAAATCGTTGTGTGAAGAACGCCCCATGCGGCGAAAGACGCCGTTAGGCCGCACGGCGCCTTTCTACCGGTTGAGCCGCGGGCGCCTCTTCGGGCGCTGAGGCTCCAGGATTGGCCGATTCAAAACGGCATAAAACTTCGTTTGCGGTGTCCTGCAGCCGCGTGTTCGGCTTGTGGAGCTTACGAGTTGCCTTGCTTGCCAGTTGACAGAGCTGGTAGCGATTGGACACGTGAGAAAGTGCCCGAAAAACAAGATCAGAGCGCATTGCTTATCTCCTTCTTTTTCAATTGCCTGCGCACGGGACGAAGCCAATAAGCGGCGCCCGTGCAGCAACGGGGAGCCAATACAATCGAGGGCTGCCCCAAATTGCAACTTCCATCTCTTAGACGCACTTTGGATGCCCCGAGTGCAAAAACATTTGAGGGCCATTGCACGTTATGAAATGGATGCCATGCCGTAACAGGATCTGCAGCTTGCGCGTTGGACACCCGGTGCCTCAATGGCTATTCCCAGCGCTCGACGTAACGCACCCAGAGTCTCAACGGAGCCTTCGCTCTAAGTGGGATGCTGGAAGTGGCTGGGAGGCACACCTGACCGCAATACGCAACCTGCCCTCTATGGATGGCTACATTGAGAGTATATCCAACTGCCAGCCCGGTCAATAGTTATTTCGGGGTAGCTAAGGTGCTGCTCCTAGCCTAAAACTCTTTCCTTCCCGCGCCGACCCGTAACCCGGAGGGTCGCCCCATAAGCTATTTATTATCAGTTTATTGAAAGCATCATTCCGTGTGGGCCGCGTTCCGATCCAGATCCCAAGACACCGCGTAGACCGCCTCGGCGGCAGGGGTGTGAACCTGCTCAGTCACTGGAACCTTGTGGGTCGCCCCAAGGCCGTCCGTCCGGGTCGCTCAGGAGCGTGCGGCCATTTTCGTCGATGCCGGATGGCGGACGCTGCCGGCTTCGCTCACACTTTGGGGCGGCGGCAATGGCATCGAGGCGGAAGATGCCCACGAGCACCATACCCACGAGCGGAGCGGCAAGCAGGAAGGACTCCCAACCGGATTGAAGGGCAACATCCTGCACGCGGACCTCCCCGCTTTGCAATGCGGACGCGAAGTGTATCTTACCCGGATTATCGGCTTACAAATTGAAACTTAGAGCCGAATCGCAATCCAAGGTAATCCCTCGTATGGGTGAGCGAGCGGGCTACGGGGGCTTACGGCGGTTCTCCTGCAACCATGAGCCATTTCGGACAGAATTCATCTTGATGAAAAAGCCACTTAGCGATTGTGCCTTGGTCACCACCTGCAGGAGACCCGCTCTAGCGGCGCCCAAATCATGCAGATTCTTGCGATGGGACGGAGCGGAGTCGTGCGTTAGGCCCAATCGCTGCGGTCGAGGGTGCGGTCCTCCACCCCATCGCGCCAAACACAGGCGCGATGGGGCCCCGGGGTCTTCAACTCCAGTAACTCCTGTCCAAGGTCCTATATTGAATGGCTTCGGCCAAGTGGGCAACGGTAAGGTGCTCGGCACCCTCAAGGTCGGCGATGGTGCGGGCGACTTTGAGGATGCGNNCCCTGCTGCTGCATGGCGCGCTCGAGGAGGCGCTCGGCATCGGCGCTGAGCTCGCAGTGGGTGCGAACCTGGCGCGTGTTCAACTGCGCGTTGGCGTAGATCTTCTCACCGTGTTTCTTGAAGCGCTGGCGCTGGCGCTCGCGGGCGGCCATGACCCGAATGCGAATCTGGGCAGAGCCCTCCGCCGCCGCGCCGCCGCGCAGTTCCTTGTACTGAACGGCAGGGACTTCGATGTGGATATCGATACGGTCGAGAAGCGGACCGGAGATTTTTGCAACGTAACGCTGAATCATGGGCGGAGTGCACATGCACTCGCGCGATTTGTCGTTGAAGTAACCGCAGGGGCAGGGGTTCATGGCGGCAGCGAGCATGAAGCGCGCGGGAAAGCTGAGCGACATGGAGGCGCGCGCGATGGTCACCGTGTGATCTTCGAGCGGCTGGCGCATGACCTCGAGGACATTGCGTGGAAACTCGGGCAGCTCGTCGAGGAAGAGGAGGCCGTTGTGCGCGAGCGAAACCTCGCCGGGGCGCGGGACGATGCCGCCGCCGATGAGGCCCGCGTCGGAGATGGTGTGGTGGGGCGAGCGAAACGGCCGCTGCGTGACGAGGCCGGCGCCGGCTTCAAGCACGCCGGCGACGGAGTGAATCTTGGTGGTTTCGAGCGCTTCCTCGAAGGTGAGCGGCGCGAGGATCGAGGGCAGCCGTTTGGCCAGCATGGTCTTGCCGGAGCCGGGAGGGCCAATCATAAGGATGTTGTGGCTGCCGGCCGCGGCCACTTCGAGAGCGCGCTTGGCGGTCTGCTGGCCGCGCACATCGCAAAAGTCCACCGAGAACTGCTGCAACTTTCCCAGCAGTTCTCCGGTGACGATTCGATAGGGCTCGCGTTGAATGACACCGACGACCGAGGTGTTCAGCAGCTCCAGGACATCGAGGAGCGAGGAGACCGGATAGACGTTGACGCCCTCGACGACCGCGGCCTCAGCAGCATTGGCGGCGGGCAGGATGAGGTTGGGGATGCCTTTCTCGCGGGCCAGAACGGCGATGGGCAACATGCCGGGAATGGGGCGCACGCTGCCGTCAAGACCAAGCTCGCCCACCAGGAGAAAGCGGCTGAGGTCGTTCGAGCGCAGGGCTCCATAGGCGCCCAGGATGCCGACAGCGATGGGCAGATCGAAACCGGAACCTTCTTTTTTAAGATCGGCGGGGGCGAGATTGATGGTGATGAAGGTGGGGGGGATGGTGTAGCCGGAGTTCTTGATCGCGGCGCGTACGCGGTCGCGGCTTTCGCGCACCGCGGCGTCAGGCAGGCCGACGGTGTGGAAGTGGTCTTCATTCGAAACCACGCCGCTATAGTCCACCTCGACCTCGATGAGGTTGGCGTCGATGCCATAGACGGCCGCGCTAAGAGCCTTAAAGAGCATGGTGGAGGGCTGTGCAGCGAGTGTAGCAGAAACGGGGGTCAGGGAACAGGGTCAGCAGACGCAGAGCAATCGCATTTCAAAACCTCTCCAAGAGCCAGGCGAGGAAGCCGCCGTTCCAGGCGGGGCAGCGGAAGTATCACCGCCGGTTCAAAGCAATTCCCAATGCGATTGCCCTGGCGCAGGCGTGGGTATGGCGGCGCCGCGGGCGCTGTGGGTTCAGGGGAGACTCTCCCCGAATCGAAAAGACATTCACCCAACGCAAAAAGGGCTGCTCCGACGAGCAGCCCTTTCTATTCCCTACTCCCTATTGGCTATTCCCTGCTTTTCTTACGCCGGCGAAGGCGAGCCCTCGGGCAGGCCGCTGCTTGGCCCGTGGCTCTCAGGCTTGAGAACCTGCTGCGGAGTGCCGTCGGAATCGCCGGGCCCGGCCAGCGCCGAACGCACTGGAGGCAGCGCCTTGCCTTCGAGCAGCAGCTTCAGTTCCTCGGCGTCGATGGTCTCGCGCTCCAGGAGCGCCGCCGCGATGCGGTGCATGGCGTCGGCGTTCGCTTCCACGAGGTTATGCGCCGATTGGTAGGCCTCGTCGATCAGGCGGCGAACTTCCAGGTCGATCTGCCGGGCTGTTTCTTCAGAAAAATCGCGATGCTGCGCGATCTCGCGGCCCAGAAATATCTGTTCCTCCTTCTTTCCGAAGGTCAGCGGGCCCAGCCGGCTCATGCCGTACTCGCACACCATCGAACGCGCCAGCTCCGTGGCCCGCTCGATGTCGTTCCCTGCGCCCGTGGACATCTGGTTCAGGAAGACCTCCTCGGCGACGCGCCCGCCGTAGAGTATGGCCAGCCGCGTCTCCAGGTACTCGCGTGTGTAGTTGTGCCGGTCGTCGGGAAGTTGAACCGTCACGCCCAGCGCCATGCCGCGCGGAATAATCGTCACCTTGTGCACCGGATCGGAGTGCTCGCGAATGATCGAAACCAATGCGTGGCCGGCCTCGTGATACGCCGTCACGCGCTTTTCCTCGTCGCTCAGCAGCATCGACTTGCGCTCGGCGCCCATCAGCACTTTATCTTTGGCCAGCTCAAAGTCGTACATGGTCACTTGCTTGCGGTTCACGCGCGCCGCGTTCAGCGCCGCCTCGTTCACCATGTTGGCCAGATCGGCGCCGCTGAAGCCCGGCGTTCCCCGCGCGAGTACGTTCAAATTCGTGTCATCCGAAACGGGAACCTTCTTGACGTGCACTTTGAGGACTTCCTCGCGCCCGCGTATGTCGGGCAGGCCCACCACCACGCGGCGATCGAAGCGGCCGGGCCGCAGCAGCGCGGGATCGAGCACGTCGGGCCGGTTGGTAGCTGCCACCAGAATCACGCCGTCGTTCGACTCAAAGCCGTCCATCTCCACCAGCAACTGGTTCAGCGTCTGTTCGCGCTCGTCGTGCCCGCCGCCCAGTCCGGCGCCACGATGCCGGCCCACGGCGTCGATCTCGTCGATGAAGATGATGCAGGGAGCGTTCTTCTTGCCCTGCTCGAACAAGTCGCGCACCCGGCTCGCGCCTACGCCCACAAACATCTCCACGAAATCCGAGCCGGAGATGGAGAAGAACGGAACATTGGCTTCGCCGGCCACCGCGCGCGCCAGCAGCGTCTTGCCGGTTCCCGGAGGACCCACCAGCAGAACGCCCTTGGGAATGCGCCCGCCCAGCTTCTGGAACTTTTGCGGCTCGCGCAGGTACTCGATGATCTCCTTCAGCTCTTCCTTGGCCTCATCCACGCCGGCCACGTCTTTGAACGTAACCTTCTTCTGCTGCATCGAGAGCAGGCGCGCGCGGCTCTTGCCGAACGACAACGCCTTGTTGCCTCCCGATTGCATCTGCCGCAGCATGAAGAACCATACGGCAATCAGCAGCACGAACGGGCCCGCATTGATCAGCAGGGGAATCAGAATGTTGTTCTGCGGTTCCTTGATGGAGAAATTGACCTTGGCGGCGATCATCGCCTTCAACAGGTCTTCGTAGTTCGTCGGCAGCGTGGTGTGGAACTCGTCTTTCGGCGAGGACTTCAGGTGACCCTTTAATTCATCGCCCTGAATGGCGGCATCCTGTACCTGGTTGTTGACCACCTTGTCGTAGAGGTCGGAGTAGGCGTACTCCGGCTCTTTGCCCATGTTTGCGCCTCTCTCCACCACGCCCCACAGCAGTACGAGGCAAATGAGGATAAAGACCCAGAACATGATTGTTTTTGCACTCGAGTTCACCAACGTCTCCTTTTCGCGGCGAAGGCGAATACAGTTGCCACGACCCCGTCTTCGATCCCTAGCCGGCCGCCACTTTCTTAGACGCCTGGACATCCCCCAAAGTGGCAAAACTACATCACAACACCGGCAGACACCCTCTCCGTGCCGCCTGAGAAGCAGTACCCCGATTGTACTCCCTGGACGATCAAAGTTGGAGCAATCGGCTACTACGAAAGAGGCAGAATCCGCCGTGTCACCGGTGTTTGGCTCTTGCCTGTGGTGGTGAGTCCACGCCGCTTTCCCCCACAAAAGCCGCAGAAATCACCAGACTCGGTTCCTTTTCCAGATCTACGCCCCGCATCCAGACGATGCGCCCGTCGATCTCCAGCACCGGCCAGATAGCCCTTTCCGTTCCTGTAACTTTCATACGTTCAAGCACTTCCTTCACTTTGCGAGGCCCGGCGGCGTAACGCAGCCTCACCCGGTCACCGGGCTTCCAATTGCGCAGCGTGGCCGTCTTGCCCCAATGGCAGCCGAACCCATCGGCGTTCCCTTCAACTTCTCCGCGGCTGGAAACCTCGATACGAACCCGAAGTCCGAAGGCCGGCGCATCGATTTTCCCGGGAATCGCTACGGTGTACTCCGGCATGGCGCCCGGCGCTCCCTCCGCATGCTTGCGCCCCACTGCCGGCCCCGGCGTCAGCCGTAGTTCTCGCGCCGTCCTCTCGGCGCGCAACCCCTGCGGCAGCATCAACTTCTGCCCGGCCCGGCCACCGAGCGCCAGCGACCGCACCGCTTCGGTTGCATCGAAGTCCAGCGAGGCGCCAAACTGCTCCGCCGCATAACGCACCACCCGCCTTTGCAGCGCCGGCGCAAGCGCCGCCAGCCGGTTCACCTCGATGGCCAAACCCGCGCCTAGTCCCTCGCCGGCAGCGCGACCGCCTCCCCGCGCCGCGCGCCCCGGCAGCAGCATTTGTGGCGCCAGCCGAGCCAGCTCAGCCTGCCACCATGTCTCCTCCTCACGTGCCAGAACGGCCATCTGCGCCAGGTGCTGCCTCAACCGCGGATTCCAACCCTCGAGCAGCGGCAGCAGTTCGTGCCGGATGCGGTTGCGCGTAAACGTGAGGTGCCGGTTCGAGGTGTCTTCGCGCCAGTCCTGGCCCAGTTCGCGCAGATACGCTTCGATCTCGCCGCGGCTCGCGGCCAGCATCGGGCGCAGAATCCGGCCCTCTGGAAACTCCAGCACGGGATGGATGCCCGCCAGCCCCTCCGTCCACGCTCCGCGCAGGAACTTGGCCAGAACCGTCTCGGCCTGATCATCGAGGGTATGCGCGGTAGCGACCGCACCGACTTCGCCCGACGCCATCAGTTGCCGGAACCATGCGTAGCGCAACCTGCGTGCGGCCTCCTCTATAGTTTCAGCCGCCTTGCCCGCCTTAGGGTCGGCTCGCGCTTCCCGAGCCGCGTCCACGCGCGCCTGGTGGAAGGGCAGTCCCAGCCTCGCCGACAGCTCGCGGCAAAAAGCCAGGTCGCCGTCCGCCTCGGCCCCGCGCAGGCCGTGGTGCAGATGAGCGGCATGGAGCACGAGCCCCAGCTCTCCCCTTCGTGCCGCCAAAACACGCACCAGCGCCACAGAATCCGCGCCGCCGGAGAGACCCACGGCCAGCCGCAAGCCGGGCTTGAGCAGGGAAGTGTCGAGCGGCAGGCCAGAGGCCGGCTTGGGATTTGACAGCTTGCGCACGAGAGGATGATACGGCGTCAACGCGCTCTGCTGCACCGGGACACGCGGATGCGAACCCCCAGCTTTCCGACCACTGCACGAAGTCACAGGCCATCGGATCGGTACAAAGAGGCCACAAACAAGGAGCTAGAAGCGAATCGCTCGCCGTTGTATACTCGCAGAGCCATGCAAGTCTTCGTAATTCTTCCCGCTGCCGGACTGGGCACCCGGATGGCCGGCCCCCAGCCGAAGCAGTTTCTTGCGCTGGATGGTGTTCCCATCCTCATTCACTCGCTGCGCGCCTTTGCCGCGGTGCCGCGCGTCACGGCGATGTACGTGGCCGCGCGCAAGCCGGAGATGGAGCGAGCCGAGGCTCAGGTGGCCGAGTACGGATTCACCGGACGCGTCCATGTGGTCGAAGGCGGCGAAAAGCGCCAGGAATCGGTGGCCAATGCGCTCAACGCCCTGCCTGCCGAGCCTGACGACATCGTGCTGGTCCACGACGCCGTGCGGCCCCTCATCGATGCAGCGACCATCGAGCGCACCATCGACGCGGTGGCCGAATACGGCGCGGCCATCGTGGGGATGCCCGCCGTGGACACCATCAAGCAGGTGGAACGGACCGCGCACGGAGCGCTGATCACAGCGACCATCCCGCGCGAGTTTGTCGTCCAGGCGCAGACGCCGCAGGGCTTCCGCTACGGCCTGCTGCAACGCGCCTTTGCCGAGGCCAACGCCGACGGCTTTATTGGCACCGATGAGGCTTCGCTCGCCGAGCGCGCCGGAATTCCCGTAGCCGTGGTGCACGGTTCTCAGGTTAATCTGAAGATTACGCAGCCGGGCGACCTGGCGCTGGCCGAGTTCTACCTGCGGCAACGAGCGCGTTGAAGGCGCCCTGATCGCACAGTCGGATCGAACCGGTATGCCCAAAGAACCAGGCGCGAAGACCCTCGCGGGGCGCGGTTAGGGACCAGGGACACGAATGACGGACACACGCATCGGTTTTGGCTATGACTCGCACGAGTTCAAGTCCGGCGTGCCGTTGCGCCTGGGCGGCATGACGCTGGACCACCCCGAAGGCCTGGCCGGCCACTCGGACGGCGACGTGCTGCTTCACGCCATCACCGATGCTCTGCTGGGCGCCGTTGCCGCCGGAGACATCGGCAGTTTTTTCCCGCCCGGCGATCCGCGCTGGAAGGGCGCCGACTCCGCCATCTTTCTCAATCTCGCTCTAGAAGAGTTGCAGCACGCCGGCTACTGCGTCGTCAACATCGACACCACGCTGATCCTGGCCGCGCCGAAGATTGTGCCCATCGCAGGAGAAATGCGCGCCCGTATCGCCGACCTGCTCGGCGTCGAGATCGACCAGGTGAGCATCAAGGCCAAGACCCCTGAGGGCCTGGGACTGGAGCACGTGGCCCAGTGCCATGCCGTGGCCCTGGTGGAGCGCGTGCAGGAGCCCGAAGAGCTCAAGAGCATGAGCGAAGTGATCGAGAGCCAGCGCCAGCTTGAAGATGTGGTCGATGACCTACTCAGTTCCGTACACGGCGTGCCGAAAAAGCGCATCATCGAGCCGGTCTACGATACGGAAGACATCACGTAGAGCCTGGGCCATCTGCGGTTCTTCCCATCCGGGGTGTTCTGAAAGTTTTTCATTGCGGATTCAGGCGCTTTGGCTGTACCTTGGCTGCGAACCCAATTCCACATTGGAGCGTTCTCAATGAATGTTCTGGCGGTATTTCTGCAAGATCAACCCGATTTGGCCACAGCGCAGCACGCACTCATGGTGATGATTCCGATCATCGTCGTCGGTGGTCTGATAGCTCTCGCGATCATCCTGATTCCCTATTGGTTCATTTGCAAGAAAGCGGGATTCTCGCCCTGGCTGACACTGCTTAACATCATCCCCTTTGGCAACCTTGTGCTGATATACGTGCTGGCCTTTGCGGAGTGGAAGGTGGCGCCTGCGCCGCAGCCGGGCTGGCCGCAGCCGCCCTACCCGCAGCCGCCGATGCCGCCGCAGGCGTGAGCCGTTGCACACCATCCCGGAGGGGAGCCGTGCGTTAGCATCGTGAATAGAAAGTAATTCCAACGATGCCCGATCCAAACTCCTCCGGCGCCGCCACTCCGCGTGTTCGCTTTGCGCCCTCGCCCACGGGTTTCCTGCACGTGGGCAGCGCCCGCACCTTTATCTTCAATTGGCTCTATGCCCGCCACAATCACGGGACTATGGTGCTACGCCTGGACGACACCGACATCGAGCGCAATACCGAAACCAGCGTTCAGTCGATCTTTGAAGGATTGCGCTGGCTGGGCCTCGACTGGGACGAAGAGGTCAAGCAATCCGAACGCCTGGACCTGCACCGTCAGGCGGCCGCGGCAATCTTCGCCAAGGGCCTTGCCTATCGCGACTTCACCCCGGCGCACGCGTCCGATGACGAACATTCCTCCTCTCAGGGCGCCTGGCTTTTCAATCCCGGCATGCGCGAGCTGTCCAGGGAAGAGAGCGGCCGCCGCGCCGACGCAGGCGAGCCGTTTGCCCTGCGTTATCGCGTCCCGCGCGGCGGGGGCAGGATCCTGCGGTTTGTCGACGGCGTTTACGGTGAGCAGCAAAAGCTCGCCGACGAGGTCGAGGACTTCGCCCTGCTCCGCTCAGACGGCATGCCGACCTATCACCTCGCCTCGTGCGTGGACGACGCCGATCTCCGCATCAGCCACATCATCCGCGGCCAGGATCACCTGACCAATACCTTCAAGCATCTGCTCATCTTCGAGGGCCTCGGCGCCCCGACACCGCAGTTCGCGCACCTTCCCTTGCTCATGGCCCCCGATGGCGCCAAGCTCTCCAAGCGCAAGCACGGTCCCGTGGTCAGCGTTACCACCTATCGCGATGCCGGCTTCCTGCCGCAGGCCTTCATCAATTTCCTTTGCTTGCTCGGCTGGTCGCCCAAGAACGACCGCGAGTTTCTGTCTTTGGATGAGATTCGTGACCTTTTCACTCTCGACGGCGTCAACCGCGCCAATGCCGTGGTCAACTTTACCAACGATGATCCTTTCGATGCGAAAGCCGTCTGGCTCAACGCCGAGCATATCCGCGCGTTGCCGGTCGACGAGTTGAGCGATAACCTGCGGCCATTCTTCGAACAGGCCGGTTTCCATCCCTCGCCAGAGAAAGTCCTCGCCGTCGCGCCGCTTATTCGCGAGCGCATCAAGCTGCTGCGCGACGCGGTCAGCGCCGCCGACTTCTTCTTCCTTGATCAGCTTGCGCCCTACGACGCGGCCGAGCTGATTCCGCAAAAGGGCGATGCCGCGCTCGCCCGTCGCGTTCTCGAAACGGCGCAGCAGGTACTTGCCGTCACTCCGTTCGACCACGATTCGCTGGACAAGGCGCTGCGCGAAGCTGCCGCTTCACTCGGCTTGAAGGCCGGGCCCATGTTTCAGCCCATCCGCGTCGCCGTCTGCGGCCGCAAGAACGCGCCGCCGCTCTTTGAAACCATGGTGGTCCTCGGCCGCGACGTGTGCCTCGACCGCATCCGCCAGGCGGAAGAAGGGCTTCGTTCGCTCGGTTGAGCAGAGCACTCCCGAGGCATAAGGAACCGTAACGAAGGAATCGCAACGATGACCGACTCAAATCCGGAAAGCCCCGACGCTCGCACCCCCTCCAACTTCCTCCGCGATCAGATCGCCGAGGATGTGCGCACCAAAAAGTACGGCGATGCAGTCGTCCAGACGCGCTTTCCACCCGAGCCCAACGGCTACCTCCACATCGGCCACGCCAAAGCCATCTGCATCAACTTCGGCCTCGCCGACGAGTTCGGCGGCAAGACCAACCTGCGCTTCGACGACACCAATCCCGAAAAGGAAGAGACGGAGTACGTTGAATCCATCAAGCAGGACGTGCGCTGGCTCGGCTTCGAGTGGGACCGCCTCTGCTACGCCTCGGACTACTTCGGCCGGCTCTACGAGTGGGCTTTAGAGCTCGTCAAAGCCGGCAAGGCCTACGTGGACGACCTCACGGCCGACGAAATTCGCCGGCACCGCGGCACACTGACTGAGCCCGGCACGGACAGCCCTTATCGCACCCGGACGGTCGAAGAAAATCTGGACCTTTTCATGCGCATGAAGCAGGGCGAATTCCCCGACGGCAGCCGCGTGCTCAGGGCCAAGATCGACATGGCGTCACCGAACCTGAACATGCGCGACCCGGTCATGTACCGCATTCTTCACGCCACGCACCACCGCACCGGCGGCGAGTGGTGCATTTACCCCATGTACGACTACGCGCACGGCCAGTCGGATTCTATTGAGCGCGTCACCCACTCCATGTGCACCCTCGAGTTCGCCGACCACCAGCCGCTCTACAAGTGGTATATTGCCCAGCTCGGAATCTTTCCCTCCGAGCAAATTGAATTCGACCGCCTCAACCTCACCTACACGCTGCTCTCTAAACGCAAACTACTACAGCTCGTGCAAGAGAAGCGCGTGAACGGCTGGGACGATCCGCGCATGCCCACGCTCTCCGGGCTTCGCCGCCGCGGCTTTACGCCGGAGGCCATCCGCGCCTTCTGCGCCCAGATCGGCGCCTCGCGCACCAATGGTACAACGGATGTTGAAATGCTGGAGCACTTCCAGCGCGACGATCTGAACCGCCGCGCCAGCCGCGCCATGGCCGTGCTGCACCCGTTGAAGGTCGTCATCGACAACTACCCCGCCGGTCAGGAAGAGTTTGTCGATGTGGCCAACAACCCCGAAGACCCCTCCGCCGGCACGCGCCAGGTGCCGTTCTCGCGAGAGCTTTTCATTGAGCACGACGATTTCCGCGAGGTGCCTCCGCCGAAGTACTATCGCCTGTCTCCTGGAAAAGAAGTGCGCCTGCGCAACGCCTACTTCGTGACCGCCAAGAGCGTAGTGAAGGACGCCGAGGGCAACGTGGTTGAGGTGCATTGCACCTACGATCCGGCCAGCCGCGGCGGCAACTCGCCCGACGGCCGCAAAGTCAAGTCCACCATGCACTGGGTCTCGGCCGCGCACGCCATCCCGGCCGAAATCCGTCTCTACGACAAGCTCTTCACCAAGGCCGATCCCTACGACCTGGAAGAAGGCCAGGACGTCCTCTCGAATCTCAATCCCAACTCTATCGAGATTCTCACCGGCGCCAAACTCGAGCCTTCGCTCGCCAACGCGAAGCTAGAGGGCCGCTTCCAGTTCGAGCGCGTCGGCTACTTCTGTCTCGATCCCGACTCCGCTCCGGGCAAACTGGTCTTCAACCGGACGCTGGCGCTGAAAGACACGTGGGCCAAGATTGAGAAGAAGGCGGGGGCGTAGGCCACTGCTTCTCACTTGCCAATCACATTGATCGGCACATCGATCGTCCTGGGCGGCAGGCATTGGTTCTGGTCGCAGGCCTGGTAGCGCAGCTTGCCCTCGACCAGGTGATTGCCCCGCGTCGCCACGATCCGCGCATGGATAGCGAACTCGCCGGTGTACACGCTGAGCTTGGTTTTTGGATCGAAGGCAAGCGAGATGATGACGCCCGGCGGGAAGCTTGCATCAATGAGCCGCACGCCCATGCCGTCGGGGATGGAGAACGTGGTCGGGATCAGGAATTCGTCGCTGGGCGTGTGTGAATTGATGTGCAGCCCCTGCGCGACGCGGAAGTGCAGAGTTACCGGCGCCGGCTTGCCCGCCGGAACGCTCACCTGCTCCGGAAAGAGATACTGCACCGCATCGGTCTTAACCACAGAGCCGTTCCGTGGCGAATTGGAGATGAGCTGCCCGTAGGCCTCTGCCGCTCCGAAGGCGCCGAGCCCCGCGAGCACAATCCCCGCGCAAGTTCCTTTCCAGTTCATTCGACCCATCGATCACGATCCTCAAACCCGGTGACCATCTGACTGATCATTGACCACTGACCACTCGCTTCTACTCCGCCAACGCCTTCCTGATGTTGTCCTCGATATCGCTCTCCGAAGTCAGGCCCACGGTGGCGGCGATCACCTTGCCGCTGCGATCGACGAAGAACGACGCGGGCAAGTCGTCGAGCCCGCCGTAGTCGCGGCTGATCGAGTCGCCGTCGAGCAGCACCGGGTAGGGCACTTTCATCTCGGCGACGAACTTGCCGGCGTTGGCCCCGGCCTTGGCCCATCCGGCTTTGTCGCTTGCCACAAGGTCGTCGCCCTCGGTGTCGACGCCCAGCACCTCGAAGCCCTGCCCGGCGTACTTGTTGCGCAGCTCCACCAGCCACGGCGTCTCGATCTTGCACGGGCCACACCACGTGGCCCAGAAGTTGATCATGACGGCCTTCCCCCGGTAGCTCGCGAGCGAAACCTTCTTGCCGCTCAGGTCGTCGAGCGTGAAATTCGGCGCGGGCTTTCCGCCCAGCGGAGAAACATAGTTCAGCGTGCCGCCGCCGGGAGCAGGCACCAGCTCGCCCTGCGCGGCGCCGGCCAGCAGCTTTTCGGCCTCCTGCTGGCGATACTCCCAGTTGGCCCACCCCGCCCAGGCGAAGATGGCCAGAATCAGAAGCGTAGCGCCCAGAACCAGTGTGTTGCGCCGCATGGGGATGGACCTCATGCCTCTATTCTACGAGCCATTCCTGGTCCCTATGTCCCTATATACCTACATCCCTTAGACCCTGTCTTTTGTTACCATCAAAAGCCAGTGAGTCCCATGCAGAAAGACGATCCGTTTCAGCCGGCGGAGCTGGTGCGCACCGAGGCCGCCGCGCTCGAAGCTCTGGCCGCACGCCTCGACGGGCCCATGGCCGGGCCGTTCGCCCGCGCAGTCGAGATGATTCTGCGCTGCGGCGAGCAAAACGGTCGCGTGGTGGTCACGGGCATGGGCAAGAGCGGCATCATCTCGCAGAAGATCGCCGCTACGCTCAGCTCCACCGGCTCGCCCGCGCTGTTTCTGCATCCGGCCGAGGCTGTGCATGGAGACCTGGGCGTGCTCCTGCCGGGCGACGTGGTCATCGCGCTCTCGGCCAGCGGCGAAACGGAAGAAATTCTGCGCTTGCTGGCCACGCTCAAGCGCAAAGGCGATGCGCTCATCAGCTTCTGTTGCAATCTGCAGTCGACTCTCGCCGCGGCCAGCGACGTGGCACTCGATTGCTCGGTGGAGCGTGAGGCCTGCGGGCTCAACCTGTCGCCCACGGCCTCAACAACGGCCATGCTGGCGCTCGGCGATGCGCTGGCCGTAGCGGTGAGTCTGCGCAAAGGCTTCCGTGCCGAAGATTTTGCGGAGCTGCATCCCGGCGGCAAGCTGGGCAAGCAGCTCGCCAAGGTCCGCGACCTGATGCATACGGGCGAAGACATTCCTACTGTTGCACCCAACACGCCGATGGCTGATGTGATCTTCGAGATGTCGTCAAAGAAGCTGGGCATGACGACCGTGCAGGAGTCGGGCCATCTGCGCGGCGTGATTTCGGACGGCGATTTGCGCCGCCTGCTCGAACGCGAAGGCGGCGCGGCGCTGGGCAAGACGGCAGGCGAAGCGATGAACGCGCATCCGCGCACCATTGCCGCGGAAGAGCTGGCGGCCAAGGCGCTGGCAATCCTCGAAGAGCGCAAGATTACGTCGTTGATCGTCGTCGATGCCGCGCAAAAGGTGGAAGGCGTGGTGCATCTGCACGATCTGTGGGGCGTGGAATTGATCTGAACGGGGCGGGGGCCTGTGAGGGAGTTGGCATGCCATGAAAGACGAGCACAGCTTTGAGGAAATTCGGAGGGATATAGAGGCAAGGCAAAGGGCGACGGTATGGCCGGACACTCTCCGCAACGGAGCGACTATTGATGCCTTCCTTTGGAAGGGCGACCCGAATGCGAAACATGTTCAACGAATTGGCTTAGTTGTCTTCGCCTTCTTCTTTCTCCTGATAGGCATATTTCTTGCCTCTATTCCGTTTCAGAAGAATTTTGAAGACGGATCGAACATTGTTTTCATTGTGGCTCTGCCCCTGTTGTTGCTTTCCGTACGCCTCTGCCGGAACGCCTTCCTTCGGCCACCAAAGCATCGCGGCAACAACGAGCCGACCAGCTAAGGCGGCCAACTCCCGCAAAACATTTAGAATAAAGGCTGCTTCAATTTGCCCTGCGTTCGCCGCGGCGGACGAGAAAGTGCGCTCACCCTTTCTATGCATCGTTGGTCGAAGCTCTTTATCCCTACTCTGCGCGAGGCCCCGGCGGATGCCGAAGTGGCCAGCCACAAGTTTCTTCTCCGTGCGGGCTACATTCGCCAGCTCGGCGCGGGAATCTATAACTATCTTTTCCTCGGCCAGCGCTCGCTGAACAAGATTATCGGGATTGTGCGCGAGGAGATGGACCAGATCGCGCAGGAGTTCTACCTGCCGGCGATTCTGCCGCGCGAGCCATGGGAGGAGAGCGGCCGTTGGGCGACGATGGGCGACAACATGTTCCGGCTGAAGGA
>PMYE01000057.1 GCA_003171315.1 Acidobacteriaceae bacterium
GAGAATTTCAACAAGTTCCTAGACGACAAACGCCCCGGAAGCGCATCCTAGTTCTATTAGGAGCTGCAATGACCGAACGGCCCGAGGCAAACGGCGAAGAGATGCACAAAACCCTGGCGGATGCCGACACCGCCGAGCGGTTCATTACGGAAAAGCATCTGGGCGAGCGCATCCGGAGGCTACGCCTCAAAAAATCGATGGGGCTTGTCGATCTGGGTAAGCACACTGGGCTTTCGGCCAGTTTTCTCTCGCAGCTCGAGACTGGCCGCGTGGTGCCCACGCTTCGCAATCTGGCGCGGATCGCCATGGTCTTCTCTAAGGATCTTTCGTATTTTTTCGAAACCGAGCCGACGCCGATCTTCCGCGTGCATCGCAAAAAAGACCGCGTGCGCATGCCGCAAACCGGCGCCGAGCCGCCCACCTACACGTTCGAGAGTCTGGGCTACATGGTTCCCGACCGGCACATGGATCCCTACCTCGCCGAGTTTGTCCCGCTGCCGGAAGATGTGGAGCCTAAGGCGCACATGCACGCCGGATGCGAATTTCTCTTTGTGACCCACGGTGAGCTTGCGCTGCAGCACGGCGACCAAGAAACCCTGTTGGGCCCGGGCGACGCAGTCTATTTTGACGCGGGAACGCCACACTCGTACCGCTGCGCGGGCAGCAAACCGGCCGAAGCCATCATCGTCACCATGCAGCAGGCAACCGCTGCCCAGCAACCGCCCCCTCGCGCGGTGGCCACGGTCGTAGTCCGTCCGGTGCCCGCCGCCCTCGCGCCGAAAACCTCCGTGGCGGAGGGCAGGTAGCGCGCAATAACGCAAGAATCTTCCTGCAGCCGCTGTCACATCAGTGCGCACCAGTTCTCTCGCCTGAAACAAGCCGTCATCGCAATACTGAGTAAAGCTCGAGCGAGCGCAGCATCTGTAGCCATGTACCTCGCACAGACAGAATGATTCGTTGCATGAATCGAACGGTCAGTAACTGACCAACTACGGCAATAACTCGCCGGCTACTTGGTTGGACGGTTCCACTCGCCGTACGTGGGGTAGGGAACAGGTTCGGCGCTCGTAGGCATGGCAGTCAGCGTCTTCAGATCCGCCTGCACCTGCGCCCACGCCTTGCGATTCCGCTTGGTGATGATCGGCGCGCTGGGATCGGAATAATACGCCTGCACGTCGCTCTTGATGCTGGGTGGAATCGGCTGATCCGGATTGCGCGTCAGGCGGTGTAGAAGCTCTGCGTACGTCTGGTCCGTAAGCGGATAACCGCCGGGCTTGACCACCTGCCCCGTGTCCAGGTCGCGATTCGGCAGCGGATGCTTTGCATCCGGCGGACCCAGCGTAGCCGTGGAACTCGTAGCGCTCGCGGGGAGTGGCTGCCGCGCCTCGGTCGGCGTAAACAGTGCCAACCGCTCCCGCAGCACGGTGGTCGCCGAAAACCACGCTGTGCATGTAGTCCGCTTCAGCAGCCTCGCTGGGGCCCTTCACCGCGACCATCGCCAGTGGACCCACTTTGGGTAGCACCCACAGCACGCCGGCAATCAGATGCGTTTCCACGCCGGGTCTCTTGCGATAAGCGGCCCAATCGTAGAGCTTTGCCGCTTCGGCAGATTCCTTCTCGATCTCAACGGCATCGGGCGTGTCCGGCTCCGGCGGCTCATGATTGCGATTCAGCAGCGTTACGGCGTACGCCACGCGCGGAATCAGCGTGCGCGTGGCAAAGCGATAGGTCCTGATGTTGAAGCGGCGTCCCTGGCTGGCGTCGAAATCCTCGGTCAAACCGTAGGTCTCGTAGAAGGCCAGCGCCAGTTGGTGCGTGGGAACCTTGATCCCGATGTGGCGGAGGTAGCCCAATGGCACCAGCCGATGTTTCGCAATCTGATCAATGTCGAAGGCAAACTCCGTGCGCACGTGTTCGTGCCGCCCTTGCGAATAGTTCACGTTTTGCCCGTAGCGCTTCGCCAGCTTGGGAAACTCCAGCGCCACCGCGCGATTGGTGGCCTGCGAGTGGCCAAACGAGTCGCCGATGTAGTGCGACAGCGCGCCCACTGCAAAGGCCAGCTCATTGGCGTTGTGCGCGTTGCGAAAGAGCGCCAGAACAAAGTCGCCCGTGCGTGCGTAGTGAGTCAGGTCAGAGAAAAACTCGTCGCCGAAGGGATAGTAGCCCATGTCCTGAATCACGCATCCGCCGTAAGCGTACGCGCGCGCCCGGTCCAGTTCGGCTGGAGTCAGATTCGGATAGCGGCTTTTCAGCAGGGGAACAATCGAGTCCTGCCAGGTCAGGTCGATGAGCTGCTCGTGCGTGAGCAGGGAATACGCGCTCGCCTGCTTGGGCCAACTGCCCGACAGGAGCAGGAAAAGCAACGCAACAGCACGAAGGCAGCCTGAGCGCATCGTCATAGAGCCGAACGAAACACCGCCTGAGATGGAATGAATGGGAAAGGTACGATTTCGCCTCTATTCTATGCGAATTTTGCTCCGCCGCTGCTGTTTTCTTAATCCTTCAGTCCCGTAGCCCCACAGCCCGCCGGGCAAAGACGATTGCCTCTTCCACTAACTGTAGCTCCGCCCCGGTGATTTGATCGCGTGCAAAAGCTCGCACGTTCTCGAGAGCGATTGCGAGTTCGCCCCATTCGTCCGTCAGGCCAGACACCATCGGATATGCGGCCAAAATGCGGCGGAGTGCGCCCAGGCACCTGCGATCACACCATGCGTCGATCAGCGACTGGAGCACGGAGAAGAACTGGGAACTGTTCTCGATCATCCCTATTCCCTACTCCCTACTGCCTACTCCCTGTTTCTATCATTCGGTCCAGCGCCACTCTCGCCCAGTGCTTCACCTCGGCCTTCACCTGCACGCGGTTCACCACGCGCCCCTCCACCAGGTTCTCGAGCGCCCACGCCAGGTGCTGCGGGCTGATGCGATACATCGTCGTGCACAGGCAGCCCGTGTCGTCCAACGTAATGATCTTCTTTCCCTCGGCGGCAAACCGCCGCGCCAGCCGGTTCACCAGGTGAATCTCCGTGCCGATGGCGAACATCGATCCCTCGGGCGCCTGCTCCACCAGCGCGATCAACTGCTCGGTCGACCCCAGCGCGTCCGCCTTCTGGCACACCTCGTACCGGCACTCCGGGTGCACAATCACCCGAATATCCGGATACTTTGCTCGTACCTGGTCCACATGGATGGGCAAAAAGCGTTGATGTACGGCGCAGTGGCCCTTCCACAGCAGCATCCGGCTAGCGGCCAGCCGCTCCTTGGTTTGCCCGCCCTGAATCGCCCACGGATCCCAAACCGCCATCTCCTCCAACGGAATCCCCATGGCATGGCCCGTGTTCCGCCCCAGGTGCTGGTCCGGCAAAAACAGAATCCGCTTGCCCCGCGCAAACCCCCACTGGAGCGCCGCCCTCGCGCTTGACGACGTGCACACCAACCCTCCCCGCTCGCCGCAGAACGCCTTGATCGCCGCCGTCGAGTTGATATAGGTGACCGGCACAAACTCGTCCGATAGGTGAAGGCGCGTGAGCACATCCCAGCAGTCTTCCACCTGCCCGATCTCCGCCATATCCGCCATCGAGCAGCCGGCGTTCAGGTCCGGAAGGATCACCTGCTGTCCCTCCCGCGCCAGAATATCCGCGCTCTCCGCCATAAAGTGCACGCCGCAGAAGACAATGTACTTGGCGCTCGTCGCCGCTGCGGTCTTCGCGAGCTTGTAGCTGTCTCCCGTAAAGTCGGCGAACCGCACCACCTCGTCGCGCTGGTAGTGGTGGCCCAGAATCACCGCCGCCGCGCCCAGCCGCTCACGCGCCTCTCTAATCCGGCCGTCCATCGAGTGGTCGGGAAGAGCCAGATAGTTTTCCAAAGTGCACGTTTCATTCGCCTGCGCCGCAGGCGCCTTCGTTTCGTCAAGAACCAGAGTCACAATATTCCGCCTTCAGTCCGCCGCGGCGGACGGGGATGTTGAAAGCAACCGGCTGCAGTGGATGCGCTGATCTCTTGAGCTCTCGATCCGTACCGCCCATCACCGGCAGGCACTCGTCCCGAACCAGAAGAACCCCCATCCACGGGGTTGTTGCAGCCCTTTCCCATGAGATGCACGGAAGAACCGGCAGATGCAGTCGCGCCCGCCCCTCCCCTGACATCCCATCTACCTTCATTTTAACGCGAATGAAAAACGGATCAAGCGCACCGGAAATGTGAGCCGGATTTGCGAAGGTTTTTTGGGAAATGGGCCACTTTTTGACAAATCAGATTTTCTGATTGCACCATATCTACAACAAACCACCGCCCCGGCGCTGAAACCTTTGCCACAGCAGCGTGGAAGCAGTCGCCCGCGTTCCGGCGCACCATCTGGATTCTCAAAGCTCCTCAAGGCGTAGCGTTCGGGTGGGCCGACCGATCTACGCCTGAGATGCGCAGCCGGTCGCGCCGGTACTCGCGCCGGCGTGCTCGCATCGCACCCATCGCTCTGCGTTTGTTCGCGCCGCGCGGCGGCAGGTATCATGATCCTTCATGGGATCTCCGCCGCCAATTCAGGTCGCCACGCTGGGCATGTGGGACACGATGCTCCTTATGGTGCTGGCGCTCGTGGTTTTCGGGCCGCGCCGCCTGCCCATGATCGGCCGCCAGCTAGGCAAGCTGATGTACGAGTTCCGCAAGGCTTCCAACGACTTCAAATTCCAGATGGAAGAAGAGTTGCGCAACGCCGAAGAGGCCGACCGCCGCCGGAAAGAAGAGGAAGAGCGGAAGCGCGCCATCGCCGCCGCCCCGCCGCAACCGCAATTGGAGCAGACAACCGCGCAAACAGCGGAGCCCGCCATCGGAGCGCCGGAATCAACCGCATCCGCGCCCGCCGCCGATGCGAGCCCTTATCCCCGCGAATCCTCTTACCCCGATCTAGCCGCCGAAGCACCGCAGGCCGAAGAAACGAATCGACAGAACGCGGAAGCAACTCATTCGGAAGAAGCCGCCTCGCCTTCCACTGAAATAACCTCTGAGCTGCCCGCTGAACCAGTCGCCCCACCTGCCGCCGAAACGGACACCTCTCTGCCCGCCGAACCAACCGTACCGCGCATCCAGCCGCCCTCCACCGGCGAGACCGTCGCTGCCGACCGCCCGGGAGCGCAACCCCAGCGACCTGAACCTCTGGCTGGAGATCCCGGCCAAGCCCATGAACCCGAAACATCTGAAGCCGAACGATCGGAGCCGGCAGCCCACCATGGTTGATCCTCAGGATGCCATCGAAAAGGCGCGCAAAGCCGTCACCGAGCGCGCGGAGCTCCCCGGCATGAGCCTCATGGAGCACCTCGAAGAACTGCGCAAGCGCATCGTTCACTCCGCCATCTATCTAGCCGTCGGATTCGTCGTCGCCTACGTCTTCCATGAACGTCTCTATGGCTTGGTCCAGGCTCCGCTCGACAAACTCGGCATCAAGCTCAACTACACCCACCCGATGGATCCACTCAACCTCTATCTGCAGGTTTCCCTTATCGGCGGCGCCATTCTCGCGTCGCCTTTCATCCTCTATCAGGTCTGGCTCTTCATCGCGCCGGGCCTTTACCACAAAGAGAAGCGCTTCGTCGTGCCCTTCATGTCCGCAACCGTCGGGCTGTTCCTTGCCGGCGCGGCCTTCGGCTACTTCTTTGTTCTTCCCGGCGCACTCAAGATTCTGATCCTCGGTTTTGGCAGCAAGTTCAACCCTATTGTCACCATCGAGGAGTACACCGGGTTTTTCCTTTCCATCATTCTGGGCCTGGGCGTGAGCTTCGAGCTGCCCATCCTCATCTTCTTTCTTGCACTGTTCGGGATCGTGAGCCCCAAATTTCTCTGGAAGAATATCCGCTACGCCATTCTTGCCGTGTTTCTTGTCGCGGCCATCATCTGCCCTAGCCCCGATCCCGGCACCATGTGCATTTATGCGGTTCCCATGCTGGCCCTCTACCTCGTCGGCATCGGTGTCGCCTGGTGGGTTCACCCGGCGCGCAAAAAGAAAAAGGAGGCCGCGGGATGATTTTTTCCTTGCTCGGAAAGCGAGTTGAAGCACGAGCCTTAGGTGCCCCGTCCTTGCCGTCCGCCGCGGCGGATTTTCGCGGCAAGGGTGGGATAGCAAAACTCTCAATCTTTCTTGTCGCGCTCCTTATCACCCCAATCACCGCGCAAGCCCAGCACCCCTCGGCAGGCTCAGGGCAGGCTTTCGACGGTGCCAAGGCCTACGAATACGCGCGCGAGTTCGCCGCCATCGGTCCGCGCTGGCCCACCGGTCCCGGCCACGTCAAGGCCGAGGATTTCCTCCGCTCCCACTTCCAGCGCAACCACGATCAGCTCGAACAAGACGCCTTCACCGCCGACACCCCCATCGGCTCCGTGCCCATGTGCAACTTCATCGTGCGCTTCTCCGGCACAAAGCCCGGCGCCATCGTCCTCGCCACGCACTACGAGACCAACTACCCGCTGCGCAACATCAACTTCGTCGGCGCTAACGACGGAGCCTCCACCACCGGGCTCCTGATGGCCATCGCCGACCGCCTCCGCGCCGAAGCCGCCGTCTCGCCTGGCAAGAAGCTCTCGGGCTACTCCGTCTGGCTCGTCTTTTTCGATGGCGAAGAGGCCATCCGGCAGTGGTCCGCTTCCGACTCCACTTACGGCAGCCGTCACCTCGCCGCCAAGTGGGGCCGCGACGGAACCCTCGGCCAGATCAAGGCCTTTCTCCTCGCCGACATGATCGGCGACAAGGACCTCGACATTCAGCGCGACACGAACTCCACCGCATGGCTGGTTTCGCTGGTCGCCGAGGCGGCGAAGAAGTTTGGCTACCAGCGCTACTTTTTCCAGCAGGAGATGGACGTTCAGGACGACCACCTGGCTTTTGTCGAGCGCGGCGTGCCGTCGATTGACATTATCGACCTCGACTACGGGCCAAACAACAGCTACCACCACACGGCGCAGGATACGATGGACAAGATCAGCGCGCACAGTTTGACGATCGACGGCGATGTGTTCCTGGAGACCATCCGCCTGATCGATCAAAGGAATTAGCTGCTAGCCTCTAGCTTCTAGCTGCTAGCCATTTGTGCCTGAGCTTGCAGTGTTGAGATTTCATCCGCGGTCTTTGCCGGCACGAAAGAGCTAGAAGCTAGTAGCTAGGAGCTAACGCGAACGGAGTGAGCGAATGTCTCAAGCAGAAATCGGCATCATCGGCGGCAGCGGGCTCTATTCCATGCCCGGATTCACCAACGTCCACGAGGAGCGCATCGAAACGCCCTTTGGCTCGCCCTCTGACGCCTTCGTCCTCGGCGAACTCGAAGGCCGCAAGGTCGCCTTTCTCGCGCGCCACGGCCGCGGCCATCGCATTCTGCCCTCCGAGCTCAACTTCCGCGCCAACATCTACGCGTTCAAGAAGCTTGGCGTTGAGCGCATCGTCTCCGTCTCCGCCGTGGGCTCGCTCAAGGAAGAGCACAAGCCCACCGATTTCGTCATCCCCGATCAGTTCATCGACCGCACGTTTCACCGCATCTCGACCTTCTTTGGCGACGGCATCGTGGGCCACGTAGCCTTCGGCGATCCCGTTTGCGCGACTGTCGCAAAGGCCGCGGCCGATGCTTGTGCCACAGTAGGCGTCTCCGGCAAGCTTGGCGGCACCTACGTCTGCATGGAGGGCCCGCAGTTCTCCACCAGGGCCGAGTCGAACCTTTATCGCAGTTGGGGCGCCGACGTGATCGGCATGACGAATCTGCAGGAGGCCAAGCTCGCCCGCGAGGCCGAAATCTGCTACGCCACCATCGCCATGGTCACCGATTACGATTGCTGGCGCGAGGGCCACGACGCTGTCACGGTCGAGGAGATCGTCGCCGTGCTCCACAAGAACGCCGACAACGCCGCCAAGGTGGTCAAAGCCGCCGTCGCCGCCTTGCCGCCCACTTCGACCGTCGCCCGCACCTGCGCCTGCGCCTCGGCCGCAAAGTACGCTGTGCTCACGCAGCCAGACGCGATTCCCGATGCGGCGAAGGAGCGTCTCAAGCTCCTCTTCGGCAAATACTTGGGCTGGTAAGAGCAAGGCCAGTCCGCATTTCTCTTGGGACACGGTGCGAAATGTCAAGCCCAGGGTCGGTGCCAGTCCGCAGCAAAGCGTTGAAAACAATGCGCAAAAATCGTGCGCTAACTTTGCAGATCAGTTCCACGCTTTGGCGCACAATAGATAGCAAATCCAGGTACGGGGATTCGCTCTCAGCTCTGGTCTAGGGTCACTGGCGGTGGATCTCTGCAATAGCTAACTCTCATAGAATGAAATATTTGCGAAGTTCCAACCTTTAGAATGAGATATTTACAGCAAGCCCCACACCGTAACCCCTTTGTTATCAAATATGGAGGTATGGCATACCGGGGGAGGGGGTATACCAATCCAAACATTGTTCGGCGTGACCGCAGTCTTTGGCCGAGAAACATGGGTAGGGGAATCTGGAGTAGGGTTCCCCATTACCGGAACTCTACGGAGAGTCACGCGGGAAAGCCGCCTTCGCTCCATTTGGGTCAGGCCTGCATTTGTGCTATCCCACCTATGGCGCGATGAAGCGACGCCAAGGGCGGAGCAGATTCGTCGAAGAGGCCCCTCTGGACTCACAGTCCCAGTTCGCCGGCGCGCATTTTCATGGCTTCAATGCAGAAGGCGATGTGGGCGTCGAGATCGACGCCCAGTTCCGCCGCCCCCTGCACGATGTCTTCGCGGTGGACGGCGCGGGCGAACGCTTTGTCTTTCATCTTTTTGCGGACACTGCGCGCTTCGACCTCGGCAATGGATTTGCCTGGCTTGACCAGGGCGCAGGCGATGAGGAAGCCAGCCAGCTCGTCGCAGGCGAAGAGAGCCTTGGCAAGGTGCGACGTGCGCGGCACGCCAGAGTATTGCGCGTGACCAAGAATGGCGGTGCGGAGTTCTTCGGGCCAACCCAGCCGCTCCAGCTCGCGAACGCCGGCGAAAGGGTGCTCCTCGGCGGTGGGATGGCGCTCGTAGTCGAAGTCGTGGAGCAGGGCGGTGGTGGAATACAACTCCAGCAGCGCCGTCCGCGCATCGCCCTCGAGCGCGAGCCGGTCTGCCTCCTGCTCGCCGCAGGCCACAACACAGGCTTCCACTGCGAGCGCATGTTTGCGCAGGCTTTCGCTCTGAGTCCATTCGGTGAGCAATTGCCAGGCTTGTTCGCGTCCATAGCGTGGGTTTGTGGCGGCCATTCTTCTCTCCTGTTGATCAAACTGGTTCGTGTTTTATCGGGTTTCCAGGGATCAAATTCGGCTTTCTCCGGTTTGTCCCTAAATTTCTACTTGACAATTATGGTTCCTTTCCTTGAAGGTAGCACCTATCGAGGTGCAAATAAGCGCCCCGGAGTCCAATGCTCTGGCACTCCGCGCATCCAGGATGGCTACTTCCTTAGTAAGCGTGGAAACACGTGAAGTGGTGCGGTGCGAGTACTGCAGGCTGATGCAGTATAGAACCAGCAATTCCCTTTGCAGAAGGTGCCGCAGGCCTCTCGATATCGAGGAGCCTGTTTATTTGGCGCCACGGCTGGTGACCAGTCTGCCCCTGCCGGATTGCAACGAGGCAGGGCTGCAGGTGGCCACGCAGGTGCGCGAGATGCGCAGGGCGCGCCACCTGAGCCAGCGGCAACTGGCGGGGCGTATGCAGGTGCCACGCACCTATATTTCCAAAATCGAGAACGGCAAGGCGATTCCGACACTGGGCTCGCTGGAGCGGCTGGCCACGGCCCTTGGAGTGGAAGTGCGCCAACTGGTTCGCGACGCCCGCAGCCGCCGGGATGAAGAGGTGGCAGCGATCCTGAGCGACCCATTTCTGGCCGAGGTGGCCGCGCTATTGCCGCATCTGGATTCGCTGCACCGGACGCTCTTGTTCGGCGCAGTGCGCGACGCGGCGGTGGGCCGCCGCCGCACTGCCTAGAGCTACCCGGCAAGGGAGCGCTCTGCACAAACGCTGGCGGCGCGCCGCCAGGCCGTGTCGCCGCGCGTATGTCATTCCGGGACTGCGCCGGGACTTCGCATTGCGGAATTCGGGAAAATGCTTTACGGTCGATGGTGTAACTGCCGGGTCCGGCCGCAGGTTCCTTTATTCAGGCCGGAGATTGGTTCACGCAGGACGCGGCTTTTCCTGGTGCGTGAACTCCGTCGGCGCCACTACGGGACGCCCCACAGGCGCCCGCGTGGAAAAGCGGAAATGCGACCTATAGGCGAGTTCTTGTCTTCTTCTCCCTCATTGCGCATCGATGATCTGAGTGCGGAGGAGCGCGCTGTTTATGCGACGCTGAAGCCCGAGCGCCTTCCCCAGCATGTGGCCATCATCATGGATGGCAACGGCCGGTGGGCATGCCGCCGCTCGCTCAAGCGGTTTGTGGGCCATCAGCAGGGGGCCAAGGCGGTGCAGCAGGTGACGGAAACGGCCGCCCGCATCGGATTGCCCTGGCTGACGTTGTACGCGTTCTCGCTGGAGAACAATCTGCGCCGGCCGCGCGCCGAGGTCAGCTTTCTGATGCGCCTGCTGAAGGCCTATCTGGACAACAACCTGGAGCGCATGAGGAACAACAATATTCGCTTCCGGTACATCGGGAGGACGCACGATCTGCCGGCCGAGGTTCAGGACAAGATGCGCCGGGTGGAAGAGGACACGGCGCGCAACAGCGGCACCACGCTGACACTGGCCCTGAACTACGGCGGACGGTCGGAGCTGGTGGACGCATTTCGCGCGCTTGCTGCCGAAATGAAGCACAAGCAACTTAGCCCCGACCGCATCACCGAAGAAGACATTCACCGCCATCTCTACACGGCTCACATGCCCGATCCCGATCTGCTCATCCGCACTTCGGGCGAACAGCGCATCTCCAATTTCCTGCTGTGGCAAATCGCCTACACCGAGATCTTCGTCACGGAGCGGTACTGGCCGGATTTCCGGGGGGTTCACCTGCTGGAGGCCATTGCAGACTTTCAGGGCCGGGAACGCCGCTATGGCGGGATCGGCGAAGACGGCGGCGAGGTGGAAGATGATCCGGACCGGATCCGGATTGCGGTGAACTAAAAAGGCGGCAAGGGTTCAGAAAGAGATGACCGCGTCGTTCATCGGGAACAGCCGCACCTCGTTTCTCCCATCGGCCGGCTTGCCCGCCAGGCGCAGTCCGTTCCAGGCGATGTCGGTTCCGTCATAGGGTTGGCGGTTGAAGATGAAGAGGATCTTCACGCATGTTCTCCGGACCTGAGCCCGCGAATTCATGCGGGTGGGTTGGCACGCCGGAGGGTGACGTACTCGGCCGTGAACCAAGCCAGGGCGAGCAGCACGATCAGCGCGATGATGACCTGGGAAATGACGCAATAGAGGCACCAGGCGCCCAGGGCAAACTCTTCGATGAAGGTTAGCCGGAGGGCGAAGCCGAGACCGATCAGGGCGGTAAGGAACAACAGGAACCGCCGGCGAGCGAAGGCCAGGCCGGCAAGCGCCAAGTAGCCCGCGATGCCGATGGCGGCCACGGGAATATGTTCGATGACCGCGAAGGAGCTGTGATTGACGATGCCGCAGTCCCACCTGTCGTTGATGGAACAGGGCTCGGTGCCGGTGGAGTAATGCACGCGCAGCGCCAGCACGGAAACCACTGCGCCGGCCAGGGTCAGCAGAACAATCAGGTATCGCATGGTTTTCACAGCCATCTTCCTTTCAGGACGTGTTGGACGCCGCGCCGTTATCAACCGCAGCAGCGAGTGGACGGCACACCGGCATCATGGCGGCCGCAGCAACAACATGGCCCTCGCCGCGGCTTGCCGCCGCGGAAACCGGAGGCACGGGAGCCAGCTTTCCCTCCGCGAACATCCGGAGCGCTTCACGCCCAGTGACAGGTCCGGGCACTACCCAAGCGTACATTGTTACCGCCTGCAAATGTCTCAAGGCGCCGTCGCCAATATCGACGAGAATCACATCCGTGCAACCCTGTCCAACGAGGAGCTTGACAGCGCTTCTGCCATTGAGCTCCTCGTTTCTGATGAATTCGGGCGTTGTGCTTTCAGTGCACGAAATCATGATCCATCGGCCTTGCCGAAATGCGAGGACATCGGCGCATCGGCCCGGCCGGCCAGCCGACATCATTATCGCAACTCTGCCCATACGATCTCCTTGTACCTGCGCGATGGGGAATGTTTCTCGTTTTATCGAGCCGGTTGTGCTGCGGATTCTCAAGGAGAAGCGGCGATCGTACGGGTACGAAATTGTCGAGTGCCTTCCAAAATACGCGCTCACCGATGCCACGATCGAAGGCGCGGCTCTGTACCGCACGCTGAGAACCCTGGAGGCAAACGGTTACGTTTCTTCAAGTTGGGATGCCGGCGGCGGCCCCGCGCGGCGCAATTACTCCTTGACCCGATCCGGTGAAGCGCACTTGGGCGAGTGGGCTCATCTTCTGGAAACACTTGGACAGGCGATGATCGAGTTTGCCCGCGATAGCCGGGCGCATACGGCGCAATGACGTTTGCAATTGGAGCCTTAGAGTGGGTTCAGGCCGCCCCGGCGGTGTATGCTCAACCGTGAATGAAACGCATTGTTACCGCTGCTGTTCTGATTCCTATTACCCTCGTTCTGGTGTTTCTGGGGCCGAGGTGGCAGTGGCTCTTCACGCTGGCCGTGGCCGTGGTTGCGGCGCTGGCAGGGTGGGAGTATCTGGGCCTGAGCCGGCGCTGCGGAGCGAATCCGCCGCGAATTGCAGCGGTTCTGGCGGTCGTTGGCCTGTTCGCCGCCTACATTGCCTGGCCGGATTCCGATCACCTTCTGCCCATCTTCGGCATCCTGGGCTTGTGCCTGCTGGTGTATTGCACCTTTTTCAAGCCGGTTGAGGAGATGATCGCGAGCACCTCGGCGTCGATTTTCTGCCTGCTCTACCCGGGGTTTACGCTGCTCGCTTTGCCCATGTTGCACGAACAAGCCAATGGACCCTCGCTGGTGGCATTTTTGCTGTGCGTGGTGTGGGTGGGAGACACATCTGCCTACTACGTTGGCCGCGCCTGGGGCCGGCACAAGATGGCGCCTTCGCTGAGCCCGGGCAAAAGCTGGGAAGGGGCAGTGGCTTCAGTGGCCGGAAGCATACTGGTTGCGCTGGCGCTCGTGGGACTGGCCGCTCTGTTGCAGGAGCCGTGGAACTCGGCTGTCCTAACGTGGCTGGAGCGGGTGTGTCCCTCTGCGGTCCTTTCGTATCCGGATGAGCTCTGGTATTGGCTGGAGCTGGCCGCGATTGTGAATGTGGCCGGACAGGTGGGCGATCTGGCCGAGTCGGCCCTGAAGCGATCGGCGGGAGTGAAAGATTCGGGCGACCTGTTGCCCGGTCACGGAGGGGTGCTGGACCGCATCGACGCGCTGCTGCTCGCCGGCCCGGTGCTATGGTACGCGCAGGTGATTCACCAGCGGTTCTGAAGCAGCTATCAGCTTTCAGATCTCAGCCATCAGTCTCGAGTTGCCGGGATCTTGGCTGGATACAGCCTTGCGAAGTCCTCAAGTACGGATCGGCTAAACTGAAGCAAGCGTTAAGTTCAGTCATGGATTCCGGCAGAGACAAGGAGCTGGAAGCTTAGAGCTGAAAGCTGAAGACTATTTTGAAGCGACTCGCCATTCTCGGTTCCACGGGCTCCATCGGACAGAGCACCCTCTCCATCGTCGAGCAGTTTCCCGAGCGGTACGCAGTGGCCGCGCTGGCCGCCGGCCACAACGTGGATGAGGCCTTTGCGCAGGCCGTGCGCTGGCGGCCGAAGGTGATTTCACTGGCCACGGAAGAGTTGGCCGGCGAGCTGGCTTTGCGCCTGCGCCAGGCGGGCGTGGCGGGAATCGAGACAGTGCATGGGGCCAAGGGCACGATTGCCTGTTCGACTCTGCCGGAAGCCGATTTTGTGGTTTCAGCCATCGTGGGCGTGGCCGGGCTGGAGGCGACGCATGCGGCCATTCTGGCCGGAAAGCCGGTAGGGCTGGCGAACAAGGAGTGCATGGTGGCCGCGGGCGAGATTTTGACCCGCGCGGCGCGGGAGCGCAAGACGCCGATCCTGCCCATCGACAGCGAGCACAACGCCGTGCACCAGTGCCTGCGCGTGGGCGCGCACAATGAAGTGAAGTTCATCTGGCTGACCGCCTCGGGCGGGCCGTTCCGCCAGCTTCCGCTGGACCAATTCGCAAGCATCACGCCGGAACAGGCTCTGAAGCACCCCACCTGGGTGATGGGCCGCCGCATTACCATCGACTCCGCAACCATGCTGAACAAGGGTCTGGAGGTCATCGAGGCCTGCCGGCTCTTCGACGTGACGCCCCAGCAGGTGAGGGTGACCATCCACCCCCAGTCGACGGTGCACTCGCTGGTGGAGTACGTGGACGGATCGATTCTGGCGCAGATTTCGGTCACCGATATGCGGCTGCCCATTCTCTACGCGCTGGCCTGGCCGGAGCGGCCTAAGTCTACGCTGACCTTCGACCTGGCGGAATTGCGGCGCCTCGACTTCGAGCAACCCGATTTCGAGCGCTTCCCTTGCCTTCGGCTGGCCTTCGAGGCGGCCGAAAAGGGGGGAGCGCACTGCATTGCACTGAATGCGGCCGACGAGGTGGCCGTGGGGGCCTTCCTCGAAGGTCGTATATGCTTCACTGGTATCCCGCGTACAATTGAGAAGGTGCTCGCGGCGACCGCGGAGGCGCACCCAGCAACCATTGCGGAGGTGCTTGCGGCCGACCGGGAGGCGCGGGAAAGGGCTCGGGCGTTGCTCGAGTAAAACTGAGATTGTGTAGCTGGTCCTTTCCCGGGCCGCGAATTGAGATCTGGCGCACCCCAGACGCTTTGCCGAAGGAAAAACCATACAACGATGCATGAATTTCTAGTTTCTGCCGCTGCATTTATCGTTCTTGTCGGCGTGATGGTGATCGTGCACGAGCTGGGGCACTTCACGGTGGCCAAGCTCTGCGGGGTACGCGTGGAGGCGTTTTCCTTCGGTTTCGGGCCGCGCCTGTTCGGCTTCAAGATCGGCGAAACGGACTATAAGGTCTGCCTGTTGCCGCTGGGCGGGTTCGTCAAAATGACCGGGGAAAATCCGGCCGAAGAACAGGCGCCCGACAGCAGCGATGGGGTACAAGATTCGAGCAAGGACGAATCTTCCGTGGCTGAAAGGCCGCGCGCCGACGATCCCGGTTCGTTCACATCTCACCCGCGCTGGCAGCGCATGTTGATCGGCCTTGCCGGGCCAATGTTCAACTTCCTGCTGACGCTGGCGCTGATGCTCTTCTACTACGGTTTTATCAACGAGGTTCCGTCGGCCACGGTGAAGACGACGACCGTGGAGTGGATTACCCCAGGCTCGACCGCCGCGGCGGCGGGGCTCGAGTNNAGACGGGCGATGTGATCCTGAGTTTCGACAAGGTCAAGAATCCCGATTGGGAGGCCGTGTATGAGCATGCGCGGCTGAATGCAAACCAGATGGTGCCGGTCACAGTGGAGCGCGGGGGGAAGACGCTCCAAATGAGCCTGCGCGTTCCGGCCAGCGCTAAGAACGAAAGCTTCGACCTGAGCGACGCGGGAATTTTGCCGCAATATCTACCCGGGCCAGTCGCAGTGGCGCAGGTGCAGCCGGGCTACCCCGCGGAGCAGGCGGGGTTGCGGGCGGGCGATGCCATCGAAGCTGTCGATAGCCACGCCTTCCATAGCGTCAGCACGCTGCTGGCCTATATGCAATGGGAAAAAGGCAAGCCGTTGACGCTCGATGTGCTGCGCAACGGCGCCACGCTGCAGATTGTGGCGACGCCGGCTAAAATCGACACCTTATGGAAGTTGGGCTTTGCTACGAAGCCAACTCCCATCCGCGATGAGCCCTTGTCTCTTTTGTCGGCGTGGAATAAGTCGCTGGGCTTCTTCAAGGCCAACTCTCTGGTTGTGGTTGAAGTGCTGGACCGGCTCTTTACGCACCGGATTTCGGTGACGCAACTCATGGGCCCGGTGGGGATTGCGCAGGCGGCGGGCGANNCTCAACCTGCTTCCCTTCCCGATCCTCGATGGCGGCATGATTCTGCTTCTGCTGATTGAGAGCGCGCTGCGCCACGACATCAGCCTGGCGATCAAGGAGAGAATCTACCAGGCGGCGTTCGTGGTGCTGATGGCCTTCATGGCCTTCACCATCTTTAACGACGTGAGCAAGCTGCCGCTGTTCATGCACATCAAGCCGTAAATCGGCAGTTGTCAGCTCACCGTTGTCGGTTACACGTGAGCAGTGATTAGAAGACGGAAACAGCCTTCCGCGGTAAACCGGCTGTAAGAAAATACAGTATGCCAGTGACGACGCAGGTGCGGGTGCGATATGCCGAGACCGACCAGATGGGTATCGTCTACTATGCCAACTACCTGGTNNGACGATGAGATTCTGATCGAGACGCGGCCCGCCATGCTGCGCGGATCGGTACTGAAATTTGCCTATCGCATCATGCGCAAGGGGCACGAGGGCGAGGAAGATACGCTGCTGGCCGAAGGCGAGACGGTGCACGTGGTCTGCGACGACCA
>PMYE01000098.1 GCA_003171315.1 Acidobacteriaceae bacterium
CTTCTATACTGAACCCACGATGATCTCTCGCCCCCCGGCCATGAGCCACACCCGCTCCCGGGCCCTCCAGGCCCGCGCGGAGCGCATTTTCCCCGGCGGCGTAAACTCGCCCGTCCGCGCCTTTCGCGCCGTCGGCGGAGATCCGCCCTTCATCGATCGCGCCGAGGGCGCCTACCTCATCGACGCTGACGGCAATCGCTACATCGACTNNCCCGGCGGCGTGAATTCGCCGGTGCGGGCCTTCCGCGCCGTGGGCGGAGCGCCGCCGTTTGTGGAGCGGGCCGAGGGTGCATGGCTCATCGACGCCGACGGCAACCGGTACATCGACTACTTCGGCTCCTGGGGACCGATGATCCTCGGCCACGCCTTTCCAGCAGTCGTCGAGGCCATCCAGCGCGCCGCGCGCAATTCCTCGAGTTTCGGCGCTTCCACGGCCGCCGAGGCCGACCTCGCCGAGCGCATCACGGCCTGCTACCCGGCCATCGAAACAATGCGCTTCACGAGTTCCGGAACCGAGGCCACCATGTCGGCGATTCGCCTGGCCCGCGCCGCCACCGGCCGCGACATCATCGTCAAGTTCGAAGGTTGCTACCACGGCCACGCCGACGGGCTGCTGGTCAAAGCCGGCTCGGGCGTCGCGACGTTTGGCATTCCTGGCTCGGCAGGCGTGCCCGACGAGATCGCCCACCTCACCATTGCACTGCCGTACAACGACCTCGGCGCGGTCGAGTTCGCCTTCACTTCGCATCCCGGCGACATCGCCGCGGTCATCGTCGAGCCCATTGTGGGCAACGCCGGCTGCATTCCTCCCACTTCCGGCTTCCTAGCCGGCCTGCGCAAGCTCACCGCCGCGCACGGCGCTCTGCTCATCGTGGATGAGGTTATGACCGGCTTTCGTGTCGCGCTCGGCGGCGCGTGCGGGCTCTACTCGCTCGATCCCGACCTTGTCACTTTAGGAAAAATCGTCGGCGGAGGGCTTCCCGTCGGCGTCTTCGGAGGCAAGCGCGAGTTCATGAATCAGCTCGCGCCGCTCGGCCCCGTCTACCAGGCCGGAACGCTCAGCGGCAATCCGCTCGCCATGGCCGCCGGCTTGGCCACCGTCAGCTATCTCCAGGAGCACGCCGGCGAAGTCTACCCGCGTCTTGAAGCGACCGCCAAAGCTGTCGCAGAAGGCGTTGCAGCCGAGGCCGCCCAAGCCGGTATTCCGCTCACCACCAACCGCGTCGGCTCCATGTGGACCTGGTTCTTCAACAAGGGCCCTGTCACCAACTACGCGCAGGCCGCGCGCTCCGACACCGCCGCCTTCGGCCGCTTCCACCGCGCCATGCTCGAACGCGGCATCTGGCTTCCGCCGTCACAGTTTGAAGCCGCGTTTCTGTCGTATGCGCACACCGACGCAGAGGTGCAGGCCACCATCGCCGCCGCCAGGCAAGCCTTCAACTTAACCCAGCGTCAGAAGCGTTGAGATAAATTCGCACCGAAGCTCTGCGGTAAAATCATTCCCATGAGGCCCTCAGAGGTTCTGCCCGAACATCGTGATGCGATCCGCCGAATGGTATTGGATTCCGGCATGGCGAACCCGCGTCTTTTTGGGTCCGTCATCCATGGCGACGACGCCGACGGCAGCGATCTCGATCTTCTTGTCGATCCCTCGCCGGAGACCAGCCTGCTCGACCTCGCCAAGCTGCAACTCGAACTGGAGGCCACGGTAGGGATCAAAGTAGATGTGCGTACGCCAAAGTTCCTTCCTGCATCCTTCCGCAACAAGGTCCTGGCCGAAGCCGTGCCGGTATGACCCACCACCCACTCAGAGCGCGCGATTATCTGGGCCATATGCTCGATGCGGTTGGCCAGATACAAACCTACACACGCGGCAAGAGCGCCAGCGATTTCCTCTCCGACCGGCTCCTGCAGGATGGCGTGGTCCGCAATGTTGAGGTTCTTGGCGAGGCTTCCAGAAACCTTCTCAGTGCGGTTCCCGATGCAACTACAAAGTATCCCGGCATTCCCTTCGCCGCGATTTACGCAATGCGCAACCAGCTTTCCCATGGGTATTTCGTCATCGACTTGGATGTAGTGTGGAAGGTAATCGAACGAGACATCCCCGATCTGCGGAAAGAATTGGAAGCAGCAATAGCGATCCTGGACAAACCGCCAACCGTATAGCTGCCCTCAGCCCCACGCCTCCACCGTCACAAACCGGTGCGTCGCTTTGTAGCGCTCGATGAGTTTCTCCGCCGCGGCCACCGATGGCGCGCGATTTGCGGCCGGGTCGCGGTGACCGCCGTCGTGCAGCACGATGTTGGCCGCGCGGCCGCGCCGCTCGAGTCCATCGATCCTCCTCGCCAGCCGCTCAGCGATCCGCTCCGCCGAGGCTTCGCTCCAGTCCGAGGTCATCGCGTTCCACAGCACCGGCATCAATCCCATCTCGCGCGCCACGCGAAACACCGCAGGCCGCCGTGCTCCGAACGGTGGCCGAAAAAATTTGACCTGCGCGCCGGTAATCTGCTCCAGCTTGTCTTGCGTTCGCTTCAGTTCCTCTCGGATCCGGCTCGAAGAGCTCCGCGCCAGGTTGGGATGCGACCACGAGTGGTTGCCGATCGCGTGCCCTGCAGCCGCCATCCGCCGCACCAGCTCCGGTTGCGCCTCGGCGCGGCTGCCCAGCAAAAAAAACGTCGCCCGCACTTCATGTCTTTCCAGCAGGTCCAGCAGCCTGGGCGTCCACGCTGCATTGGGCCCGTCGTCGAAGGTGAGCGCCAGCTCGCCCGGCCGCGCCGGCGCAATCAGCGCCTTGCCGAGGATGCGCGAGCCCGGCCACAGCGATGCGTACGCATATCCGCCCGCCGCCAGGCCCACGGCTGCCGCCGCGCCCAGCCCGGCGTAAATCCCGGTCGCGAATGGAGAAATCATTCTGCCTGTCAGTATGCGGCGCTACGGCGCACGCGGGCAACCCGTGTTTGCGCAGCCGGCGACGCTATCGAAAGAGCCGCTACGCATCGCCGCTCGCAACTTAATTCCCTGATCCCTGTTCCCTGTCTTTCACGTCGTCTTCGCCGGCATCTCTTCCTCGCCGCTTCCGTTTGCCGCCGCCGCGATCCGCTGCCGGGCGCGCTGCTCGCTCGAGCGCCGCTCCTGCCGCCACGTGGTCATCGAGGTCACGCCGTAGTTCCACACCGCAGTGAACATCAGCCCCGTCACGGCCGCCAGCACCCACGGCATCCCGCGGCGGAACGCCTCGTTCGCAATGGCCACGTTGGCCGCTACGCCCAGCCCGCATGCCAGGCAGAACGTGATCAACCCGCCCAGGAATCTCCATCCCCGCAGCCGCCGGTCGCGGTAGGTTACGGAATTGTTCAGCACGAAGTTCAGGATCATGACGATGAACGTGGTCACTGCCTGGCCCGTGGCGAAACTTAGTCCCCCGACCTGGAGCAGCGTGCGCAAAATCAGCAGATGCACGCCCACACCCAGAGCGCCAACCATGCCGAAGAGCACAAAGCGCACATTCACCACGCCGCCCAGGTGCTTATCCACCAGCAGCTCGAAGTACTCCAGCCCGACCAGCACGTCGAGCTTGCTTTCCCCGTGTTCGCGCAGGCGGAAGCGATAGGGCACTTCGCCGATGCGCAGCCCCGGCCCCGCCGAAAGCACGATGTCGAGCAGAATCTTGAAGCCGATGCCCGAAAGCCGGTGCGCAAACCGCTCAAAGGTGGAGAGGCGCACCAGGAAGAATCCGCTCATGGGATCGCTCAACTCGTGCTCCGCGCCCATCAGGCTGAACCGCCTGCCCAACTGGCTCAGCTTCACGCGCCAACGCGCAAACTCCCCCATGCTGCCGCCGGCAATGTTCCGCGAACCCACTACCAGGTCGAGATTCTCTTCGCGCATGCGCCGCAACATCTCCGGCAAAATGCTCTCATCGTGCTGCAGGTCCGCGTCCATCACCGCAACATACGGCGCTGCCGCGGCCAAAATCCCCTCGATGCACGCCGAAGCCAGCCCGCGCCGTCCAATGCGCTGCAGCACGCGCAGATTGTCGCGGTCACGGGCCAGCCGCCGCACCACGTCTGCGGTGCCGTCGGGCGAGTCGTCATCCACAAAGATCACTTCGTAGCGGATGCCCTTGAGCGCCTGCTCCAGCCGGTCGACAATCGGACCCACATTCCCGCTCTCGTTGAACGTGGGCAGCACGATCGCCAGATCGTAGGCCATTCTTTCCTCCGCCGCGCTGGAAATTCCCCGGGCCCCGGCCCCGTACCCAACGCCCTTGATTCTTCATTCCTTCACGGATTCTGTCTTTTTCTGTCCTAGCGCACGAAGGATCCGATCTCCTGAACGCCATAAGAACTTATCTATTTGCCTGAAGGTTAGGCAATCTAGGGCATAATACTCACGAAATGCGGTTACCGTCGCGACGAATCTATCGTAGTACCAAAGATCCTCGAGGGTAAATTCTTTGAACGGATCTTGTTTTGCGGCCGTCTCCTGTTCCTTGTAGGACCAAAGGCACTTAACGGCATATCTGTCGTAGATGGGGTAAGCCGCAGGTTTGTGCCAACTGCAAAACTTGGTGGCAAAAGAATAGTATTTCCTGTTCAGTCCGGGACAAACGAAGATTTGATCGACGGCGCGGAGCGAGCTTTGTTCGAGGAGCAGGTCAATGTCAAGCCCGGCTATATGTCGAGCAAAGGGCTCTACGTGAATTTCGAGGATCCGTGTGTGGTAGAGCCTATCGAGTACCAAAACCTTCAAAAGCACATGAGAGGTGACGGTATTCTTAGGGAACTGCTCAAGAAGTTCCTTGAGCGCTTTGTCGCCCAGCTGATTGAAATGGTCCTCGTCGTATAAGCGGCACTCCTCTTTTACGAGGTCGACCGTAGGAATGGGCAGCATGGACGCAATATACCACGCTATAGCATTGCAAGAGCCTGCACATGCCCGTGCGCATTCCCGATTCGCATTCCACGGCTGGTGCAGCTTATACTTATATTGTTCGGGCCGCATCCTGTGTCTTCGGAGCGGCACTGGAGCCTATCATGAGTTTCACCCAACCTCCCGCGAGCGCGCATCTCTCGCCGCCCGGTGTTTCCCTTCCCAAAGTCACCATGCCCGCGTTGGCCGAGATGAAGCGCCAGGGCAAGCCCATCTCCGCGCTCACCGCCTACGACTACCCCACCGCGCGCCTCGCCGACGAAGCCGGCATCGACCTCATCCTTGTCGGTGACTCGCTCGCCATGGTTGTCCTCGGCCACGAGAACACGCTCGCCGTCACCGTCGACGAGATGCTGCACCACACCCGCGCCGTTCATCGCGCCGTCCGCCGCGCGCTCGTCGTCGCCGACATGCCCTTCGGCAGCTACCACGGCGCCATCGCCGAAGCCCTCTCTAGCGCCGTCCGCTTCGTTAAAGAGGCCGGCGCCGAGGCCGTCAAGATCGAAGGCCCGCGCGTCGAGCTCGTCCGTGCGCTCGTTGAGGCCGAAATCCCCGTCGTCGGCCACCTTGGCCTCACGCCGCAAAGCGTACACCGCATGGGCGGCTATCGCGTGCAGGCTCGCACCGCCGAGGCCGCGCGCCGGCTTCGGGCCGATGCTCTCGCGCTCGCCCAGGCCGGGGCCGGCGCCATCGTCCTGGAAGGCGTTCCCCGCGAGGCCGCCGCCGAAATCACCGCTGCGCTGCCGATTCCGACAATTGGCATCGGCGCCGGTCCCGGCTGCGACGGCCAGATTCTCGTCTTCCACGACCTCGTGAATCTCACCTTCGCGCCACCGGCCAAATTCGTCCGCCGCTATGCCGACGCCGCCGCGCTCTTCCGCTCCGCCATCGAGCGCTACCGCGAAGACGTCGAGCATCGCGCCTTTCCGTCGGACGCGGAGAGCTACCACCTGCCCGCGCGGCAGGCGATGGGCGCCGCAGCTCCCGATGCGGATTTCGATTCAGACAACGCCGTCGTGAATCGGGACGCGTTCGAGGATTGGACAAACTGAGTCGCGCCTGATGAAAATCCTTCGTACCGTCGACGAGCTCCGCCGCTGGTCCCGCGCCGCCCGCTCCACCCCCGGCAGCATCATCGGTCTCGTGCCCACCATGGGCGCATTGCACGCGGGCCACGCCTCGCTCGTCCGCGCCGCCCGCGTGGCATGTACTCACGTCGCCGTCAGCCTCTTCGTCAACCCCACGCAGTTCGGCCCCCATGAGGACTACGCCCGCTACCCGCGCTCCTTCGACGCCGACTGCAGCCTCGCCGCGTCAGGAGGCGCCGATGTCCTCTTCGCCCCCCCGGTCGAGGAACTCTACCCCAACGGCCCTGCCTCTACGTTTGTCGAAGTCCCCGGCCTTGGCGATCGTCTCGACGGCGCATCCCGTCCCGGCCATTTTCGCGGCGTCGCCACCGTCGTTGCCAAGCTGCTCCTCGCCGCCGAGCCAGACCGCGCCTTCTTCGGCCAGAAGGACGCGGCCCAGTCCGCCGTACTGCGCCGCATGGTTGCCGATCTCCGCCTGGCCACGGAAATCGTCGTCTGCCCCATCGTCCGCGATTCCGACGGCCTTGCCATCAGCTCGCGCAACGCCTATCTCAGCCCAGTCCAGCGCGCCCAGGCCCTCACCCTAAGCCGCGCCATCCGACGCGTCGAGTCGCTCGTCGCCGAAGGCGAGCGCCGCGCCGAAGCGCTGATCGCCGCCGCACGGGAAATCTTCGCCGCCGAACCGCAAATCCGCATCGATTTCCTCGCCCTCGTCGATTGGTCCACGCTGCTGCCGGTTGAAACCGCCGCGCCCGGCACGCTCTTCGCCGTCGCCGCGTTTGTTGGCTCAACGCGGCTCATCGACAATACGATCCTGAACTGAGCCGCCGAAGAACCCACTGCGCGCCTGCTCGCTCCGGCCCCGATCCTCATTCCATGCCGGAACGCTCCGAAATCGCGCCTGCTTCACCGCCCTGGAGCCGCGCCTCACCGGCTTCGGCTGGCCCCGCCCCGCACATCACGGGCTATAGCGGGTCTCCTGCATGTGTAGACCAAGGCACAATCGCCAAGTGGCTTTTTCATCAAGAAAAAGCCACNNAGTTGCAGGAGAACCGCCGTAATTACCACTTCCGCGTCATATCTCCCGATTTATCTTGACAGTACATCCTGGCCTCCAGCAGAGTATTTGGGGACAACTCCTTTCAGAATCCTGGCGGCGACCCCTATTGTGCGGGGTTTCTGTGGGTCGGAGTTGTATATCAATCCCGTAGTGGAGGATTCACGAATGCACTTTATCAGCTACACAGGGCTCTTTTCTGCGGTGGTGTTTTCCGAGCACTTCGCGATGGCCGTCCTGGTTTCGGCGATCGCTCAGTGGGTGCTGGGCATTCTGTGGTACGGCGTCATCTTCCGGAAGTCCTGGAGCGCCCTGGTCGGCCTCGCTGAGGCGGCGAAACAGAAAAGCAGGGTTTTCGGCTTGATCGCGTCTTGTATCGCCTGTCTGCTCCTGTCATTTGTGTTGGCGCACATGGAGGGGTGGGCGGGGACAAGCGGCTTCAGCGGTGGCGCGAAGATCGGCATCATTTGCTGGGTCGGCTTTATGGCGCCCCCGCTCTTTACGCAGCACATTTACGAAAACCGCCGCGCCAATCTCTTTGCCATCAATGCTGCCTATTGGCTCCTGGCCATGGCGCTTGGCGGCGGTATCCTGGCGGCAATGCACGCCTAAGCCCTCTCTCCTGCCCGGAGTTTGGGGCTCGTAACCGGAAGGGGCAATTCCCTCGCGAAGTTGTCCCTCCGCATCCGGCCATGGAAACCGCATTTCCAGGCTTGTCGCCTTGAACTCGCCGCTTGGGGCCTTATCGGGCATCCACGCGGCGATGAAATCGGTGAATTCAGCCCTCCCCATCGTACGGCCGCTGTTCGCATAGCCCGGTAAATCCGGTTTCCCGCCGTACAATCGGCCTATGACACGATCGATCATTACGACAGATGGCGCGCCCGCCGCGATCGGCCCCTACGCCCAGGCCGTGCGCGTGGGAAACCTCATCTTCACAGCCGGCCAGATCCCTCTTGACCCGCTCACCCAGCAGGTGGTCGCAGGCGGTATCGCCGAGCAGGCCAAGCGAGTGCTCGAGAACCTGAAGGCCATCCTCGAAGAAGCCGGCAGCAGCCTCGACCGCGTCGTCAAGGCGACCGTATACCTCAAAGACCTCGCCGATTTTGCCGCCATGAACGCCGTCTACGCCGAATATCTCGAGTCCGACGGCGAGGCGCCTGCCCGCTCCACCGTCGAGGTTTCGCGCCTGCCCCGGAACGTCCTCATTGAGATCGATCTCGTCGCCGAGGGCTGAGCGCCCGCGCGTTCCGTCTGTTTCAATGGAAGAAGGCGCCTGAGCCACGCGATTCCCACGCGCG
>PMYE01000198.1 GCA_003171315.1 Acidobacteriaceae bacterium
TTGCCGCACCGCGTCCAGAATCCTTTTCGGCCCCAACCCCGGCGTCAGCGCCAGGGCAAGCCAGGCCAGGCGATCCTCGTCTAATTGCCCCCGCAGCGCCGGCTCTTGCGCCGCCCGAGCCGGTCCCGTGCCGCTGGCCCGCGCCGACATCGCGGCCGCGCCGCTGTCTGAACCCGCGCCTTTGTCCGAAATCGATACAGTGTCCAAAATTCGCACACTCCGGGTTTCGTCTGAGGAAACGCAAACGCAGATCAAAGGGATGTGCGCTCAAGTTACCGCGCTGCGGGGCGGAAGTCAAGGCCGGGGCTTCCACTGACGGGTCGCCGCTGGGATAGAAACCGGCAGGTTACACAACCGTCCCGCCGAGCCGTTCCCTCACCCACTCCAGCATCGTCGGTGACACGCGCTCCATCGACGCGAGTCGAAACGTAATCTTCCCGGCCTCGATGATGTGATCGTGCCCCGCCAGCTCCACCGTCGCATCGACGCGCTCCAGCACAAGATCGTACGAAGGCTTCAACCCGGCCCATGGACTGGAAGCAGCGCAAAGGCAAACGTCGGGCCGTACGTGGCGAAGCACTCTGTTCGACTCGAAGATGGCGCCGGCCGGAGGCGGACAGCCGGCGAGAATCCGCTGCACAATGGGGCCGAGCGCTTCATCGCNNCCCGGCGGCCAGATAGCGCGCCGTATCGCTCGACTCGCCCGGCGCCGTCTCTTCCCAAATCGGTGTCGCCTTGCCGTGCTCGTGTGTTGTGACCTTCACCGCCGTCCACTGAATCTCCGGAAGAGCGCGAATGAGCCCGCAAACCAGCGCGGTTTTGCCCGCGCCGCGCCCACTGCCGCCGACTACGATGATCGCCATTGCACCAGCCCAATCCGAGCTGCTAGCTTCTAGCTTCTAGCTCCTAGCCTTTTCTTGCGAGAATCGATATCGCCGGTTCAACGGCAGCAGAGCTAGAAGCTAGAGGCTAGAAGCTAGAGGCTGTTTTTCCGCCTCTTCGCCAGCCTCGCCAGCGTAGCCTGCTCGCGTAGAACCTGTTGCAGCGGCCGCGCAGGCGTGCCCCAGTGAACCGTTCCCGGCTTGAGGCCCTCGTTGGTCACCGTCTTGCCGCTGAACACGCCGGCCTGGCCGCCAAGAATCACGCCGGGACCTACGTGCACGTGGTCGCCTATCCCTACCTGGCCCGCGAGCACCGCGCCTTTGCCGATCGTCGAGGAACCGGAGATCCCCGTCAACGCCACCAGAATCGCATCCTCGCCGATGTCGCAGTTGTGGCCTACGTGCACCAGGTTGTCAAACTTGGCCCCGCGGCGCACGCGCGTCTCGCCCAAAGCGCCGCGGTCAATGGTCGAGTTGGCGCCGATCTCCACGTCGTCCTCGATCACCAGCCTTCCCTGCTGCGGGAACTGCGTGTAAGCGCCGGTGGCTGGGTCGCGAACGTAGCCAAATCCATCGGCCCCCAGGACCGCGCCGGCGTGAACCGTGACCCAATTGCCGATCTGCGTTCCGGGGTAAATCACCACGCGCGGGTAAATCCTGCAGAACTTTCCGATCCGGACGTGCTTGCCGACCACAGCGCCGGCTTCAATGTGCGTTCCCGCGCCAATCTTCGCGTCGTCTCCGATCACTGCCGTTGGGCCAACGGAAACGCCCTCTCCAAATTCGACGTGGGCGCCGAAGATGGCGCTGGCGTGGATGCCCGACGGCGCCGGAAACGGCTTAAGCAACTTGGCTGCGAGAGCAAACCAAAGGCGGGGATGATCGGCCTCGACAACGCATCGATCGGCCGGGTAAGAAGCGGCGCATCCGGCCGGAAGCACAATGGCTCCGGCAAAACTGTTCAGCGCCTTTTGCGCCGCATCCGGGTTTTCGGCGAAGACCAGTTCGGAGGGACTGGCAAATTGGCTGGAGCTTACGCCATCCATTTCCTGCTGAGGATTTCCCTGCACCAGCTTTCCGCCGAGCGTTTCAATCAGCTTTTCCAGCGTCATGCGCGTCTTCCTTTTTTTTGAGGGGGCAGATTCAATACAAACCCGGTTCCCCCGCCGGCCGCGTCTTCCAGCGGCGGTGAACCCACAGCCACTGGTCAGGATAGCGCCGAATCCACGACTCGAGGATTGCGGTGCACCGCCGTGTGCCTTCCAGAGTATCCGCGGCGCGGTCTGCCGTATAGGGAATTTCGACTTCCGGCCCGAAGTGAAGAACGTAGCGGCGCTCACCTGGCTCCCAGAGCATGAATCCCGGCAGCACCGCCGCGCCGGTCGTGCGGGCAATGTGAGCAAGGCCTGTTCCCGTGCAGGCGTCGACGCCGAAAAACCTCACGAACTCGCCTTGCGGCGGCGTCATATTCGTGTCCATCAGAATGCCAACGGTCTTCCCTCCGTGCATGGCCGCCAAAAGTCCCCGGCCAAAGTCGTCCTTCGAGAGAATGAAGTTGCCGTGAAGGCAGCGGATGGCGTTTACGTACTCATCGAGCCGCCGGTTATCGAGCCTGCGGATTACCATGCCCATGGGATAGCCCATGAGGGAGTGGTAAAAGCTGGAAAGTTCCCATGCGCCAAGATGCGCGGTGAGAACCAGCACGCCTTTGCCCCGCGCCCTCGCGGCCAGGTAGTGTTCCAGTCCCTCGGTCCGCATCCAATCGCGGATGTTTTCCGGCGTGTAGCGCGTCATGCGGCAGAACTCGACGAGCTGCCAGCCAAGATGGATGTAGACGCGGCGAAGGATCTTTGCCCTGGTTTTGCAGGAGAGTTCCGGCAGAGCCAGCTCAAGGTTGCGCTCGCCCACGCGGCGCAAGCGGCCAAAGCTCCAACAAACGGCGAAGGCGATGAAGCCGGAGAGCAGACGCGCCATTCCCCTCGGCATGTGGCCCAGGCAGCGCGTTACGGCGATAACCAGCCGGTACTCGAGGTTTTCCCACATCGTTCGACGCAAAGATCAGTGTAGACGTTGAACGCGGCCACGAAGGATAGGAATCGGAGCAACCCCCTTCCGCCCTTTCCGCGCCATCGGGCGCAGAGGACGGCAAAGGGGAGACTTGGGTTCTGTGGCCGGATTCAGGAACGCGCCGCTACTAGTACCGTGTCTTTCTGATTTCGTAACGGACCGAATGAATCTGGGTGCCCCAGGTCCGGGGTCCCCNNAGGTCTTCGTCCGTGGGGTGGAGGTCCCGATTTTGGGACCTGGGATTGCACGAAACCTGATAGACACGGTACTTGTGTCTTGAGTCTTAAGTTCGCATCATTATGATCTGTCATCCTGAGCGGAGTTTGCCGCGTTTTTTGGCGGCAAACGTAGCCGAAGGATCTGCGGTTGTTCTTAAACGAATTTCAGACTCACCACACTAGTTGGCTCTGGCCTGAACGAAGTGTTGCGCGACGTCGCGAACAAACGCCACTGCGCCCGGCGGCACGGCCACGTCGCCTTTCAGGATCGTTTCGAAGTGATGGGGCGTGCCGTAGTACAGCGTCGTGTCATCCTGATTCTGGCTCACGCTGGTGCCGTCAAGATCGATGCCGGCGAAGATGCCCTTGGTGCGCGAGTAGCTGAGCAGTTCCGCACTCATCTTCCAATCCGTTGAAGCCGTTCCGGACCGGCCCACGGGACCGGCTGCAGCCGAAGCATCGCCGCCGATCTTGAACTTGTCCTTGAGCAGGTCCTGCATCCCGCGGTCGTTCACGGCAATCAGAATCAGATCCGTCGCCTGGCCGCCCCACTGGAAGCCGAAAGATCCGCCGGCCATGCGGATGAACACCGGCGCGCTCCAGCCGTGGCCAGTGCGGCAGGTCACCACGCCCTGTCCGTACTGTGCGCCGACGAAAAAGGCGCCCTTCACCATGCTCGGCACAACGGCCACGCACGTCGCCGACTTCAAAATGTTGCTCGGGACAGTACGGTCCTGCGCGTTCATGATCTGGTCCAGGACGACCTTGGCCGCGTCGATGCGCGCCTGCAAATCCTCTCTCGTGGAGGCAGCCACGGCTGTGGAGCTAAGCAGAAAGCTGAGGCAAACAGAAGCAAGAACCTTTTTCATAGTCCTGTCCTTTCCATTCCGCCGGCTTTGCGCCGCGGATGACGATATCTCTGCTTGGGAGGCATCCAACACGCTGCCAAGGCTACCGCGCCCAAGGACCCGAGGAAGCGCGCGATCGGCTGGCAACGCGAAAGACCTCCCCGACCAGCCTACCGCATCTTTGGCCCAGACCGCACGAGCCAGATGTGAAAACGCTAGCCGGAACAGCGTGCCGCAGAATGCTTCACCTGTGGATCAACGCACCAATCAACAAGCTGCGGCGGGGTGTGCTCAAGGGGGCTGATGCAGGAATTCGATGGTGGGAGGGCTGAAAAAAGACACGCAGATGGCTTTTTCGCAGCGAACTGCAAAAAAAAAGAGGAGTTCCCACGCTTCATGGAAACATGCTGCCTGGGAACTCCTTTCCCCAGATCTGCGTTGTTTCTAGAAACAAGATTGTGGAAAACACGGCAATCGCACAAGAGTACTTAGGGACCATGGCTATAAGTAACTGCGATACCAGCTAATCGGCGCCGCTTTCGCGCGAACCAGCCGCTGCGCCTCGCTGTCCAACGTCATTCGCCAAAAGGGAACGTCTCAAAGCCGACATGGAAAGCTTAATGCGGTTGTCGGCGCCCGTCTTGCGCATGAGCCGTCCGACGTAGGACTTCACTGTACGCTGCTCGATGCCCAGCCGGGATGCGATCTCGCGCGTGGAATGCGCGCCCAGGATCAGCTCCAATACCTGCTGTTCACGCTGAGTGAGCTGTAGGCCGGAAGCGATTTGCGCTACGTTGGGAACCTTAAGCAGCCGGTCGATCACGCGGCAAAGCAGACGCCGCGGCGCCCAAATGGAGCCGGACGTAACCACGTCGATGGCATTACGAACCACCTCCGGATCCGCCGACTGACCCAGGTAGGCCCGGGCGCCGCCAATGATCGAGTTCAAAACGAGTTCGTCGTCGCCCTCCGGTCCGATCACAATCGATCGAATCTCGGGCCGGTCGCGGCGAATGGTTTCCAGTGTCTCCAAACTGCCCAAAGAGGAATAAAAATCGATAACGATGTATTCGATGCTGGTTGAAACGAGCAGCTCGGGTAACGTCCCTATCACGGGAACAAGCTGGGGTTGATCTTCCTGCGCGGGCTGGTCGAAGATGCTGGCCAGGCCGGCGACACGGACCGGTTCGTCCGCGAGCACTCCAATCCCGATCGGTTGTAAATTCGAAGCATAGGATGTCATGGCGTTCCCATCGGCTCTCACCAGGGGTTCACCCTGGGCCGCGCCAAGGCGACACCCTCAAGGCCCGTAATCCGCATCCTTCCGTCCGTCGAAATCCACCCTGAATCGATTCGGCGGCGGCATGCTCTCACAGCTTGGGCAGAACGATTCCCTGCTGTTTTTGATACTTGCCCTTGCGGTCGGCATAGCTGATCTCGCAGGGCTCATCCGAGCGGAAGAATAAAATCTGGCACAGTCCTTCGTTGGCGTACACCTTGGCCGGCAGCGGCGTGGTATTGGAGATTTCCAGCGTGACAAACCCCTCCCACTCCGGTTCAAACGGCGTCACGTTCACAATGATCCCGCAACGCGCGTAAGTTGATTTTCCGACGCAGATGGTTAGAACATCCCTGGGGATTCGAAAGTATTCGACGGAACGCGCCAGTGCAAACGAGTTCGGAGGAATGATCACCGATTCGGCCTGGACCGAGACGAACGACCGCTCGTCAAAATCCTTGGGATCGATGATGGCGCTGTTCACATTGGTGAAAATTTTGAACTCGTCGGAGACCCTGAGGTCGTAGCCATAGGAAGAAAGACCATAGGAGATCACACCTCTAGCGACCTGCTTTTCGCTGAAGGGTTCGATCATGCGGCGCCTGAGGGCTTGTTCCCTGATCCATCGGTCGCTTTGAATCGACATGCGTCTCCTGCTCCGGGGGTTGAGTCGCCTCCCGTGGCTTACGGGCAGTAGTTCCGGCTTGATGACTCATCTTAAGCAACGGCCATGCCGGTTGACAAACCCCGCCCGCCGGCCTCGCGCTCTGCCGGCTGACCGGAAGGCCCCGCGGACCGGCTGAGTACGGGAAAAATCCACGCCCGGTTTTTCCGCTGTTCCCTAATCGCAGCTAAATCTGTAGTATGGGCGGTGTAGGGTGAATCGCAGTCGGCAACCAGTTCACGGTGAGCGAGGAGACTCCATTGATCAAGCAGGATATTGTTCATAAGGTGGTCGAGCGCACGGGCCTGCCGCGCACCAAGGCAGAAGCGGCAGTGGACACGGTCTTCGAGAGCCTGAAACAGGCCCTGGCGGCTGGCCAGCGCATCGAATTGCGCGGATTCGGCGTCTTCAGTGTCCGCGCGCGCAAAACCGGCATCGGCCGCAACCCCCGCACCGGGACTGAGGTCAACATCGCTCCCGGCAAAGCGGTGCGCTTCAAACCGGGCAAGGAACTACACGCGCTGGCGCCGGGCGCATCCAGCAGCTAGCCGCAGCGCGGGCAAACCGGAACCAGGCCCTCGCGGGCGCCGGACGCCGGGCACATCCTCTACGCGCTCTTGCTGCGCCTGCGCCGCGTGCCGGCCGGCATCCCCCGCCCTTTCTCTTGTCCATTACCGGAGCCGTTTACTGGGCAAGCGGGATCTCCCGGGTCTCCCGCCGCGGCGGACGAGGCCCGGGGCGCCCACGTGATTGGACCAGCGGAGATTTGCGGCCTGGGCCACGCGCCCAAAGAGCCTGTCGAAGGGGCCTGCTCCCTTCAGAACCCGCTCACCGTGTCCGCGTTGAACTGCAGAGCGTGCAATTGGCACACATCGATGCCCGACGAGTATGTTTGATACGTTCCGTCGCTGAAGACCAGCTTGAAATCCTCGTGGCACACACCGCGCCATGAGGGCGGAAAGACGATCAATGTTCCCATCTCGTTCGGCAGAGTGGCGCGCCCCAGCACATCCGCGCCCCACGTATTCTGGCGTTGAGGCGAAACATACAGGTTGTTCAGTGTCTTCCCTGTGTTGTTCAGGAACCAGAAGTTCGCCCGGCTCTGCGGGATCGCCTGCTGCGGCAACACGCAGGCCACCAGAATCGCGGCTAGAAGCACTCTCGTAAAGGTTCGCATATTCTCCTCCTCAAATCGGCCGGAACCCGTGCAGGCCGTGCTGCTCATCCCGTTCCCGGGGACAAGGAACTTCACGCCCATCGATACGGTCCGCGATTTGTTGAAAGCTGAGGCAGTCAGCCGGCGCCCTCATGGTTGCTGCGCCAACGTTTGCCGGGAAAGGACTGCGATCTGCCCATGGACCGCTTCCAGAGTCCACAGACCGCGCTCGCTCACGACCTCGCGGAAGCTGACCCGGATCATACCGGCCATATCGAACTTCAGCAAGTAAAAATTTGGCGCGCTATCGCCGGGCGCCCCACTCACACCCACCCTGTCATCCCGAGCGACCGGAACGCGTGCGCAGCACGAGTAGGGAGTCGAAGGATCTGCGGTTGCCGGGGTGCCCCATCCAAGCTCCGCTTGGGTGGGATATAGCCTTAGCGGGGTGCCCCATCCAAGCTCCGCTTGGGTGGGGTATAGCCTTAGCCCCTGCGCAAACAAACGGAGCCAGCAGAGACCTTCAGGTCCCTGAAAACCGCAGCCGCAACCATCCTCCCGAGCGGAGCGCGCTGTCGGGGTCCCCGGCGACAGGTCCTCGTCGCTGGGGTGACTTGGGGCCCCAAGTTCGCATTGCGAACGTGGGGAAAGCGGAGTCGAGGGACCTGCTTCTGCCTTCCGACGCGCCCTTCCCACAATTTCCTTCGGAGTGGCACAAAGCGCCAGGACACGAGTTCAAAGCCTGCCCTGAGCGTAGTCGAAGGGTGCCGCCACCCCGCCCCCACCTTTCCGAAAACCGAACCACGCGGCGAATCCGCACCCAAAACACAAGCGCGCCACCCAAAGCCCTAACGCATTTCTCCCAATGGTGTATAGGGGTTCAAGACCGCATAGTTGACGCGAACCCCAGTGAGCGGCAACCTTCGANNGGATTGGGAGAAATGCCTTAACGCGGAGTCACCTCCCAGGAAAAAGTGACGAAAAGCCGACTCGCCAGCACGAATCTCTTCAGTCGAAACTCGCTTCTTCCTTGTTGTTTCCCAAGTGGTCTGCCGGATCGGCGGCCATACGACCGCAGCTCGAAAGCAATGAAGAAGCTGCGTCTGATCTCAATGGCTAATTGAGGAAAGGTTGTCTGAGAAAGTGCTTCGAAATGGTGCAAATGGCGGCTCCTGGGTTCCGGTAGCGGACCTGCCTTGCACGCCCTGGCTCTGGCCTTGGACGAATGCGGAAAAAGATGGTGGGCCCGGCACTCGGGGCATATTCTATTGTGGCCGGGAAAGCAAAATGAATATTCCGGCTAAGAACAGTTCAAACCTTGCTGGAAAGCGCTACGGCCGGTGACGAAGTCAGGATATGGTTACGCAGGCATCAGCGGAGTCGAGCGCATCGATCCGTCCAGCTAGGTGCATCCTCGGCCCCAGTTGCTATCCCATCGGGAGACTCTATGAAACACGCTCCTATTCGATATTCCGTCCTGGGATTAGCTGTCGGGATGCTTGTCTGCGCCACAGAGTCGTTTGCCCAATACTTTCCGCCCCCGGATTCCGCAGGGGGATGGCGCACTCTAACGGTGCCCGATGAAATCCAGCAAAAAACGGGTTTGGACGTTAAGAAGCTCGATGCGGTTTTCCAGTACATCCAGGGGTCCAGCCAAAATGGCGGCCTTCTGGTTGTGCGCCATGGCTGGCTCGTGTACGAACGATATTTCGGCCGCGCCAACCGTCAGGCAACGCCTAACACCATGTCGTGCGGCAAGTCTTTCACCAGTATTGCCGTAGGCATCCTGATGCATGAACGGCCGGACCTCTTCCCCGACGGGTTAGACCAGAAAGTTTACACGTCACGATACCTGCCTTCCGAAGCCTTCCCCGTGAAAGATCCGAGGAAAAGCGAAATCAAGCTAGGCCAACTGCTCGCTATGAGTGCTGGGTTGGCCGGGAACAGCCCTGGCTTTATCGAAGAGAAACCGGTCCCCATCACTCCTGAAGGCCTGGATGGCTGGCGAGCGATGGTTGAGCCTTTGGCGTTCTCGGAGCGTTTGTGGGTCGACCCGGGTGGAGGGTATTCCTACGCCACGGCGTCTGCCCAGATCCTTGCCGCTATGGTTCGTCACGTGACGGGAATGGAACTGCAGAAATACGTGGAGATCCATCTCGCACAGCCGCTGGGGTGGGGCCGTTGGGGCTACGGCTTTCACGATTATCCAGAGATCACGCACACGCCCGGCGGTGGAGGCATCTGCCTGCGGGCAACGGACATGCTGCGATTCGAATACCTCATGCTGCATCAAGGGAAGTGGGGCAGCCGTCAACTTGTGCCTGCCTAGTACGTCCGCAAAGCCACAACGCCGTCGCCCTACGATCCTCACTTCCCTTACAGCCTGGATTTCGAACTCAACTCCGCCGGCGACGCGCCCGCCGCACCTCGCGACGCATACTGGAAGCGTGGGTCCGGTGGTTTTGCCATCTGCGTTGTGCCTTCTCTGGATCTGATTATTTGGAAGATGGGGGGCTCCGACTCTCAATACGATGCGAAAGACACGGGGCAACCCGAGTTGAAACCTTATGGGGAGCGTGCCAACTGGAAGCGAACCGTGGACGAGGACGGCTCTGCGCTGCGCATGTTGGAGATGGTGGTGGCGGCATTGTCGAAGTCGGGAAGATAAGTTTCGACTCGAGCGCGGCGGCGGGACCGGCAAGCATATGTTCAATTCCGGGTCGAAAACGGGAAGTCTTCCTCCAGCGCGTTTAGTCGGCGCGAGTTTTTAAGGGGTGCATCATCCCTTGCGGCACACGCGACCATCTGCGCGATACTGCCCCGACGGCTTGCTGACTTTCTGACTCGACCGCTTGGGATGTCAAGCCCTTCGCTCCCATCATCCCGCCTCATCCCCCTCATTCCAAACCAAATATTTCTTCACCAACTTTGCCGGTTAATTCCCCCATTTCGCTACCCTTTTACTAGAGAACAAAAACAGAGCGTGTCTCCTCTTTGAATGCTGGTGGGCGGCCCACATGGGCGCTGGCGGGGATTACAGCACTCGGGCCGCCCACCGTTTTTTCCGCCAAATCGGCAGCTCTGTGAGCGAACTGCACCGTTTCGGTTGCAAAGCGCAAGGGCATGAATGCGGTAAACCCAATGAATTGGAATATTTGCAAAGAGCATTCCTTTAGAATCAGATATTTACGGCAACGGCTACCCTATAAGTCTTTTGTTTTCAAATATGGAGGTATGGCATACGGGGGGAGGGGGAGTGACGGTCCATCGTTCACGATTCGCGATCCACGGCCCACGGCCCACGGGCCACCGCAAGCTAGCAGCGCGCGTAGCGCGGCTAACTCCGCTAACTCCGCTACATCAGCCTCAGCGCGTCCACATCCACAATCACGTTCCGCCGCGGCACGCCGGCCTCCGCCGCGTGCTCCAGCAACCCGCGCAGCGCCTCGTTCAGCGCCTTGCGCGACGCGCTCTTGAGAATCATGTGGAACCGGTATACGCCCTTGATCCGCGCAATGGGCGCGGTGCACGGCCCCAGCACGCGCACGCCCTCGGGCGCAGCCTTTTGCAGCCATTTGCCCAAAACCGCAGCCCACCCCGCGGCCTCCTCCAGCTTTTGCGACTGCACCAGCACATTGGCCAGCACGCCGAACGGCGGATAGTGCATCCAGCCGCGGTATTTCAGCTCGCGCTCGGCGAACGCTTTGTAGTCGTGCTTCATCGCCGCCAGGATCGAGTAGTGATCGGGGTAATAGGTCTGCACCACCACGCGCCCCGGCAGATCGCCGCGTCCCGCGCGCCCGCTCACCTGCGTCATGAGCTGGAAAACCCGCTCGGCGGCGCGGAAATCGGGCATCGAGAGCGCGTGGTCGCAGCCCACCACCCCCACCAGCGTGACGGTATGAATATCGTGCCCCTTGGCGATCATCTGTGTCCCCACCAGCAAGTTGATCTCGCCCGAGTGCAACCGCGCCAGCATTTGCTCCAGGTCGTAGCGGCCGCGCACCGTATCGCGATCCATGCGCCCGATGCGCGCGCCGGGAAAGATCTCCTGGAGCCGCTCCTCGCCCTGCTGCGAGCCGGCGCCCAGGTAATACAAATGCTCGCTGTCGCACTTCGGGCACTTGGCCGGAACCGTGCGCTTGTAGCCGCAATAGTGGCACTCCAGCCGCTGCCCCGCGCGCGCCTCGGCAAGATCCTCCGCCGCCGCTTTGTGGTGCGTGAGCGCGATGGCGCAGTTCCGGCACTCGAGCTTTGCGCCGCAGGCGCGGCACATCACGGCAAACGAGTAGCCGCGCCGGTTGAGCAGGATCAGCGCCTGCTCGCCGCGTTCCAGCGTCGCCCGCGTCTGCTCCACCAGCGACCGCGAAAAAAGCTGGTCCTGCCCCGTCTCCTGGAACTCGCGCCGCATGTCGATCAGTTCCACCTCGGGCAGCGGCCGGTTCATCACGCGGTCGCGCAGTTCGATGCGCGTGTACTTGCTGCGCTCCGCGTTCTGCCAGCTTTCCAGCGACGGCGTAGCCGAGCCCATCACCACCACCGCCCCGGCCAGCTTGGCGCGCATCACGGCCACGTCGCGCGCGTTGTAGCGCGGCGTCTCTTCTTGTTTGTAGCTTTGGTCGTGCTCTTCGTCGACCAGAATCAGCCCCAGGTTCGGCGCCGGCGCAAAGATTGCCGAACGCGTACCCACCACAATGGGCGCCTCGCCGCGGCGAATGCGCCGCCACTGCTCGCTGCGCTCCTCCGGCGTCAGCGCCGAGTGCAGCAGCGCCACCTTCTGCCCGAAGGCCTGATCGAGCAGCCCGACGGTCTGCGGCGTCAGACCGATCTCAGGGACCAGGAGAATCGACGCCAGGCCCCGGTCGAGCGCCTTTTGCATGGCGGCGAGATAGACGGCCGTCTTTCCCGAGCCGGTTACGCCATAGAGCAGGAATGGATGGAATGCGCCCAGTGCCGTGGCGAGTGTTGCCAGCGCATCGCTTTGCGCCGCGTTCAGGCTGAACGGTCCATTCGCCGGCGACAGCCCGCCCAGACGAAACGCTTCCGGACGCTCCTCGATGCGCACCAGCCCCCGCCGCACCAGAGTTTGAAGCGTCGATGAGGGTAATTCCCGCCGGCGCAACTCGGCCAGTGGCAACTCGCCTCCGCACGCCGCCAACTCGGCCAGAACCGCCTGCTGCTTTTGCGTCAGCTTGGGCAGCCGTCCTTCAGGAACCACCACGGCGAACCGCTCCATGCGCCGGGCGTCGCGCTCCGCCGCCGCCGTCTCACGCGCAATCCACTTCTTGCGCACCATCGCGGCCAGCAGCGGCAGCGGCGCCGCCGTTGCTGTCCTCAGCCTAGACACCTTCACCGGCTCGCCCGAGGCCAGACGCTGAAGCACCCGATGCTCCATGTCCTGCTCTTCGTTCGAGAGCTTGCCCCTCCGCGGGTGCCCCATCCTCGCGACGCCCTTGTTTTTGTCGCTAGGGTGGGAAACTCCAAAACCGCCTTTCCCATCCATCGCATCCGCCAGCACGTCGCGCCCCAGGTCGGTCAAACGGTAGTAGACCGTGCGCCGCACCTCCGCAGCCAGCGGAAGCATGGCGCGCAGTACCTCGCCCAGCGGCGCCAGGTAGTATTGCGCGGTCCACTCCGCCAGCTCCAGCAGATGGTCGCTGAGCAGCGGCTCCTCGTCGAGCACGGCCTCGATGTACCGCACCTCGACCTCCGCCGGGGCCTTGGCCTCAAGCGCCGTCACCACGCCGATCAGCTTCTCGTTGCGGAAGGGCGCAATCACGCGCGCCCCGCGCTGCGGCCGCTGCCCCAGACGTACCCCGTAGGTAAACGTGTGGTCCAACGGCACCGGCAACGCGACTTCGCAATAGGCGGCCATGGGAGACAAGATTCAGTGTAGGGGATACGGCAAGCCGGGGCCCGCACCGATTACAATTCATCCCTAATGACTCCCAAATCTATATCCTCCACGCCAAGATCTTCAGCGCCGGCCGTATCTCCCGTCACGCTCGCCATCGACATTGGCGGCTCCGGCATCAAAGCCATGCTGCTCGATGCGCGCGGCAAGCCGCTCAGTGAGCGGCAGCGCGTGGTCACGCCCGCCGTCCCTACGCCGCGCGCCGTGTTGCGGGTGCTCGACCAGCTTCATGCGCGAGTTGGCGCGTTTGACCGCGTCTCCGTGGGCTTCCCCGGCGTCATCAAGCACGGCACGACGTTCACCGCCGCCAACCTGCACCCCTTATGGGCCAATTTTCCGCTGCAACGCGAACTCGAAAAGCGCTGGAGAAGGCCGGTGCGCGTGGCCAACGACGCCGCCGTGCAGGGCTATGGCGCGGTCAAGGGCCAAGGCGTGGAAATGATTCTCACGCTGGGCACCGGATTGGGCTCTGCGCTCTTCACCGGCGGCAGGCTTTGCCCCGGCCTCGAGCTCGGCCACCATCCGTGGAAGAAAAGGACCTACGAGGACTACCTGGGTCGGCGCGGCCTCGACAAGTTCGGCAAGAAGCTTTGGAACAAATGGCTCCAGGGAGCCATCGCGCAGACGGCGGCCACCTTCAACTGGGACCATCTCTACG
>PMYE01000053.1 GCA_003171315.1 Acidobacteriaceae bacterium
GAGAGCACGCTCTCGTAGCCCGGCTTGCCCGGATCTGTTGCCGCAATGTGGTAGGCGCGGCAAAGCAGCGCAATCCCGGCCAGCAGAATGGCCAGCAGCGCGATGATGATCGTTAGCGTCGCCTTCGCGTTCTTGCGCGTCGGTTCGCGGAAGGCCATCACGCCGTTGCTCACCGCTTCCACGCCCGTCATCGCCGTGCATCCTGAAGAAAATACTTTCAGGATCAGCCACCAGCTAAGCATTGCGGTCGCCGCCGGAATCGTGTGCAGCGGCGTCGCCGGCGCCGGATGCCCCGCCGCATGAACCACCTGCCATCCGCCCACTGCGATCACGATCAGCAGCGTGGCCGTGAACAGATAGGTCGGGATCATGAACACTACGCCCGTGTCGTGCACTCCGCGCATATTCACGATGGTCAGGATCGCCAGCACCAGCAGGCAGAGCTCCAGCGTGTGCGGTTGCAGGCTGGGCACGGCCGAGATCAGCGCGCCCACCCCCGCTGAGATGCCCACTGACGCGGTCAGGATGTAGTCGATCATCAGCGCCGCCGCGGCCAGCAGTCCCGCGCCTTCGCCCAGGTTTTCGCTGGCCACGGTGTAGGAGCCTCCGCCGCGCGGATACGCCTCGATCGTCTGCCGGTAACTGAAGTACACAATGGCCAGCAGGATCACAATGGCCGTGCTCACCGGCACGATATACCGGATGCCCATCAGGCCCAGCGGGATCAGCAGCGTCAGCGCCGCCTCCGGCCCGTACGCCGCCGAGCTCAGCGCGTCCAGCCCGAAGACCGGAATCCCGGCCAGGGGCCCGATGTGCTCGGCGCGCTCCTCGCTGGTCCTGAGCGGCCGCCCAAACAGCAAATTGAAAAAACGTGTATAGACGCCCATGAAAAATCGACCGGCGGACGGGGACTCGTTGCGGAGAATGCCGCCGATGCCAGTGTCTCATGGCGCGTAATCCCCCGGTCTTGAATTGCCTGCGCATCCATCGAGAGAGCGGGTTCCATCCCCCAAGGGGAAGCCGAGAATCCCCCAAACCGGTGATGAAGCACCGTGCGGCTGAGAATAAAATGGGGAAAAGCCGCAACTGTCAGTCCGCAACCGGGCCCCAGTTTGGCTTCGCATTCGCTCGCGACAACATCCGTCCGGAACCGCATTGTGCCGAAGCGTTGCGGCTGTTGATCGCTCATGGATTGTGCTAACGTAATTCTGCATTGCCGGTCAGTGACTCTCCACAGTGCGGCGCCGGATGCGCCCTGCTGGGCGTTTCATCAAGACCCGTGAAGTGGCGGATTCGATCATGGCTGAGGATCGTTACGATGTCTTCATCAGCTACAGGCGAGGTAAGGCAGCGGCTGAAGCGCGCCTCCTGCGGGAGAATCTGACGAAGCACGGCTTAAACGTCTTCCTCGATGTAACCGATCTGGGCCGGGGATACTTCGATGACTCGCTGTTGCACCGGATCTCCGATACGCCGAATTTCCTGTTGATTCTGTCGTCGCGCAGCCTCGACCGCTGTGCCAACGAAGGCGATTGGGTGCACCGGGAAGTCGCACACGCCATCCTGTCGGAGCGCAACATCATCCCTGTAATGCTGCCCGGATTCAAGTTTCCCAAGGATCTCCCGCCCAGTATCGCGAGCCTTCCACGGTATCAGGCAGTTGAGTATTCGCATACCTTCTTCGAGGCAACAGCCGGAAAAATCCTGGAAATGATCCAGACTGGGACAGCGGAGCGGCCACGTACGCTCAAGGCCAAAGCTCGACTGGAGCCCGTGCCTGCGCGGGCGCTCTCGAAGACGGCAAAACTGGCCTTGATGATTACTCTGGTCTCCGTCGCTGTGCTGGTTGGCGGACTTGTTCTCTTGCGGACGCTGTGGTCTCCTGGTACGAGACTTCTCTCACTGGCGGCCCGTCTGCGCAATGACTTCCACGCGGCGCTCTCCGCCATGCCGCCCACGGGGGCCCCCGACTTCACCAGCACCGAAAATGACATTCGAGGACTGTTGAGCATCGATCCCGGCAGCGGCTACGGCGTCTATTATTCCGGCGAGGTCAAACGAGTTCAGAACCGGTCCCTGTTTACTCCCAAATCCTGCGTAATTCCGGGCGCTCTAAAAGGGCAGCTGAACACCATGGATTACTACGAGAGCGATTTCATTCGCTACCTGGAAATCGAGCGCACGCTCCCCGCGGCGGTGAAGGGAGGAGACTATTCGCTGACGCCGTGTTATTCGCGCCCCGAAGGGTACTGTGTTCAGCGGACGGCGTGGATCGAGCACCTGTTGGCCGACGATAGCTACCAGGAGGCATTGGTGGCCAGCGATCGGCAAATCGCTCAGCAGGATCTGCAGAGCGCGATCGACTACGCGCAGAAGGTTCTCGCAAGCTATCGCGATATTAACAATCGCCCCGGGTTTGCGGAATGCACCGGCACGCAGGTGCTCCTGCAAGAGGCGCAGCAAAAGCTCGAAGATCTCAAGAAAACCGGCGCGCAGGCAAAGCCAACGGCAGGACCGGGCGCACGATGATCCCAAGCTTACTCAAGCCGGCCGGATACCGGATCTTTCTGGTTGGTGTAGCCGGGCTTGGCGCCCTGCTCTACGGCATGGATATTGGCGTGATCGCGGCGGCCCTCCCGCATTTGATCGCCACCATCCAGATGTCGGTCACTCAGACGTCGTTCATCGTTGCCGCCGTGCTGGCTGGAGGCATGCTCGCGTCGCCTGCCGCCGGCTACCTCGCAGACGCTTTCGGACGGCGGACGATGCTCGCCGTCAGTGGCGCGATCTTCAATACCAGCGTCTGTCTGGTGGTCGCCTCCCACGGATTCGCTGCGCTTTTTGCGGGCAGGCTGCTTCAGGGGATCAGTTGCGGGATCATCGCCACCGTGGCGCCGCCTTACCTCGCCGAGTGCCTCAGCTCCAAGGTTCGCGGCCGGGGAACCGCGGTCTTTCAGCTCATGCTGACCTTCGGCATCGCGGTTGCGGCCCTCATTGGTTGGCTGTACACCCGGCGGGCGGAGCAATCGATGTCTCTGGTGCAAGGCGATGCCGGCCTGATCTTTGGCGTCCAGGATCATGCATGGAGGCTCATGCTCCTTTCGGTGATTTACCCCGGAGTCTTATTCATGTGCTGTACGGCGCTCCTGAGCGAGTCGCCGCGCTGGCTCTTTTTTCGAGGCAAAACCGGGAGGGCCATCGCCGCCTTGCGCCGCGCCTGCTCTGCGCAGGAAGCCGAGGCGGAGTTACTGGCCATGCAGACCGCCGCGGCCGTTGAGCAGCGGCGCGGCAATTCCGAGTCTTTGCTCAAACGAAAATACATCGTCCCATTCCTGCTCGTGTGCCTGGTATTGGTCTGCACGCAGACTACGGGAATCAATTCCGTGCTCGGGTATCTGGTGCTCATCCTGCGCCAGGCGGGACTGACGGCGGTCAATTCGACTGTGGGCGACGTATTGGTGAAGACCCTGAATTGTCTGATGACGATCGTGGCCATTGCGCTCGTCGATCGCAAAGGCCGCACCTTTTTGCTCAAAGTTGGCACGGCGGTGATCGTCTGCTCGCTTCTCGCGGCTGCCATAGCCCTCTCTTCCGCGGAATCGAAGCGATGGGATGCCAAAGGCGCTGTTGAGGCGGCCTTGAAAGGAAACTCCGTAACTCTGGACCTGCGTACGGCTGCGCTTGGCGCGCAAACCGGAAACCAGCCTGGTATCCTGACCGTCCTCTATACGTGGGGAGACGGCAATCGCATGGCCTCTGTGGCCACTGGCGACGAAAGTCCCGTCCTGCGCATCGTCCCTCCCGCCAAAAACCGGAACGCTGCGCTGGTCATTCGACGCGCCTCTTACGGCCCGCTGCCGTCAAAGTGGGTCGGCTGGTTTGTGGCAGGTTGTCTGGCCATTTACATTGCGGCTTTTGCCGCCGGCCCCGGGGTTGTCGTCTGGCTCGTCTTGTCTGAATTGATGCCGATGCGCATTCGCTCCGTAGGCATCGGCGTGGCTCTTTTTCTCAATCAGAGCGTCGCGGCCGGTAATGCGGCCGCTTTTCTGCCCGTTGTGGGGCGCTTCGGTTACTCCAGCATGTTTTTCTTTTGGTCAGCGGCGACCGTGGTCTATTTCCTCACCGCGGCATTTCTCCTGCCCGAGACCAAGGGCAAGGTCCTCGAGGAAATCGAAGCGATGTTTTAGGGTTTGTCTCCGAAGTTCGCATCAAGAACAAAGCAGTCATCCTGAGCGGAGTTTGGCCCGCATTTGGGCCAAACGGAGTCGAAGGACCTGCATTTGGGATGTGCAATTTATTTGACAAACTTTAGAGACACTACACCAAATGCTCGTCGGTTCGGATCGTAATTCTGCACCGGTTGGGTCAGATCCGAAAATGGATTTCATTTTGCCCGCCGCCCGTTATCCCGCGCCAGGCCCCGCCGCCGGCAGCGTGAACAGGAATCTGCTTCCCTTGCCCACTTCGCTTTCGGCCCAGATGCGCCCGCCATGCTGCTCCACGATGCTGCGGCACAGCGCCAGTCCCAGCCCCGTGCCGCCCAGCGCGCGCGCGTCGCTCGCGTCGCCCTGCTGAAAGCGCTCAAAGATGCGCTCCAGCTTCTCCGGCGCGATGCCGCGCCCCTGGTCCTCGACCATGAAGCACACCTCGCCGGCCCCCGAAGCGCCTGCGCCCGCCGCGCTCGCCTCCATGTTCCGCGCGGCCAGCCGGATGGTCGTGCCCGCCGCCGAAAACTTGATGGCGTTGGTCACCAGCTCATTCAGCACCTGCAACACCCGATCTTCGTCGGCATACACCGGCAAGGCGTTCACCTCGAAGCGGAAATCGATGCGCGCCTGCGTGGCTGCGTTGTGCGCCACGTCGGCCGCGCGCCGCAACAGCGTCACCGGTTCCACCCCCTCGCGATTCAGCGGCAGCCGGCCTCTTTCTCCGCGGTCGAAGTCCAGAATATCGTTCACCAGCCGGATCAGCCGGTCGCTGTTTTCGATGGCCATGTCGATCATCTGCCGCTGCTTCTCCGGCCGTTTGTCCAGCGTGCCCGACTGAATCAGCCCCAGCGACGCGCGCAGCGAAGTCAGCGGCGTCTTCAATTCGTGGCTCACCGTGGAGATGAACTCGTCCTTCATCTTCTCCAGCCGCCGTCTTTCGCTCACATCCTGGAAGGCCACCACCATACCGGAGACTCGGCCATCGTCCAGCAGCGGATTGGCGCTGTACTCCACCGGAATCGCCTTGCCGTCCTTGCGCCAGAACACCTCATCCCGCATCCTGATCGGCTCGCACCGCCGCAGCGCCTGCAAAATCGGGCTCGTTGATAGCGAATACGGCGTCCCGTCCGCGTGGCTATGGTGAATCCGTTCGTGCAAGTCGCGGCCAACCAGTTCGTCGACCGCATATCCCAGCGTCCGGGCGCCGGCTTCGTTGATGAAGGTCACCTTACCGTCAAGATCCATGCCGAAGATGCCGTCGTCTACGGCTTCCAGAATCAGCTCGCGCTGCCGTGTGGCAATGTGCAGCGCCTCTTCGGCCTCGTACTGCTCGGTCACATCCATGCCGTGGATCAGCACAAACGGCCGTTCGCCCGGCAGTTGCATGCGCCGGCTGCGCACCGCGATGCGCCGGTACACCGCGTCGCTCCGCCGCAGCGGCAACGCCCCCTGCCACTCTTCCTCGCTCTCCAGCGTGTTCAGGCAATCCTGGAAGGCCGCCGCACCTTCGGCGTCCATCAACTCCGTCACCATGCGTCCCACAAGAGCTTCGGCGCGGTAGCCCAGCGTCTCGGCCGTAAACGCGTTCAGTGAGGTCAGCCGTCCCTCCATCGAGCAGGTGAAGACAAAACCCAGGCTGTTCTCCACCACCTCGCGATAGCGGGCCTCGCTCTTGAGCAGCGTCTTCTCCATCTCGCGCTGGTCGGTCACATCCTGGCCGCTCACGATCAGGTACTGGATCTCTCCGTTCGGGCCTTGCAGCGGCCGCAGCGTCCAACTGATGCGCCGCGTCTCGCCGCCGCTCACCCGCCACAGCGTCTCATGCGGTCCTGAATCCTGCCCCGCCGAAGCCTCGTGCAGCTTGCCCGCCGCCCAATCGTGGTCGTCCGCCCCCAGAAACTCCTCGACAAACAGCCGGCCCACCGCGTGCGCCAGGCTCAACCCGGTCAGGCGCGCGCAGGCATAATTCATCCGCACCACGCGCCCCGCCGTGTCCAGCACCGCCACCAGCGCGGGAATCGAATCCAGCGTTGCCGCCACAAAGCAGCGCTCCATCGCCAGCGCCTGCTCCGTGCGCTGCAAGCGCCGCTGCGCCTGCTCCTGCATCCGGATCCGGTTGTACAGCTCCAGCCGTGTCACCGCCTGGCGGCCCAGAAGCTCCAGCAGCGTCAGATGTTCCGGCTTGAACTGGTCCGTCTTGCGCGCCAGCACCGCCATGGTGCCGATCATTTGTTCATCGCTGCTGAACAGCGGCGCGGCAGCGTAGGAAAGGCAAGGACCGGCTCCGGCCAGTGGAATCCCCTCGGGAGGAAAGCGCGGATCTTGGCCGGCGTTCGCAATCAGCAGCGGCTCGCCCTTCTCCAGCATCCAATGGCACGCTGTCGTCGCGCGCGGCTGGTCAGCCGCCTTAAATCCGAAGCGCGCCTTGAACCAAAGCCGGTTGAAATCCATCCACCCGATGTAGGCATAATCGGCGTCGCACAGCACCGCGGCAAGCTCAACCAGCTCGTTCAGCGCAGGATCGGGGTTGCGGTCGAAAAGGCTCATCTCGGGGCGCACCGCCTCATCCTGGTTCTCTCCGGCATGCGAACCGACTGTCGCGCTCATAGATACACGTTCCTGAGTGTCCAGTATCACGGAGATTGACAAACTTGGCTCTTCCACGATCCGGTGATTCGGAGGAAAACGCGGTACCACCCAAGTACCCGCGATTTTTGTCCCATTCGATTCCAAAGGTGATTACTATAGACACCCACCGATAGGTATGTGCCCCACTTCGTCAAAAGACTCAGCCGAAACCGATGCCGATCTCTGCCCTCTGATCCCTGACCACTGAACACTGACCCTTGAACACTGAACACTGACCCTTGAACACTGAACACTGCCTTTCAGTGTCCCGGTAGCTTGCAGCAGTCTCCCGCCGTAGGGGGCTCATTTGCGCCCGCGTCCAGAACCACCTTCCAACTGCCATCGGGCTCTTTGCGCCACATCGTGATGTATCTCCCGCTCGTCAGCACGGGATTCCCGTTCGCATCCTTGCTGCGCCCCTCGTAGTGACCCCACGTGTAGCCCATATCCCCTGAAGGCCCCATCGTGGCATCCGTGGGCGTCCACGTCAGTTGGTAGTCCTTGGGCGACCAGTTGGCCGACTTGGCAATTGCCACCTTGCCGATCAGCGGCGCCGCCCCGTTGCCCAGCACCTCGCCGTCGCCGGCAAACCACTCCGCAAATCCTGCCCCTCCGCGTTCCAGCACATCCTTGGCAAAGCGCGCCTCCAGGTCGAAGAGCACCATCTTGCCCGGCTTCACCGTCGTATCAGACAGAGGATTGGGCGTCTGCGATTGCGTCCCCGGCTCCAGCAACTGCGCCCACGCCGGGCTCGAACCCAGGCCCACCGCCAATCCGGCAATCACCGCTAAAGAAGAAAGATTCCGCACGAAAAAGAAGCACCGCCATCCAGTCACGATCCAACCCTCCAACGAATTTGAAATCTATGCGCTCATCCTACAACGCTGGGCTCCGCCGCTGCTGCGCTCCCCATTCCCGCGCGCCCGCTCAATCCGCGTCGATCTCGTCTGCCCGGCCCCTCTGCCGAATCGCTCCTCTATCGCTTGTTTTTCGCGCAATCTCGCCCGATGCCGAAGCGATGCTCCGCCTCAAACCCCTACCCCCATCCGCTCGTCTAATCATCCAAATCCCTGCTCTGCCACGCAGGTATACTAGAGCCTGTTATGAACTTTCGCGTGGCCTGCGGGAAAGTTCATAACAGGCTCTAGCGCTGGCAAAGCAGGGCACAAACACTCTGGAACCATAGACCCCCGTCTCAGGGGGCTTTTTGCCACAGCGGACCTCACTCAATGCCCGGTCTTTCCCCGGCTGAAGGAAGCATATGGGAACTCTGCTTGACTCCATCCAGTCTCCCGCTGACCTCAAGCGCCTGGATTCCGCTCAAATGGTCGCGCTGGCGGAAGAGATCCGCGAGTTCCTGATTCAAACCCTCTCTAGGACCGGCGGTCATCTCGGCCCCAATCTCGGTGTCGTCGAGCTCACTATCGCCCTGCATGCCGTCTTCTCCACGCCCCAGGACAAGATCCTCTTCGACGTCAGCCACCAGGCCTACATCCACAAGATACTCACCGGCCGCCGCGAGCGCTTTGAGACCATCCGCCAGCCCGGCGGCCTCAACGGCTTCATGCTGCGTACCGAGAGCGAGCACGACTGCTATGGCGCAGGCCACGCCGGAACCGCGCTCTCCGCGGCGCTGGGCATGGCCGTGGCCCGCGACCTGGCCGGCGGCCACGAGCACGTCGTCGCCGTTGCCGGCGACGCCGCCTTCACCAACGGCATCTCCTTTGAAGCCCTCAACAACATCGCCTCGCAAACTCGGCGCATGATCGTTGTTCTCAACGACAACCAGTGGTCCATCGACCGCAACGTGGGCGCCGTGGCCCGCTACTTCCACCGCATCGTCACCAACGAGCACTACCAGCACCTGCACGACCGCGCCACGCGCCTCATCGAGCGGGTCGGCGGCAAAACCGCCGCCAAAGTCGTACGCCGCGCCGAGGAGGCCGCCAAAAGCATGTTGTGGCCCTCCATCCTCTTCGAGGAGTTCGGCCTGGAATACTTCGGCCCCATTGACGGCCACAACATCCCGCTGCTGGTCGGGACCTTCAAGTTTCTCAAGACCCTCGACCACCCCGTCCTGCTCCACATCCTCACGCAGAAGGGCCGCGGTTTTCAGCCCGCCATCGACGGCCAGAAAAAGTTTCACGGGCTCGGCCCTTACGATCCCGAGACCGGCAAAACCCCTGACGGCTCGCCCACCTGGGCTGAGGCCTTCGCTGCCACGCTCGCCGATCTCGCCGTCAAAGACGAGCGCATCGTCGCCATTACAGCCGCCATGCCCAACGGCACCGGCCTCGATCTCTTCCGCCCGCGCCACCCCAAGCGTTACTTCGACGTGGGCATCGCCGAGGAGCACGCCGTGGTCTTCGCCGCCGGCATGGCCACGCGCGGTTACCGCCCCGTTTGCGCCATCTACTCCACTTTCCTGCAGCGCGCCTTCGATCCCATTGTCCACGACGTCTGCCTGCAAAAGCTTCCCGTGCTCTTCTGCATGGATCGCGCCGGCCTCTCCGGCGACGACGGCCCCACCCACCACGGCCTCTTCGACATCGCTTACCTGCGCGGCATTCCCGGGATCGTGCTCATGGCGCCCAAGGACGAAGACGAGCTGGCCGACATGATGAAGACCGCCCTCGAGCTTCCCGGCCCTTGCGCCATCCGCTATCCGCGCGGCGCCGTCGCCGGCGTCGCCCGCAAGCCCGAGCCGCAATTGCTGCCCATCGGCAAGGCCGAGGTCCTCTCCGACGGCTCCGATGTCGCTATCCTCGGCCTCGGCCCCATGATCGCCCTCGCGCAGGAGCTTGCCGCCGCTCTCGAACGCGACGGCTACTCCGCCGCCGTCATCAACCCTCGCTTCATCAAGCCGCTCGACCGCGAACTGCTCCAGCGCTACGCCTCCCGCGTCGCCGCCTTTGTCACCTTCGAGGACCACGTGAAAATGGGCGGCTTCGGCTCCGCCGTCGTTGAAGCGCTCGACGAAATGGGCCTCGCCCTTCCCGTCGTCCGCATCGGATGGCCCGACCAGTTCATTGAGCACGGCAAAGTCGATCGGCTCCGAGCCAAATACGGCCTCACCGTCGATGCCGCCCTCGCCCAGGTCCTCCCGCTGCTCACGCGCCGCCGCCGGCCCACCCTCGTCGCGTCCTGAGGGGTGACTTGCGCAGTCGCTGACTCGCCGTTCCTGTATCCTTCATGCATGTCCCTCGGCATTCGTCCGTCGCGCTGGCCCCGCCGATGGCTTCTCTGGTTTGCCGCGGGCCTCGTTTTGCGCCTGGTCTTCGTCTGCTTCCCCCGCCCTGTCGACGACGACACCTGGGACTACCTCCAGATGGGTCACAATCTCTTTCATTACGGCATCTATGGCACAGGCACCGGCGACGATCTCGGTCCCTCCACCTACCGCCTCCCCGCGTATCCGATCATTCTTGCCACATTCGAGCAATTCTTCGCGCGGTTATGGCCCAACACCTGGTTCACCACCGTCTTTCTGTTTCAGACCATCGTCGATCTCGCCTCCGGCCTGCTGCTTGCGGCCTTTGCCCGCCGCTTTTTCTCCAATCGCGCCGCCGAAGTCGCTCTCGCACTGGCCATGCTCTGCCCTTTCACCGCGGTCTATTCAGCCATCGCCATGACCGAATGCTTCTCCATCTTCGCTATTGCTCTCGGCATTTACGCGGCCGGCCGCGCCCTCGCTGCTGAAATCTCCGGTTCCCGCGACCTCTGGGCCTTGATCCTTGCCGGCTGCGCTGCTGCCTTCGCCACGCTTCTCCGCCCCGACGGAATTGTCCTCTTCGGAGCCATCGCTCTTGGCTTATTCTTTTACACTCTCCGCGGCCTCGCCGCCTCACAGCCCGTGCGGTTCGCTTTACGCCGCAGCCTCGCCACCACCTCCTTTTTTTGCATCGCCGCCCTGCTCCCTCTCGTCCCCTGGACCATCCGCAACTGGGCCGACTTCCAGGTCTTTCAGCCGCTTGCGCCGCGCTATGCCGACCCCGGCGAACTGTCAATCGCCGGCGCGCGCCGCTGGCTCCGCACGTGGACCATCGACTTTGTCGACACCGCCACCGTATGCTGGAGATTTCCCGGCGATTACGTCGACCCCGCCGGCATTCCCTCGCGCGCCTTCGACTCGCCGCAACAGCGCGAGCAAACACTCGTTCTCCTCGCCGAGTACAACCGCGATTACGCTCTTACCCCCTCGCTCATCGATCGCTTTGCCGCCGTCGCTGGCCAGCGCATCCACACCCATCCGCTCCGCTATTACGTCGTCCTCCCTTTGCTGCGCGACACCGACATGTTGCTCCGTCCCAGAACCCTTGAGTTCGGCCTCGACGTCTTCTGGTGGCAATGGAGCGAACACCCCGCCCAATCCGCATGGGCGGTTTTTCTCGGCCTCATCAATCTTTTCTATGTCGCCGCCGCGGCCTGGGCCTTCATCCGTCTCCGTGTCCCCTGGGCTTTGATGTTCGTCTCCTACATCGTTGTCCGTTTCATCATCCTCGGCGCCATGGAGAATCCGGAGCCCCGCTACACGGTGCAGTTCTTCCCCATCCTGATCGTCGCCGCCGCAGCCGCGCTCACCCACTCCCGCCCGCTGACTCGCCGGCTTGCCGGCTCATCGGCTCGCGAACTCCGCTAGCTCCGCTAACCCCGCTGTCTTTACTCCTTTGTGCGACAATCCTCATCAGACTGTCATTTACATGCGACTGCTTCATTTTTTCCCGGCTCTGCTGATGGTTGGTTGCTCCTTTGCGGCCTTCCCGGCCCATCCGCAGTCTGAATCACAGGCGCCTCCCGTTCCGCTGGTTCTTGCCGGCGGCACCGTGGTGGACCTCACGGACTGGGGCCGCTCCGCGCGCGACATTCCCGACGCCATCGTCGTCATCCGCGAGGGTCGCATCACTGACGTCGGCCTGTCCGGCGAAGTGACCGTCCCAAAAGGCGCGCGCATCATTGACTGTTCCGGTAAATTCCTCATCCCCGGCCTCATCGACGGCTATGCCGGCATGAACTCTCAGGCGCAGGCCAATGCCAACCTTTACATGGGCGTCACCACCGTCGTCGCCCGCGCCGACTCCGAGCGCGGCTTCATCGACACCGGCGCTCAGCCCAGCCCGCACATCTACCCCATCGACACCATCGGCGTCACCGACAACTGGAGCCTGCTGGCCCGTCATCCTGAGTGGGTCTCCAAGCTGCGCGAGGGCGCGCATCCCGTTGAGCTCAGCCCGCAGGATACCGCCCGCCAGATGGTCGATACCGCCCACATCGGCACCCGCGTCCTGCTCCTCACCGCCCATCTCACCGCCGCCAACTCGCAGTGGATCGTCGCCCGCGCTCACGAGATGGGCCTCGTCACCTACGGCGAGTTCGTGGCCACGCCCTACCGCGTCGGCGTCGAGGCCGGCGTCGATGCCCTCGTCCACATGGACCATTACATTCTCGGCGTCATTCCCGACGAGCTCCAGCGCCCTCTCGTCGACGACCCCGGCGGCCCCTCGGCCGACACCGCCTTCGACTACTCCGAGCGCGTTCCCTCCACCGACGCACGCCTGCGCGACTACGCCCATTTCCTCGCCGCGCACCACGCCGCGCTTCTGCCCGCCTTCAGCCTCGATTATGCCGAGCTGCCCGGTCACCGCAATCTCTGGAAAGAGCCTGCCGCGGCCCTCCTCGACCCCGGCCGCATGTACGATCCCACCGATCCCGCCACCGGCGACATGACCTACCCGCTGCCCGCCTGGTCGCGCCATCTGCCCGGCACGGCCCAGCGCTGGATGGAAGAGGACCTCCAGAAGAAAGCCGCCCAGTCCGCACTCCGCCTTTGGCGCATCAACGAAACCATCTTCTCCGCCTTCCCCCACTACCTCGCCGGCTCCGGCGCCGACGCCATGGGCGCCATGCCCGGCATCTCCCTCCACACCGAGATCGAGCTGCTCGTCCGCCTCGGCCTCTCGCCCCGCGAAGCCCTCGCCGCCGCCACCAACAATTACGCGCTGCAGTTTGGCTGGAACGAGCTCGGCCTCATCGCTCCCGGCCGACGCGCCGACATCCTCGTCCTCGACTCCGACCCCACCGTCAGCATCTGGAACGCCCGCCGCATCTCCCTGGTCCTCCTTGACGGCGAACCCCTCGACCGCAACGCCCTCCTCCATCTGCGCAAGTAACCCCGTGGGGGCTGGCTCGCCGACTCGCCACTTCGGGGGTGCCCCATCCAAGCTCCGCTTGGGTGGGGAGCCGACTCCGCTTACTCTGCCAGCCCCGCTAACCCCGCTGCTCCCCCATCATTTACCCTTGATTCCAGCGTCCTATTCCCGCCATCATGCCCCGCATACTCAGCCGAGCCCGCCCCAAACACCAGCGCCACAACCGCTTGTTGCTGCTCATCGCGTTCTACAAATTCCTCCACGCGCTGCTCTTCTTCGCCATCGGCATCGGCGCCCATCGCCTGCTCCACAAGGACATCGCCGACCAGCTCGACCTCCTCGCCCGCCATCTCCGCTTCAATCCCGAGTCGCACCTGGTCAACTTCATCCTCGAAAAAGCCTCCCTCATCAACGATCCCATCCTGCGCCGCATCGGCTTCGTCGCCTTCTCCTACGCGGCCATCACCCTGGCCGAAGGCATCGGCCTCTATCTCGAGAGGGCCTGGGGCGAGTTCCTTACCCTCGCCATCACCGCTTCCTTCCTGCCTTTGGAACTCTTCGAGGTCTTTCGCCGCATCACCTGGTTCCGCGTTGGCCTCCTCGCCATCAACATCCTCGTCTTCCTCTATTTATTGCGGCTGGTCCTCGACCGCGCCCGCCTCCGCGCCAAAACCCGCGACAAGTCCTCCGCTTGACCAGCGCCGCTAACCCACCGGCTCTCCGGCGTATTCACGCCGGCAATGAATCACTGAGCTGGTGATGCTGTTCAGTACGAATTCATCGCTGACTTCGAAGGGGTAAATGATCTCAAGGAAAGCCGGAACATCTTCCAGTCCGGCTGCGCGTACCTCGGCAGCGAAATTCAGGACGTCAAACAATCCCCTCTTGTCCGGCCAGCCCCAGTGCGAGTCGCTTTGGAAGTCGGTATTTTGCAGATGGAATGCCCCTATGGATCGGCCCAGGCCATTCAACCATTCGGGCATTCTTGCATTGGGGCCATAGAGCGGCTGATACAGCGCATGGCCAACGTCGACCAGGAGCTTGACCGGGACGGCGCAACTCGTCTCAAGATCGGCGAGAAACCGCTTGGATTGTTCGACCGTGTGCGGCAACTCCCGGGCCAGCGGAGTGCATTCCACCTGAATCCTCTCCAGCCCCGCCTGTTTTGCCGCAAGAGTCAATTCTGCCACGGCCTCCAGCAGATCGCTGTACCGCTGAGCGCTACGCTTGGGATCGGCGGCGTCGGCCACGCTCATGCCGCCGAGCGGACCGCCCGATGCCTTCGCTCCAACCGACGCAGCCACATCGAAAGCTCGCTTCCACCATTCGCGGGACGCGCTTCTGCCTTCCGCCTCGGGATGCAGCAGGCCATCGAAGCAATAGTTGGCCAGTCCGCTGAATGCGCTCTCGATTTCAATACCCCACTCCTCTGCCGCTCTGCGCACTCGGGCCGCCATCGTGTTCCGGCTTGAATCGGGCCACCACGGATCGAGCAGGTCGTAGGTGAACTGGACGAGGCGCACGCCGAGCTTCCGGCTCACAAGTTCCGCCCATGCGTCAGGCTCGACCCAACGCTTGATTGCAAAGCTGAGATTGACTCCAAATTCCATTGCGACCTCCTTCTTTACTCCAGATTCGTGTGCCGTCCGCGCATCTGCTCCGGCGTCTGCCCGGTTCGCTCCCGAAGCAGAATCGAGATCAGGTCGAAGAACACAAGTTCCGCCGCTTCAAAGAGGCTCCCCATGGGCAGCAGGCTGGCGCTTGAGTTCTGGTCGCTTGCCATGGTTTGCGCCCTCAACTCAATCACGGTATCTGCCTCCCTGGCTGCGCGTCCGGCGGTCTGCGCCGTGACGATCATGACCCGCGCCCCAGCCTGGTGCGCCATGCCTTCCAGGGCCGACACCGTCGAGAACGAGCCGGGACCGGCACTGGCGATCAGCAGATCGCCCTCCCCGATTGCGGGCGTGGTCATGTCGCCGGCGTAGTGCGCGTCAATTCCAAGGTGCATCAGCCGCATGCACAGCGCCTTCATCATCAGGCCTTCGCGCCCCACGCCGTAACATGCAACGCAGCGGGCTTTCAGAATCTCCTCGCACATTCGCTCCACGTCGTCGGCAGAGGTCCGGGCAAGAACTTCGGCAACTTCTTTCATGGCCGTCTGGGCCATCTGGTTGAAGTTGTGATCGTACGTTTTCATCGCAGATTCCTGACTGCACGTGAGGTGTTTCAGACTGGAATAGACTACACCTTCCCTGTGCGAAGCACCCTAAAACTTCCCCATGCGAAGCACCCTGAAACTGGTTGCATAAATCCAGTTCTTGAAAGGGCGCGGCTTTACGGCTTGCGGAAAAACTCGATGTTTTGAAAGGGCACAACTTCACAGCTTGCGGAAAAACTCGATGTTTTGAAAGGGCACGACTTCAGTCGTGCCATAAGCGGAATCAGATCAATGCGGCCTTTAGGCCCGGAGGGATGCTTTGCAAGGATTTGTCCGAAAATCCGGCCTTTTTCCGCAGCCTGTTCAGCCGTGCCGTGGAAGGCGCATAAACATTGGGCTTTAGCCCCTGAGGGAATCTCTTCCGTCTGCTCGATGCCATTTATGCAACCAGTTCTGGGCGATCTCCAGATTAGCGTGTGCCCCGGTTCTCAGCAAAGCAAACTTACCACTTCGGGGGTGCCCCATCCTAAACGCGCTCACTGGGGTCCCCGCGGACTGGTCTTCGTCCGTGGGGTGGTTGGGCGTTTAGGGTGGGATCGGGCGTGTACCCCGCGTCTCAGCGAAGCCAACTCCCCACGACAGGGGGGCCCCATCCAAGCTCCACTTGGGTGGAAACCGCGCGAACAGAGAGCTCCCGCAGGGAGCGCAAGA
>PMYE01000007.1 GCA_003171315.1 Acidobacteriaceae bacterium
TCTTCCATGAGCTTGTGGATGGCGGGGGCGAGCTTGTCTTCGTCGGCGCGGCTCTTGGGCTCGATGGCGTAGGTCATGGCGGGCTCGGGCATGGCGGCGAGGGAAATCTGAAAATCAGATCCCTTGATTCCGAGAGTGTCGCCGGTGAGCGTGTCGCGGAGCTTGGCAACGGCGCCGAGGTCGCCGGCGTGGAGCTCGGGGACTTCGCTGGGCTTGCGGCCCTGCATGACGGAGAGGTGGGAGAGCTTTTCCTGGCCGCGGCGGGTGAAGTTCTCGAGCGTGGCGTCGTTCTTGATGACTCCGCCGACGACCTTGAAGAAGCTGATGCGGCCGGCGAAGGGATCGGACATGGTTTTGAAGACCACGGCGGCGGCAGGCTCGGCATCGTCGACTTTGCGCGTGGGAGCGGCGGCATCGGGCGCGGACGGCGTGCCTGCAATGGGGGCGCGCTCGGCCGGCGAAGGCGCGTAGACCTTAAGGAAGTCGAGAAGATGATCGAGAGCCATGTTGGCGGCGCCGCTCGAGAAGAGCACGGGGAAGATGCGGTCTTCGCGGATGGCTTCATGCAACGCTGAGACGAGATGCCCGGGGGCCAGCGTGCCCTTGTCGAAGAACTCTTCCATCAGCTCGTCTTTGCCTTCGGCGACGAGCTCGACCAACGCTTCATGGCGGGCCTTGGCGTCGGCCGCGAGCGCGGCGGGAATTTCAGCGGAGACTTTGCCGCGGCCGTCGCCAGCGGGCGTGTAGGTGTAGGCCTCCATGGTGACGAGATCGACGACGCCGTGAAAGCCCTGGGCATCGGAGATGGGCAACTGGACGGGAACACAGTTACGGCCCCAGCGGTCGTTGAGATCGTCCATCAGCGCGCTCAGGCCGCTCTGGCCGCCGGCCTTGGGGTGGTCCATCTGATTGATGAGGACGGCGCGGGGAATTGCGGCTTCCTCGGCGTAGCGCCAGACGCGCTCGGTGACGGGCTCGACGCCGTTCTGGGCGTTGACGACGACAATAGCGGACTCGGCGGGGAAAAGAGCGGCGCGGGCTTCGTGGGTGAACATGTGGAAGCCGGGCGTGTCGATGAAATTGATCTTGATGCCCTGCCACTCGGCGAAGGCGACGGCGTTGGACATGGTAAGGCCGCGGGAGACCTCTTCTTCGTCGTAGGCGGTGACGGCCGAGCCGTCGGCGACCTGGCCCTGGGCGGGCGTCATTTTGGCGGCATGCAGCAGAGCGGCAATGAGGGTGGTTTTGCCGGACTGCGCATGCCCCACTACAGCCACATTGCGGATCTCACTTCCCTGGTAGGTTTTCATGGATTTCTCCTTGGCAAGGCTAGCTTTGGGCCGGACTTAGAGGCAAAAAGCCAGGTCCGCCGCGCGACTTTTTCTCGAAAGACGGATGCTATCACAGCGAGAGTGTGAACGTCCTGTGACTGGAAATACAGAGATCGGAGAACAGGGGGCAGGGGGCAGAGAACAGGGATCAGTTCGGAAGCCGGCTGCCGCGCATGAAGTTTCGCAATCGCCAGAGGTAGATGCCGAGATTGAATGCGCACACGCCGACTGCTAAAACAGTGACGAGCCAGTCTGGGAGGTTGGGATAGACGATGGCGTCAAGCAGGTGCAGCAGGAAGCTGCCTTGATAGGCGGTCAGACCGGCGCGGGTTTCAAAAAACTGTTCGGCGAGGGTGAGCGGACAGGGCCAGGGGCCGGCTTCCGCGGCGATTCCCCAGAGCAAAGCGAGAATGTGCAGGGTGCTCCACACAGGGCGGCCGCGCGTCCAGGGCGTGCCGAAGATTACGAGCGCGATCCAGAGCAAGTGAACGAGCAGAACCAGGATGGCGGCGGTGATCATCATGCGCACAGCCTCGGTCCATCGTAGCGCACCATCGATTGGATTGCGCCGGACGCAGCGGGGGCCCGGTGGAGGATCGCGCGTTCTGGGCCGGAGCGGCGGTGGGTACCCTGCCGCGCCGGATGGACCCACGGCGAAGGCGTTTGTGGGCACGCTGTGGAACGTGCCGGTTCCGGCCGGCGAGACGCAATACTACGACGGAATGCTGTATTTGATGAGCCTGATGCGCGGCAGTGCGAACTTCAGGATCATCGAAGCGCAAGGAACGGCGCGCTGAGCTCAGATCTTGTGGGAGTTCCCGACCCCGATTCAACGCAACGATGGAGCATCAGAACGCGGCGGCTGCGGGCAGGATCTCTTCCACGTCGACCCACTTGGTAGGGTAGTTGCCGGTGTAGCAAGCGGTGCAGTAGCCGGTTCTGTGTTCGTCGCGGACAGAAGCCAGCAGGCCTTCGAGCGAAAGATACGCGAGCGAGTCCGCCTCGATAAACTGGCGAATCCCCTCGACGGAACGATTGGCGGCAATGAGATCGCGCTTCGAGGGCGTGTCGACGCCGTAGAAACACGGAGAAATGGTGGGCGGGCAACTGATGCGGAGATGAACCTCGGCGGCGCCGGCGCCGCGGACCATGCGGACAATTTTGCGGCTGGTGGTGCCGCGGATGATGGAGTCGTCGATGAGCACGACGCGCTTGCCTGCGAGAAGATTGTGCACGGGGTTGAGCTTGAGGCGCACGCCAAAGTCGCGGACGCGCTGCTCGGGCTCGATAAACGTGCGGCCGACGTAGTGGTTGCGGATGAGGCCCATACGGAAAGGGAGGCCCGCTTCTTCCGCGTACCCGAGCGCAGCGGTGACACCGGAGTCGGGTACGGGGACGACGACATCGGCGGGCACGCCGGACTCGCGGGCGAGCTGGCGGCCCATCTGGTCGCGCGACTCCTGCACCCAACGGCCGAAGATGCGCGAGTCGGGCCGCGCGAAGTAGACATGCTCGAAGATACAACTCGATTGCGGCATGCCGGATGCATATTGGCGGCTGGTGACGCCGTCTTCGCTCACCATCACCAACTCGCCGGGCAGGATGTCGCGGATGAATTCGGCGCGGAGCAGGTCGAAAGCGCAGGATTCGGAGGCAAAGACGATGGAATCGGGACCTTCGGCATTTTTCATGCGGCCCATGGAGAGCGGGCGGAAGCCGCGCGGATCGCGGGCGGCGAAGATGCGGTCGCGCGTCATCATCACGATGGAGAAGGCGCCCTCGACCTGCGAGAGCGAGTCGGCGATGGCGTCGACCAGTGTTGCCGCGCGCGAGTGGGCGATGAGCTGGACGAT
>PMYE01000043.1 GCA_003171315.1 Acidobacteriaceae bacterium
GACGGCCGCACCATCCGCTGGGACGCCTTTGAAGAGCAGCCCGGCGACGCCGACCCCACGCCCTTCAGCTTCCGCACCAAGCGAATCGTCCAGCCGCAGGTCTCCTGCCACATCGCCTTCACCACGCCTGAGACGCTCCGCCTCATCCGAGAGAACGTCCATCGCTCGGCCATGTACTCCGGCCGCATCCAGGGCATCGGCCCGCGCTACTGCCCGTCCATCGAAGACAAGGTCGTCAAGTTTCCCGATAAGACGCAGCACCAGTTCTTCCTCGAGCCCGAAGGCCTTAACACCCACGAGGTCTACATCAACGGCATGTCCACCTCGCTGCCCATGGAAGTGCAGTGGCAGATGGTCCATTCCATCCCCGGCCTCGACCAGGCCGAGATGCTGCGCCCCGGTTACGCCATCGAGTACGACTCGGTCGACGCCACCGAGCTCGACCGCACCCTCCGCGTCAAGTGCATGGAGGGCCTCTACCTCGCCGGCCAGATCAACGGGACAAGCGGGTATGAAGAGGCCGCCTGCCAGGGCATCATGGCGGGCATCAACGCCGCGCTTTGGCTCAAGGGCCAGCCGGCGTTCACCATGGACCGGACAGAGGGATATACGGGAATCCTGATCGACGACCTCATCTCAAAAGGAACCAACGAGCCCTACCGCATGTTCACCTCGCGCGCGGAGTTCCGTCTCCACCTGCGCATCGACAACGCCGACCGCCGCCTCACTCCGTACGGCCGCCGTCTGGGCCTTATCAGCGACGAGGCCTGGGCAGAGTACGAACAAAAGCAGGCCCGGATGTCCGCGCTTGAGCGCCTGCTCACCTCCGGCAAGGTCGATCCCGAAAAGCTTGACCGCGCCGGATTCGGAGAGCTCCCCGCCACCGCCGGCCTCACCTGGGCGCAGCTCCTCAAGCGTCCCGAAGTCACCATCGAGCCGCTCCTCGCCACCCTCCGCGATGACCTCTCCCGCGATCCGCTCCTCGCCGAGTTTGCCTCAGGGCTCGTCCAAAGCCCCACTCTTTCTGGCAGTCATCCTGAGCGAGCGCAGCGAGTCGAAGGACCTGCATTTTCTTCGAGATCGAGCGTAGGCGACCACGTTAGTCCATCGCTAGCCCGTTCCACGCTCCGCAACGAAGCCCGCGCCGTCGAAACCGAAATCAAGTTCGCCGGCTACCTCGAGCAGCAGAAAAAATCCATCGAGCGCCTCAAGGCCGCCGAGTCCGTCGCCATTCCAGGCTGGATCGAATACGGCGCCATCAGCGGCCTCTCGCGCGAGATGCGCGAAACGCTCGAGCGCATCCGCCCCATGACCATCGGCCAGGCCAGCCGCATCCCCGGCGTCACGCCAGCCGCGCTCAGCCTGGTCCACGTGTCGATCAAGTTGCAGGGCAAGCTTCAAGGCGCCAAACGCCGCGCCACCGCCTGATCGCGCGTATGATTGTGCCGTATGAATCTCGACCAGATCCAAACAGCCCTCCGCGACGCCGCGCTTGACGGCTGGCTCTTCTACGATCACCACCACCGCGACCCCCTCGCCGCCAGCATCCTTGGCCTCGACCCCAAGGCTCACATCACGCGCCGCTGGTATTACTTCATTCCCGCCACCGGCGAGCCGCACAAGCTCGTGCACCGCATTGAGCAGGGCCGCCTTGACTGCCTGCCCGGATCCAAAACGCAATACTCCAGTTGGCAGGAATTGCGCGCGGGGCTAGAGAATCTCCTCCAAAACCAGAAAAAGATCGCCATGCAGTACTCGCCCTTGAACGACATTATGTATGTCTCCATGGTCGATGCCGGCACCGTCGAATTTCTGCGCGGCCTGGGCAAGGAAATCGTCACTTCCGCCGATCTCGTCAGCCAGTTTGAAGCTGTTCTTACCGCCAATCAGATCGCCAGCCACTCCGCCGCGCAGCGAGAGATCGACGTGATTCTCATCGCCGCATGGGCTGAGGTCGCGCGCCGCCTGCGTCCGCCCTCCGGCGCCAATCGCCCCGGCGACCTCACCGAATACGATCTCGTCGTCTGGCTCCGCGAAGCCATGAGCCGCGAGGGCCTGGTCTGGGAGAACGGCCCCGACGTCAGCGTCAACGCCAATACCTCCGACCAGCACTACGAGCCCACCGCCGATCGCGCCGCGCCCATCCGCGAGGGCGACTTCCTCCTCATCGATATCTGGGGCCGTCTCGATTCGCCATCGAGCGTCTACTACGACATCACCTGGACCTGCGTCGTGGGCCGCGAGCCCTCGAAGAAAGAGCAACTCGTCTTCGATACCGTCCGCCGCGCGCGCGACGCCGCCATTACCGCCGTTGCATCGGCCTTTGCCGAAAACCGCCCCATCCGCGGCTTTGAGGCCGACGATGCGGCCCGCGCCGTCATCCGCGAAGCCGGCTTCGGCGAGTACTTCGTCCACCGCACCGGCCACAACATCGCCCACGAGATTCACGGCCCCGGCGCCCACCTCGACAATCTCGAAACTCACGACGTGCGCCTTCTGCTGCCCCACACCTGCTTCTCCGTCGAGCCCGGCATCTACCTGCCCGAGTTCGGCTTGCGCAGCGAAATCAACATGATTACCGCCCCCGGCAAAGCCTGGGTCACCGGCCGCATCCAGCACGAACTGGTCAGAATTTAGCCAATTTCCGCTGTGTCAGCTGCCCGCGTCAAGAAGGCCGCGATCCTTCGTTGGGTTGGGTCGAGTTTCGGCCTAAGCTCACATTCCTAGTATCCTGTCTCTAAAGTTCGCATCATAAATCCAGTNNAGTCGAAGGATCTGCGGTTGTTCTTCGCACATTGTGTCACGAAATTCGGGGACACCACACTAGAGACCTCCAGCCGAGTAACCGCAGTTTATGCCGGTTCGAGGCCGATTCCGGAATCGCGCGCTGGCTTCCGCACCTGCTGTCCGTCACCTTCCATGGGTTCACATCGGCTGGTCCGGCTCCCCGCCCGGTGGCTGCTCCATTTCCACATTGGAATTCCCTCATTGCGGCATCGGGCGATGAAGTTGCGCCGCGAAGCGCCGATGGAAGAAGGTGAGCGCGGTAAGGATTCGTGCGCCTGAAGGCCGAGGTCGGCAGTTGGCGGGACCGGGGCGCAGGCGCCAGCGACGCGACTTCAGAGGTGGGGTTGGAGAGAGTTTTTCAATGACCGATCGCAACGAACTTCTGGAAGCGGCGCTCGACAGCCTGCCGGAGGGCGTGGCTCTCTTTGGTACAGAGGGCGAAGTGATTTTCTGGAACCAGGCTGCGCAAGGCATCACAGGCTACGCCGCAATGGACGTGCTTGCGCAGACGCTCCCCGAGGGCCTGGAGCCGCTGCAGGTTGAGGAAATCCGGAACGAAGCCTCGCCGGGCGGCACAACGCTGCCTGAAAGCCGCCGGGCGGTGGCGCGGGCGCGGCACAAGCTGGGCCACGGCGTTCCAGTAATTAAGCGGGTGCTGGTGCTGCACGACGGACTGGGGGAGCGCATTGGCGCCGCGGTACTGTTCCATCCCGCCGAGAGCGTTGACGCGCTGCCGCAGGGAGAGAACGGCGCAGACAAGGGCATAGAAGAGAGCCGGGGCGATTTCGAAGAACGGCTGCAGATGGAGTTCGATGACTTCGCGCGCGGCGGACCAACGTTCGGCGTTCTGTGGATTGGCGTGGATCAGGCCGAGGAACTGCGCAAAACGCATGGCGGCGGAGCCTGCAACGCCATGTTGGAGAAGGTGCGGCACGCGCTGGCGCAAGGGCTGCGCCCGGCCGAGGAGATGGGCCGATGGGGCGAGGATGAGTTTCTCATCCTGGCCCACGAGCGCAACGCGGAGATGCTGGCGATCCATGCGCAAACCCTTACCGGTCTGGCGCGCACCGCGGACTTCCGCTGGTGGGGCGACCGCATCTCGCTCACGGTAAGCATGGGCGCGGCGCAGGCCGGCGGCGATGCCGCCGAAACGCTGGCGCAGCTACTGGAGCGCGCGCGCCAGGCTATGCAGATGAGCGTCAGGGCGGGAGGCAATCGGGCAATGGTGGCGGCGGCCACGGCGCCGACGGCCGCGGCGGAGGATTCGACATGTTCGCCATCGTAGGCATCTTCGTCGTTTTCGCCGCCATCGTCGCAGGCTTTCTCATGGAGAAAGGCCACATCTTAGTTCTTCTGCAGCCCGCGGAGTTTCTCATCATTGCCGGAGCGGCGTCGGGAACCCTGCTGGTGGCCAATCCCATCCGCATTCTGAAGGACATTGCCGCCGGGCTGATGGCGTCGCTCAAAGGGTCGCCCTTCACCAAGGCGCGCTACCTGCGGACGCTCAAGATGATGTACCAATTCCTCAACAAGGTGCGCAAAGAAGGACTGCTGGCCGTGGAGATGGACGTGGAAAAGCCCGCGGAGAGCGCCATCTTCAAGAACTATCCCGAGTTTCTGAACGATCATCATGCGCGCGACTTTGTATGCGACACACTGCGCACGGCGATCACGGGGGGCGTGGAGCCGTTCGACATGGACCAGATGATGGAACTGGACATGGAGGTACATCATCACGAGGAGACGCAGCCGGTGGACGCGCTGACCACGGTGGCCGATTCGTTGCCGGGCCTGGGCATTGTGGCCGCGGTGCTGGGCGTGGTGATCACGATGGGCGCACTGGGCGGCCCGGCGGAGGAGATCGGCAAACACGTGGCGGCGGCGCTGGTGGGCACTTTTCTCGGCATCCTGCTTTGCTACGGCGTGGCGGGCCCGCTGGCCGCCAACATGCGCAAGCTGGCCGACGAGCAGAACGAATACCTGCACGTGCTGCGCGTGCTGCTGCTGGCGTTTCTGAAGGGCTCGGCGCCCATGATCGCCATCGAGATGAGCCGGCGCGCCATTCCGGCTTACGCGCGGCCCAGCTTCGATGAGATGGAGAAGAACTGCAAGAACAAGATCGAGCCGGCGAAGGCGGCTGCGGCGTAGAAACAGGGACCGAGGGACAAAGGGCTGAGGGAACAAGGGCTGAGTGATTGCATGGCGGCTAAAGCACAACCCATCGTCGTGATCAAGAAGAAAGGCGGCCACGGCGGCCACCATGGCGGCGCCTGGAAGGTGGCCTATGCCGATTTCGTCACCGCCTTGATGTCGCTGTTTATCGTGCTGTGGCTGATGAACCAGAGCGAACAAGTGAGGAAGGCCGTTGCCGGATACTTTAACGATCCTAAGGGAACCGGTAGCCTGATGGGCACGACGATGTCGGGGACCGGCGAAGGTTCATCGTCTGTTCCCGACAAGAACCTGCAGCAGCTCGAGGAACTCAAAAAGAAACTGGAGCAGGAAATCCAGGCCCGCAAGGATCTGGAGAAGCTGAACAAGCAGATTGAGATCACCATTACGCCGGAGGGGCTGCGCATTGAACTGCTCGAGGGCAAGAACGGCACGTTTTATCAAAGCGGAAGCGCACGACTGAGCCCCAGCGGACAGGAACTGCTGGCGCTGCTGGGCGCCGAGTTGAAGACGCTGCCCAACCAACTGCAGATCGAGGGGCACACGGACGCGGCGCCGTACTCGACCGACGCGAATTACGGCAACTGGGAGCTTTCGGCCGATCGGGCCAACGCCGCGCGGCGGCTGCTGCAGCAGGACGGGGTGCGAAGCGACCAGGTGACGCAGGTGCGCGGTTACGCCGACCAGATGCTGCGCGTGAAAAACAATCCTTATGACCCCTCGAACCGCCGCATTACGATCCTGGTGAAGAACGCGGACAACGCGGCGTCGCCGCAGTTGGTGCACGCGACGGTCGTCGATGGCGAACCGAACGGCGCAAAGCCAGGAGCCGGTTTGGGCGCGCAGCAAGCGGCGCCCAACGCACCGGCTCCGCCGGCGGCTTCACCTGCCAATTCGGCAAAGCTGGCTTTGACGCCGGCCAAGCCGGCCGCCGCGCAACCGGCCGCAAAGCCCGGAGTCGTGAAGCGTCCGGCCTCTCTGTTGCCCGGCGCAAAGAAATAGCCGTACGCGACGCGCGGCTGAGGCCATGGTGTACTCTGGTCTGCAGATCAGCAAGCGATTACTGGAGGGCAAGTTTTCATGGCCATTGTTGCCGGCGTCGATTTCGGCACACTCAACGTTCGTGTCACTCTGGTTGACAGTAAGAAGGGCCCCATTGGGACGGCATCGGCGAGCTATCCGCTGCATCGCCGCCGCGACGATCCCAATCACGCCACGCAGGCGCATGCCGACCAGATGGCCGCGCTCGTCCACGCAACAAAGGATGCGCTGAAGACCACGGCCATCGACGGCATGCAGGTTGCCGCTATTGCGCTCGACACCACGGGATCCAGCGTGATTCCCGTGGGCGAAGGCCCCGAAACGGAGCTTGCCCCGCTCGACGAGTACTACCTGTGGTGCGATCATCGCGCCTTTGCCGAGGCGGAAGAAATCACGCGCAAGGCGCACCAACTGGGCTTCGAGGGCATCGAGTGGTGCGGCGGCGTCTACTCGCACGAGTGGGGCTTCGCCAAGCTGCTGCACTGGCTGCGGCACAACCCGCAGAAGCGCGCGCGCCTGGTCACTGCCCTCGAACATTGCGACATGGTTGCCGCTACGCTGTGCGGCGTGACCCAAGCCGGCGCGCTCAAGCGCAGCGTCTGCGCCATGGGCCACAAGTGGATGTGGAATCCCAAGTGGGGCGGGCTCCCGCCGGAGAAGTTTCTCGTCGCCGTCGATCCCCTCTTTGCCGGCGTGCGCGCCAGGCTGGGCGGCGAATACCTGACCAGCGATCGCCTGGCCGGGCATCTCTCGGCGAAGTGGGCCGCGGCGCTCGGGCTGCGCGCGGGAATCCCCATACCTGTCGGCGCGTTCGACGCGCACTGGGACGCGATCGGCGCGAACATCCGCGAAGGCGACGCCGTGAATGTAGTGGGCACTTCGACGTGCGTCATCGCCATTGCGCGTAAACCGGAACTGGTTCCCGGCGTGTGCGGCGTGGTGCCGGGCAGCGTGCATCCGCAATACACGGGCATCGAAGCCGGGCTGTCGGCAGTAGGCGATATCTTTGACGCCATCGCCAAGCGAGCCGGCGCCACCGTCGTCGCCCTCTCCGAGGGGCTCGATGCCTACAAGGCGGGTCAAACCGGACTGCTGCGCCTAAGCTGGGATAACGGCGACCGCACCGTGCTCGTCAATCCGGAGCTGGGCGGCGTAACGCTCGGCTGGAACCTGGTGCACACGGCGCAGGACGAGCTCTTCGCCGCCATTGAGGGCACGGCCTTTCACACGCGTATCATTCTGGAGCGCATGGCCGAGCATGGCGTGCGTATCGACCGCGTCATCAACGCCGGCGGGATTCCGCAAAAGAACGATGTGCTTAACCGGGTTTACGCGAATGTGCTGAACAAGCCGGTGCTGGTGCCCGCGGGCATTCCCACCAGCCTGGGATCGGGCATCTTTGCGCTACTGGCCGCAGGCGCGTACGCGACCATAGAGGAGGCACAGGCCGCGGTTTGCCTGCCGTTCCGGACCGTTGAGCCGGATGTCAAGTCCGCGGCCGTGTACGAGCAGCTCTATCGGCACTATCGCGATGTCTACTTTGCGCTGGGCCAGCGCGACGCAGCGCCGCACCCAGAGGGTACCCGGCTCGGCAAGGTGCTGCCGGAACTGAGGAAAATCGCGGCCCAAGTGCGGAAGGCGGGATGAGGCCGGGTTCCCCGCTCCGCCTTTTGGGGTTCGTGGTATTCCCTTTGGTCCCCTACTTCACAGACCCGCAGACGGGCCCGATGTACGTAGACCTGAAGCTAATGTTGATCGTCGTATTGTCTTTGGCCCACTGTATTGTGCCCTCGGCGCTATCTGGACCGACCGCCTCCACTACAGCCGTCCCGTCTTCCACCTCGATTTTTCCATCGGGCTTACTCGTCTCGCAATGAAGCTTCACCTTAAACTTACTGCCCGTGGAGCCAACCACTGTACGCGTGCAACCCTTTTCTTCCGCCACTAGCACGCCGAAAACAGAAAATCCGTCGAGATTTTCTTTGATGATGCATTTCGGAAAACTGGATGTTATGGCATTGCCAAAGGCACTTGCGGTCATATTAAAACTCCACAGACCCAGCCTAAAGTTAATGGGCTTTATGTTGTTTGCGGCCCAGACTCTCAGGGACTCGACGGCACGAGGGTCTTTCATTTTGCCCAAAGCCTCCACGGAGTTTTCTTGGACGATGGAATCCGAGTCCTTCAGGGCCGTGATCAGCGACTCGACCGCACGAGGATCGTTGAGTCTACCGAGCGCAACGACCGCGTCCCGTCGGACGTCGGGATCTGAATTCGCCAGAGCACGGATGACAGGATCGACCGCGCGTAGATCGCCTATCTCGCCCAACGACCAAATCGCTCCTTTTCGAACACGCACATCTGAGTCGTCTAACGCCGCGATCAGCGACTCGACCGCACGAGGATCTCTGATCCTTCCCAACGGAAAAGGCGCCAAAGCCCGGATATTCGCGTCCTTATCCTGCAGCGTGGCGATCAGGGGATCAACCGCCGGCGCCCCAATTGCGATCAGCGAAACCTCTACTTCCCTTCTGGTCTGAGAATCCTCTAGGTGCTCCTTCTCGGCCACGATCAAGGGCTTAGCCGCCCGTGGGTCCTTAATCATGCCCAACGCCTCGACTGCACTCTGTCGGACGTGGGCATCCGAACTCCTAAGAGCGGTGATCAATGGTTCGACCGCACTCGGGTCTTTCATATCGCCCAATAACTGGGCATCACGCCATCGGGTTTTCAAACTCTGGTCGCTCATCGCGGCGATCAGAGGGGCGAGAGCAGGACCGCCGACCTGGACTAACGCTCTCTGCGGGCCACAGGGGACATTCTCATTGTCCGAGGGATCTGTGTTGTTCAAAGCAGAAATTAGCGTTTCAACTGCGGGTTCGCCGATCTGGACCAGCACATTGACTTTTTCGCTGGGACGGGGATCGCAGTCATTCAGGCTGAGTGAGGCGACCAGTGGCTCAACTGCGGGCTTGCCTATCTGCACAAGCGCAATAGCTGCCTTTTCCCGAACGCTCTGCTTGTAGTCCTCCAGTTGGCGGATCAGCTTGTCGATATGCCTATCAGTTTGTGCAAAACCTGGCGTAAGCACGAATGCGAAGAAGCATAGCAGCAATCGTTCGGTAAACGCTCTTCTAGTTTGCAGCAAGCGGCGGACCTTCAAAGAAAGCATAAGCCCCCTTCAAGAAGCAAACGCGGAGATTATAGCAGAGGTCCGCTCGATGTGGCTGTGGCGCTGTAACTCGAAGTTAGGCAGGGATTCCGACGCTCGGCCGTTCCTTGGACCCGGTGGTCGAGGATAAGGACCAACCCGCTCCTTATTGCTGCTGCTGCATTTGCTGCATGTCGATGAACGGCACGGCGGGCACGGGCGGCGGCTGCGCGGTTTACCAGCGAACTTTAATCGTTGGGAGCCGGCAGTCCGCCGTCGAGCGCCGGGGGCCTTCCGGCAGCGTTTGGCTGCGTTACTCTGGATGGTCGGGAGATTTCCTGCCACAATGCCTAAAACGCAACGCTTTGCTCTTGCCGTTCTGGCTGCGCCGCTTCTTGCCATCCCTTTTGCCCGCGCCCAGCAGCCTGCGGCGGCGCCCTCCGCTGAAGACTACATTCGCGCCCATTACACCAAATACGAGTACCGCATCCCCATGCGCGNNCACCAGCAGGAAAGCGGGCAGCCTTTGAAAAATACCGCCGTACGGATGCCTGGCCCGTCATGCAGGGAAAATCGCATGATGTGGAAGATCACGCCGGAAACTTCGGTATGACAATTCGAGAGCACAAGACCTCTAAGTCTATAAATACGGTATCATGCAGCCCGACAATGGTGGGGCGCGTTCCCCGTATAGGCTCGCCAGGCGTCATGATAAAGGTATGAATCAGTTGCGGGAACGATGGGAAGGCGTGGCCCTTCCCGCCGGATATCTGCTCCAACAGTGGCTACACGGCGACGATGCCGCCGGGTTTTTTGAAACTTCGCTTCCGTCCGATGGCCGGCGCGCCATCGTCAAGCTGGCGAAGGAATCCGCGGGAGACGGCGCCGCCCAGCTCGCGCTGTGGCAGCGCACGCGCCTGTTGCGGCACCCGAATCTGCGCCAGGTGCTGGATTGCGGGCGCGCCGAACTTGGCCGCGAAACCGCTGTCTACGCGGTATTCGAATACGCCGACGACACGCTAGCCGCCGCGCTCGGCCGCTCGCCCCTGTCGGAGACGGAGGCGCGCGAAGTGCTGGATGCGGCCGTGGCCGCGTTGCGCTACCTGCGGGCCGAGGGGCTGGCTCATCCCGCGCTGGACCCGGATCACGTGGTCGCCGTGGGCGAGGCGATCAAGCTGTCCACCGATGCCCTGCGCGAGGCCGCCACGGACGCGCCGTACACCGACGAGTTGCGCGCCTTTTGGTTTAAGATTTCGCCTTCTCCCCTGGCGCGGAGCGCGGACATTCTCGCCCAAGCCTTGGGTGCCGATCCGCACCCTGCCCCGACGCCGGCCCCGCCGACTGCCCCGACGCCGGCCGTGGATACCGCGCCCCCGGCGCCGCTCCCTGGCGCTGCGGCTCCGGCTCCGGCGAGGCCCTTTCCCAAGTGGATCCTGGTGGGCGCCGCCGCGGTTGTCCTGCTCATCCTCGGCCTCCACCTGCGCCCCTCTGCCGAGACCCCGGCGCAACCCGCCCCCGCTCCCGTTCCCGTTGCCGGGGCGCCGGCGTCAAAAGCGCCCGCCCCAATCGCAGCGCCCGAGGTTGCCAAGCCCAGCCCCGTGGCGAAACCGGCGTCCAAGCCGGCTGCCGCGCCCGTCCCCGCCCGCCAAGGCATGTGGCGGGGGATCGCCTTCACCAGCCGCACCCGCGAGGATGCCGCCAGGAAAGCCGGGCAGGTCAACCAGGGCCACCCCGATTTCGCCGCCACGGTGTTTACGCCGCCGGAGAAGAAGGGCTTGTTCCTGGTCGCTCTCCGCGGACGCATGAGCCGCGAGGACGCACTCCGCTTGCAAAACAAGGCGCGCGCGGAGCGAGTGTCGCGCGATGTGTACGTGAAAAAGTTCCTGGATTGACGCGCGCTCTGCGTTGTATCATGACCCCATCCATCCGTCATGCGTAATTTCGTCAGTCTGCTGATTCTTGCCCCCTGCCTGTTGAGTGCCCAGGGGCGCGGCGCCGCTCCCGCCGCCACGCCCGCGGCCACCGGGACCGTGGGGCGCGATTTCGTGCGCGAGCAATACTCCAAGTTCGAGTACCGCATCCCCATGCGCGACGGCGTGCGTCTGTTTACGGTGGTCTATGTGCCCAAGGTATCGGCGTTCCCCGACGATCCCGGTCCGTATCCGTTTCTTATGGATCGCACGCCGTACAGCGTAGCTCCCTACGGCGAGGACCGCTATCCCGCGCGTCTCGGCCCTTCGGATGAATTCGAGCGGTCCGGCTACATCTTCGTCTACCAGGATGTGCGCGGACGATGGATGAGCGAGGGCAAATTTGTTGAAATGCGCCCGCACATCGACAAAAAGAAATCGCCGCGGGACGTGGATGAATCGTCGGACACGTACGATACCGTCGAATTCCTGCTGAAGCACGTGCCCACTAACAACGGCAAGGTGGGCATCTGGGGCATTTCGTATCCGGGATTCTTCACGTCGGCATCGATCGTCGATTCGCACCCCGCCATCGCCGCGGCCAGCCCGCAGGCGCCCATGACCGATCTCTTTCTTGGCGACGACTCCTACCACGGCGGAGCGTTCATGCTCGCGGCCGGCTTCGAATTCTACGCGCCATTCTTCCATCCGCAACAGAACCCCGTGCTGCCCAAGCCAGAGGTCCCCTTCGACTTCGGCACGCCGGATAGCTACAAGTTCTTTCTCCAGGCCGGGAATGTGGCCGGACTGGACAAATACTTCGACGGTTCGGCCTGGATGTGGGACGACCAGTTCAAGCACGACACGTACGACGGCTACTGGCAGTCGCGCGACCTTTCGCGGCACATGAAGAACGTAAAGTGCGCGGTGCTGGTGGTGGGCGGATGGTACGACGCCGAGGATCTCGAAGGCCCGTACCGCACCTTCTACGCAATCCGCAGACCCTCACTGACATTCCCTACGCCAGGCTGGAGGACTTCAAGAAGGCCACCGAGACGGTCTTCCACCATAAAGACGGTGCCTCCGGCGTGGAAGTACTGGGGTTGCCGCAACCGTAACCGCGAGGCGCCATTTGGCGCCGGCGTTTCCATGAGGCTTCTATGATCGCTCGTGCTCTTCGCTCCGTGTTTGTGGTTCCCGCACTGCTTTTCGCGCTGGTGACGACGATGTGCGCCGAAGAGGGCATGTGGACGTTCGACAATCCGCCGCTCAAGCAACTGGCGGCGAAATACAACTTTCACCCCACGCAGGAGTGGCTCGATCATCTGCGACTCTCCAGCGTGCGGCTGAACGACGGCGGGTCAGGCTCGTTTGTGAGCCCCGACGGGCTGCTGCTCACAAACCATCATGTGGCGCGCGGCCAGTTGCAGAAGAACTCAACGGCCGAACACGATTACGTGCGCGATGGCTTTTATGCCGCGACCGAGGACCAGGAGATGAGGTCTCCCGATCTGGAAGTGAATGTGCTGGTGGGCATGCACGACGTGACGGCGCGGGTCGAGGCCGCGGCCAAAGGCATCACGGATGACGCCAAGGCGCTGAAGGCGCGCGAGGCGGAGATGGCCGCCATCGAGAAGGAAAGCAAAGACAAGACCGGCCTGCGCTCCGACGTGGTCACTCTCTACAACGGCGGCGCGTACTGGCTTTATCGGTATAAGAAGTACACCGATGTGCGCCTGGTGTTTGCGCCGGAGGAGCAGGCGGCCTTTTTCGGCGGCGATCCGGATAACTTCACCTATCCCCGTTACGACTTCGACATGGCCCTGTTCCGCGTCTATGAAAACGGCAAGCCGCTGCGCACGGAGAACTATCTGAAGTGGAGCGCGAAGGGCGCCGCGCCCGGCGAGCTGGTCTTCGTTTCCGGCAATCCGGGCTCGTCCGCGCGCCAGGACACCATGGCCGAATTGCTGTTGGAGCGCGACACGGTCGAGCCGCAGTTCATCGGCTATCTGCAGCGGCGCATCGCCGCGGAACAGGCGTTCGCAAAACAGGGACCGGATCAGGCGGAGTTGGTGGGAACGAATGTGTTTCTCTTGCAGAACAGCCTGAAAGTCTACCTGGGCCGCGAGGAAGCACTCTCCGGCAAGGCCATTCTGGCCAAAGAGCAGGCCGAGGAGCAGGACTTGCGCGCCAAGGCGGCCGCGAATCCGGAGTTGCAAAAAGAATATGGCGACGCGTGGAACGAGGTAGCACGCGCGGTGGACCTAGCCAGGCCGGAGATCAAGAAAAGGATTTTTCGCCGCACCGACAGCCAGCTCTTTTCTTTCGCGTTGCAGATCGTACAGTATGTCGCCGAGGTGAGAAAGCCGGATGGAGATCGCCTGCCGCAGTTTCACGAGGCGGGGCTGGATTCCCTGCGCTTCCGACTGCTTTCTCCAGCCCCCATTCATCCCTCGGTTGAGAAGCTCTATATGGCCACTGCCCTGAACATCGCCAAGGAAAAACTAGGAGCCGACGACGCGTACCTGCAGGCGATCGTGCAAGGCGGCGACATTGACAAGGCCGTGGCCGCGCTCGTGGACGGAACCAAACTCGGCGATCCCGTCTTTCGCAAGAGCCTGATCGATGGCGGCGAAGCTGCGGTCGCGGCATCCACCGATCCCATGATCGCTGCCGCGTGCCGCGTGGACCCAGTCTGGCGCGCGAGCTACGTGTACTATCGCGATCACATTTCCAGCGTCTTCGCAGCGGCAGGTGAAAAGCTGGGCAAGGTGCGCTTTGCTGTCTACGGAAAGAATGCCTATCCCGACGCCACATTCACGCTGCGGCTGAGCTACGGCACGGTCGACGGCTATCCGTATAACGGAACGGTCGCTCCGCCGTTCACCACGTTCTACGGGCTCTACGATCGCGCGGCGAGCTTCAGCAACGTGGCCCCATGGAATCTGACACCGAAAGAAGCGGCGGCCCGCGACGAACTCGACCTGGCGACCCCGCTCGATTTCGTCTGCACGGCCGACATCATCGGCGGCAACTCGGGCAGCCCNNGCGGCAACTCGGGCTCGCCGGTGGTGAACCGCGAGGGCGAATTGGTGGGCCTCATCTTCGATGGCAATATCGAGTCGCTGGCGGGGGATTTCGTCTATGACGGCACGAAGAACCGCGCCGTTGCCGTTCACTCCGCCGGGATGATCGAGGGCCTGCGCAAAATTTATGACGCGGGCGCCCTTGCCGATGAACTCCTGGGCAAACAGTCAACAGGAGCAGGAGGAAAGCGGGAGCGTGCGCTCCCGCTTTTGCCTGCGCATGCGGCTACGCCCGGCGCTGCCGCCGCCATTCGCTGAGACGACTCGATTGGCCGTACAATCAGAAGATAGCCGCGGACCGCGGAGAGGTGGCCGAGCGGNNCGAATCCCTCCCTCTCCGCCATTAACCGTTCCGAAAACCTCCCAAAACATCTCCCAGAAAGACGTAAAACCTAGCAAATGCTAGGCTTCGCTCTTTCATGCGTCCATCTGCCTCCAGGTGCAGCCGTGTTTTGACGGGTGTATTTTTGGGTGTACTCTGCTTTTGAGGTGGGTGTACTTTTCTTGAGCGGGGAGGAAGGGCATGTCCGGGTTGACCGATACGGAGATCAAAAGAGCCAAGGCGACGGAAAGAGCCTACAGCATGGGCGATGGAGGCGGACTCTACCTCTGGGTTAAACCGACATGCGGCAAGCTCTGGCGCTGGTCCTATCGGTTTGAGGGCAAGGAAAAGCTCATGTCCTTTGGCAATTACCCCGATGTTTCGATGGCGCTGGCAAGAGACCGCCACACCGAGGCGCGCAAGCTGCTGGCTACGGGCATTGACCCGATGGCGCAACGAAAAATTGAAAAGAAAATACAGAAAGTCTCCAGCGAAAATTCCTTTCAGAGCGTGTACGCACGATGGCTGGAGTATTGGCAGGATGGAAAAAGCCCGCTCGTGATGTAGTATACATCAGAACTATATGTCACGAATGATGATGCGCTAACCGGCGGAAATCAAAGGAGTTGTCGTGAAAGAAATGCCGGGAGTGTAGTGGATTCATTGCATGGAGAGGGCGGTGGCAAACCGCATCAACCAAAGCAAATCGAACCGTGGGGCGCAGCGAGAAAAGGAAACTGGTCAAAGTACGGACAGTGGGGCTAGAGCGATAATCCCGGCTTGGCGCTGAAAGACCTTCTTTCACTCATTGCTGCGGAGACTGCGCGTCTCAAGGAATCCGCGACTTCCCGTTCTCTGTAGCCAATATGCACGCCAAGCCATACCTCATCAGCTACGAGAGTCGGGATCGCGCCGCTTCAGACTGCAAGTGAAGTTCAGGACTCCGAGAGGGCAATAGGAAAAGTGAGCCGCGAGCATGGCTGTGGCGCAAGCGTCGAGACACGCATCTCTTCCCTCCGTGCGCCAGCTTTACTGCCCGCCTCACACGTCTGGGCGACGATGTCAGCCCCGTCGCCAGTCGCCCGCCATCGGGTCGAACGTGCCGTAAACGGCTCTATCGGAAAACTCCCAACAGATAGCACACCAGCAAGATCAGCAGCACTGTGCCAAGCCCTATGCCTGCGCCTCCGCCCGTGCCCCACCTGTTGTAGCCGTAGTACCCTCCGCCCCCGCCGAAAACCAGCAGCAGAACGATAATGAGAACGATCAGCATCCTGCATCTCCTTCGCTCCGGGCATCCACGGGTTGTGCCACTTGCTGGACCGCGCCGAGCGTCTTGCGCGCGACGATTCCACAGAAGAGCGTGCCGCCTAAACCTGCATCGATTGCGGCGCGCTCTTCGCGATCTCTTCCGTATGCTTTAAGGCTTCCACAGAGTATCCCATCGCTTTCCTGGCCAACAGCTGGGCGGACGCGTGATCGCCGGTGCTGTGCACGTGGGCAGCGGATACATGTGCGTATGCCGCCATGGTGTGGAGATCTGCTATATGCAAGTCCTCGTTATCCGTCATTGTCTTCTCCCGTGCTACGCAAGTGCTTGTGACTCTTGCATCTGGAGTGTCCTACTCAGTAACCGAAAATGCTGAGCAATCGGATACACCACCAGCGGCGCACATCGATGTCACCGCGTCCGGCCCTTCTTTTTCTGCCGCGACCAAGCCGCAATCACGCATGAACACGAAGCATCCAGCGGTGGACAGGAATAGATCCCACAGGGGCGATCCGAGCTTGAGAACGCATTTAACCAAGCCATTCATCTTCGTCTAACGCTACTCCAACCAAGTTGGAATGGATGTGCACTTTTGCACGACGGAGTGGGCTTATATGGATCGGTCAGAAAGGAAGCGCGAGGTGCGGCGGCAGCGTGAGAAGGGGTGCTGCCTTCACGGGGATTTGGCCCTATGATCTGGCGTCGCTGCCGCCGCTGATGGGGATGGGCGCCTAGTATGAATGTTCCAGATGCGATGCCGTGAATACTGTGCAATATTGCTCAGTGTTTTTTTACGAGCGCGGTAGTCTCACGCTTCCCCGTTGAGGAAGCTCCCCCGGACATCGCCCTCAATCCAGGTTGGAGCAAGCCCTGGGCAAAAGGCGGAAAGAACTCGCGAGCGACAAGCTGTTACTCATCGCTTTTTGGGAAAGAGATTTCCCGGATTGGTGCGCGGAAGCTATAGCGGAATCAGAGCGGATGTACCGAAGGGCACGGCCCTCAAGTGGCCTTTTCCTTTCCATGTCCCGCGGACAGATTTTAGTCCGTAGAGCGAAAGTAAAAGCCACCTGGAACGTTCTAAACATGAGCACTGTTACTCTGATCTAGCCGCGGAGTACGACATTCAGGAGTGAACGATGAATCTGCAGCTTGCTTTTGCTAACGGCAAGGAAGCCTGATTCTCTAAACCTATTCATAAAAAAGCTGACGCGCAACCGGGTTGTGCCTGCCATGTCGGCCAGGGTCTCTTGATTAACCTTGGGGATTACAGTCTTGGACGTGCCTTCCTTGCCGAAATGTGCAAGCAAGAGCAGAACCCGGGCTATTCTCTTTTCGCAGGGATCAAAGAGTTGGTCAACCAAAGCCTCATGATATCGGAGGTTCCGCGCCAGCAAATATGCAACGTACAGATCTGAGAGAGTGCGTTCCCGGTGAAGCGCAAGCATCATTGTTTTCTTGTCAATCTGCAAAAGTTTGCAGTCCGCCAGCGCGGTTGCGGAGCCCATGCGCAAAGGCTGTCCAGCCAGGCCGCCGTCTCCGAAAAACTCTCCCTCGCTCAATATGCTGAGGGTCACTTCCTTGCCAAACTTTGATACGACGGTGAGTCGAACCTTGCCTTCCTGGATGTAGAAGACTGTGCCGGCCGCGTCTCCCTGCGCGAAGATTGCTTGTCCCTTAAGAAAGGTCACTACTTTTACATCCTTGCCGATCGCTGCAAGGATTTTCCTTGAGTTGAAGTCGTGATCGTTCTTTGCCGTCGTGGTCGGCTCCATCAAGGTTTCTCCCGGCTCGAAGCTATATTTCACAACTTTAGGCCAGAAGGGGTCGCCAAAAATGTTCAACTTTGCTCACGATGGGCCCGGGGCGCATAGAATTATTCACGACAGTATGTTTAATACATTGCCCTGTGGGAGCCCTCGCCCATTGAAGTTCCAACAGCATTTCGCGATACCGGCATAGATCGCCGTTCTGCCGCGCGTTTCAGGCTGGCAGTCTTGATTTGGCTTGCGAGGCCGAGTCTTTCAAGGAGACGTATGCCATAGTAATTGACATCGATTTCATACCAGGCAAGCCCGTGACGGGCAGATACCGGATATGCATGATGGTTGTTGTGCCATCCTTCCCCGCCGGCAGAAGATCCGAGGAGTCCGGTCAATTTTGAACAGTCCGCATCCGTTGACCGCAATTATTGCTGCGGTCGAGCGCCCGCAGTGACTCGTGGCGGCTGCCGCCAAGGGGTTAAGCCGACAGCTCCCTGATTTCTCCAAGGAATGTGCGTCATTTTGACCATCTTTCAGAAAGAATGTTGTTCGATGATCGAAATCGACGGGAGCTACGCTGCTGGACAGCCCCGGCACACGCCGGATGAGATTCACATTCGGGTGCTCGCAGATGTTCGCGGGAGTAGACCGGTCTTTGGCTATCTTTGTTGTTCTTCTGACTTTGTGGCTGCCGGGTTTCAATCTTCATATCGCCAGAGGCCCGATGCAGCTACTCCTGGCCGTAGCGTTGGTGGTACTCGTCATCGAGTTGCTCGGCGGATGGCAAATGGTGGACTGACGAAAGGCAGTATGAGTCCCGGCATCAAGGAAATCCCCGTGCCGGCCTTTTGGCGCCTTTCCCCGTGTTGGGTGCGACTCCAATTAGACCATGCCGTAAGGAGAGTGCAATGTCCACGCTTCACCTCGCAGCGAGTTTGCAGCCGAACACCATGATCGGGCGCGAATCACTGCCTCCGGTATTCGGAAAACAGGCTATATCATCCTTTCAAGCGATACTCCGCCGGACGGTTCCAGTGAGGGTAGCGGTAATCGGCAACCACCTTCCTCGACAGTGTGGAATTGCGACCTTCACGACAGATTTGTGTGACGCGATCGCTGCTGGGTACGGAGCCGCAGCTTTGTTGGTGGTAGCCGTGAACGATCCTCAATCGTCGTACGCCTACCCTGCGCGGGTACGATGCGAGATAACCGAGGCCGACATCATATCTTATCGGGCCGCAGCGAGCTATCTTAATGCCAGCAATGTCGATTTAGTTTGCCTGCAGCACGAGTATGGGATTTATGGAGGGAAAGCCGGCAGTTATGTCCTGGAGTTGTTGAAGCACCTCAACATGCCAGTCGTGACCACTCTGCATACGGTACTTCGCGAGCCGGATGCCAGCCAACGCACGGTCATGGAAGAAATCGTCCGGCGCTCCGATCGTCTTATTGTCATGAGCAATCACTCATCCAGCCTCTTGCAAAATGTATTTGGAGCTCACGACAAGAAGATCGACGTGATTCCTCATGGTATCCCCGATTTGCCTTTCGAGGAACCGGATGTTTACAAAGGACTATTCGCGAGCCAAGACAAGGCCGTATTGCTCACGTTCGGCTTGTTGTCGCCCAACAAGGGATTTGAGAGCGTGCTGCAAGCCATGCCGCGCATTTTATCTCGACGCAGCGACGTTGTTTACATCATCGCTGGCGCTACCCACCCGCATGTCAGGCTTCGCGAGGGCGATCGATACCGGTTTCAGTTGCAAGCCTTGGCCAGGGAACTGGGAGTTGAGGAGAGCGTGGTCTTTCACAACCGGTTTTTCAGCCTTCAGGAAATGGCCTCGCTGGTCGGTTCGGCCGACATTTACATCACGCCGTACTGCCATGAGGCGCAGGCCGTGTCCGGAACGCTCGCGCATGCCTTGGGCGCCGGGAAGGCCATCATCTCGACTCCATACTGGCACGCCGAGGAACTCCTGGATGATGGGCGCGGGGTGCTGGTTCCTTTTGAGGATCCGGCGGCGATCGCAGCCGCGGCAATTCAACTTCTGGACAACCATACGGCGCGCCAGGCAATGCGCAAACGCGCTTACCGCTATGCGCGAACCATGGTCTGGAATCAGGTAGCGCAGTCTTACATGGGAACCTTCATACGAACTCGCGTGAATCGTGCGCAGCCCGCTCGCTTGGGGTTCCCCGTACGATCTGTCGAGCAGGGCGCTGCAAGCCTGGTTGTAAATGTCTGAGCGCGCCACAATCGTCGAGTCGCAAAAGTGCAGGCACTGGAAACCGTGCAAGCGGTTGGATGCATCTGACATCCACGTGGCGTTCGCGCTTCGGCTTTCAAGGAAAAGGGAAAACACGTGGAACTGGGCATGATCGGGAGTTCCTTGGTGGCCATAATGAGGGTTCCTTTCTATTTCTTCGTAACTGATAACAGCGCCGGCGGGTGTTGAAAGACCGATTTGCTTAGGTCTGCCTTCGATGATCCCGGGCGTTATTTCGCAAGCTGCTTTTTGATCGCGTGCAGTTCGAGACGCCGCTTTGCGGTTGTCTTGGGATAAGCCATCTTGAGTCCCCCCAGCGCATCAAGGACGATTTGAGAGACGATTAGCCGTGCGTTCTCCTTATCGTCGGCGGGGACGACATACCAGGGCGCATGATGAGTGCTTGTTGCACGAAGGCAATCCTCGTAGGCCTTCATGTAGTGCTTCCAGAATTTCCTCTCGTGAATGTCAGCGGTACTGAACTTCCAGTTCTTGTCCGGCTCATCGATGCGCGCCAGGAATCGCTTTCGCTGCTCCTCGTAAGATAGGTGCAGGAAGATCTTGACGGTTTGCGTGCCGTTGCGATAAAGGTGCTTCTCCAGGTCCACGATGGAGCCATACCTCTGCTCCCAAATGTTTTTCTCGTCGCGCAATTCTTCCGGCAGTCCCTGGCTGCGGAGAATCTCCGGATGCACGCGAACGGCAAGCACTTCTTCGTAATAAGAGCGGTTGAAGATGCCGATCCGGCCGCGCTCGGGAAGGCGGCACGTCGTGCGCCAGAGGAAATCGTGATCGAGCTCTTCTGCACTGGGCTGCCTGAAACTGAAGACCTCGCAGCCTTCTGGATTGACCCCAGACATCACGTGCCGGATGGCGCCATCCTTGCCGGCGCCGTCCATGCCCTGGAAGATCAGCAGCAACGCATAGTGGTGAGACGCGTAGTGAAGGTGCTGCAGTGAACTCAGCTTCTCAATGTGTTGGTCGAGAAGCTCCTTATACTGCTTCTTCGACTTGGCATAGGGATCGACCATCGTCGGCCATTTGCTGAGATTGACCTTCTTGTCTGGCGGCACCCGAAAATCCGTTGAACTGATTTTAATGTTCGATTTCTCGGTCATGGCCGCCTCATTACTCGTGCCTGTTTATTTGTGGGTTTCATGTTTCTCAAGTTCCAACTCCGAATTTTCCGATTCCTGAACGGCTTGAACGTCCTCGCGCCCTAACTGCTCGTAGAATTCATGGACCCGCTTTACGAGTTGTGGCGACACATCAGGCTGAGTCTTGTCTTTGGCTTCAAGCTTTGGCTGGTCAGCCTTGGCCTCAGGCTTCGGCTGATCAGCTTTGGCATCGGGCGTAGGTGCGTCAACAGAACCATCGCCGCGGCGAGAGCGATCAGGTAGTTGCCAATCTTCAATACAGATCGCTGGAAATGACTGACAGTGTCCGCGGACTGCACCAGTTGTGCGGTCTTGCCAAAGTACGTTTTCGTTCCAGTGGCATAGACGATTGCATCGATCTCGCCTTGACGAAGAATGGATCCCGAGTACACCGCCCCGCCCGGTTTAACCTCAACGGGCAAAGACTCGCCGGTCAACGCCGACTGGTCAACCTGTACGGAGTCACCTTCAAGTAGGCGCGCATCGGCCGGGATGATGTCGCCCAAGCGCAGACGGATCACGTCGCCTGGCACCAATTCCGATGACTTGGGTGTCGTCCACTTTCCATCTCGTTTTGCGCGGGCGTTGACGGCCAGCCTTTTCTTTAGAGCGTCGATGGCATTGCCCGCCTGGTGCTCTTCCCAAAAGCCCACCAGCGCGTTGGAAAAGAGAAGGAAAAGGATGATGGAGAAATCCATCCAGTGCCGGACAACCCCCGACAATATCACTGCCCCCTCGATCATCCACGGGATAGGGCCCCAGAAACAGCTCAGGAATTTCAGGACGATGTTGGTCTTCTTTTCCTCAATCGCGTTCGGCCCGTATTGCGCCAGCCGCTTTTGGGCCTCGCCCTGAGTGAGGCCGTCCGCCGATGACCCTAACTTTTTCATAAGTTCTGGCATGGGCAGGGACTTCAGATCATCCTTCGGAGCCGGCTTGGACTCCGGCTTCGATTCTGACTTATCTGCAATGGACGTCGGCTTCGATTCAGGCTTCGACTCGGGCTTGTCCGGATTCGATGTCACGATGGTTGTTCTCCTGTTCTTGCTCCCTACACCGGGCGCCGGTCCCGAGAAGGCTTGGAATTTCGCCGGAATGGCACTGAGGAAGGTTCATCGGGGGCTCTTGAAAATGGGCAGCGCTGCGCCTCGGAAATTCAACGAACTCACTCCGGACCTATGCACTCCGCAATCGAGTTGAAATGCATTCACCGGCTCTCAAGTTTCGAAGCCTCGGCTCGTTACCGCGTTCTCCGGCTCAAGTTTCCGGATCGTTACTTGCCCTGGGGCGCTAAAATTGACATCGCGGCCGCAATCACATCGGAGAGGCTCGAGAAAAGTATCTTCCAGCGGAGATGCGCAATCTGTACAAATATGCTCAAGAATGGCCAACCGCGATTCATTTGAAGGACGACGATGCGGCACAATGGAGGCTGTGCAAAGTTATCGTGCGCCTTCGCTCGATACAGACAGGACAACATCGAGGCGTGCCATTCGGCCCAGCCTTTAGGCATTCGCCAAGAACGAGAAGAGCGGAACAGGTTGTTGCTTCCGCGGGCGGGATGGGATGCTGCGGTCTCGTGCAGTACACAGGAGATACACCACCACCTCTGACGCCAAAGCCGAGGAACGCTGCGCGGGCAAACGTGCCATCCCTAGCAGCTCAGTGACGAGTTTTGAGCCAAATTGCAATTCAAACTCGCCCGAGGACGTCGGCTCGACTTGAGCAAAACGGCAAAGTATTATCATTTGTCTGGACTGACACTTTTAGTCAATCGGAAGCAGTTGTTGAAATGTCTCCGCGTCAGACTGCCCTGTCCGCGGGTACCGAGAGGCGCCCATCCTCGCACCAGTTAAACATCAAAAGACTTGAGACGGTTCAGAACAAGTAACTTAGATGGCGGTCATAAGAAGGATGGCAGCAGATGACAGCAACTGATTCGAATCACGTGGCGGAAAAGGTAGCCGAGGATGGCAACCAGAACGCCGTCGGCCCCCCAGGGACTTTGCCTCCCCCGGACGCGTCTCCAATTGCTGCAAAGGCAAAGGAACATAACATCCGCGTTTCCCCCGCTGTCCTGGATGCGGCAGGTAAGGACGGCTATGAACTGCTTCAGTCGTTGCGCACGGCTCCCCAGGGCCTGACGCAAGCTGAGGCCGAAGAGCGAGCGCGCACGTCGGGTCCGAATGAGGTCGCGCAAGAACGGCGGCGCAGCTGGTTTATCCGCCTCTTGATCATCCTCCGTAACCCGCTGGTCATTCTGCTCGCAACTCTCTCGTCGATTTCCTTTGCCACGGGTGATGCGCGCGCCGGAAGCGTAATGGCTGGCATGGTGGTGCTCAGCGCGGCGCTTCGATTCTTGCAGGAAACCCGTGCGGACGCGGCGGCGGCGAAGCTCAAAGCCATGATCCACGTGACCGCTACGGTGGTTCGGGATGGCAAGGCCCGGGAGCTTCCGCTTCGCGACCTGGTCCCGGGGGACATCATCAATCTCTCCGCCGGCGACATGATTCCGGGTGACGTGCGGGTTATCACCGCAAAGGATCTGTTCGTCAGCCAGGGAACGCTGACCGGGGAATCGCTTCCAGTAGAGAAGTTTCACGATGCCGACCCCAAGGCTGCCAACTCACCGGCGGAACTCAAAAATACATGTTTCATGGGCACGAGCGTTCAAAGCGGCACGGCGACCGCAGTCGTAGTCGTGACGGGAGTCCACACGTATCTCGGCACAATGGCCAGTTCCATCACGGAGGAGGAAACGCCGACAAGTTTCGACCGCGGCCTCAGCCGCTTCACGTGGCTCATGATCCAGCTTATGGCCGTCATGGTGCCTCTGGTCTTCCTGATCAACGGCTTCACCAAGCACGAGTGGAGGAGCGCCTTTTTCTTTGCCATGGCAGTGGCCGTGGGACTGACTCCGGAGATGCTGCCCATGATCGTTTCCGTCTGCCTCTCCAAGGGCGCGCTTGCCATGAGCCGCAAGAAGGTAATTGTCAAGCGTCTCAACGCCATCCAGAACTTCGGCGGTATGGACGTGCTATGCACCGACAAGACCGGCACGCTCACCGAGGATCGGGTCATCCTTCAGCGGCACTGCAATGTCGCCGGACGCGAAACCGATGAAGTGCTCATGGATGGCTACCTCATCAGCCACTTCCAGACGGGCCTCAAGAACCTGCTTGACACGGCGATTCTGAACAGTTCGGATTTTCATGGGCAAGCTCTGGTCGAGAAGTACAAGAAGCTGGACGAGATACCTTTCGACTTTACGCGACGCATGATGTCCGTGCTCGTCGAGAGTCCTGAAGGCAAGGCGATCCTGCTGACCAAGGGCGCTCCGGAAGAGATATTCCATCAATGCTCTCAATTCGAGTTGGATGGGAAGGTGTCGCCCATGGACCCTGCCCTGATGAAAGGGCTGAAGGACGAGTATGCGAGCCTTAGCGACGATGGATTCCGGGTTTTGGCGGTAGCAATCAAAGAGCTGCCGGGGAAAAAGGCTTGCTCCAGGGACGATGAGCGCGATCTCGTGCTGAAAGGGTATGTCGCATTTCTGGACCCGCCCAAACGTACCGCCGCGGGTGCAATCGAAGCACTGCACAAACATGGTGTGGTGGTAAAGATCCTCACCGGCGACAACGACCTGATCAGCCGCAAAGTGTGCAGGGACGTGGGACTCCTCGCCGACCCGATGCTGCTGGGCGACGACGTGGAGAAAATGTCCGACACTGAACTGGCCGAGGCTGCGGAAAAGACAACTCTCTTTGCCCGCCTCTCTCCCGCCCACAAGCAGCGTATCGTTCGCGTCCTGCGCGGCAAAGGACACGTGGTGGGATTCATGGGAGACGGAATCAACGATTCTCCCGCGTTGCGCGCCGCGGACATTGGCATCTCAGTGGATACCGCGACCGACATCGCCAAGGAGTCAGCGGATCTGATCCTTCTCGAGAAGGACCTGATGGTTCTTGACGGGGGCGTTATCGGGGGGCGGAAGGTCTTCGCCAACATTCTCAAGTACATCCGGATGGGCGCCAGTTCCAATTTTGGAAACATGTTCAGCGTGTTGGGAGCAAGCGCCTTTCTCCCTTTTCTTCCCATGGCCCCGATTCAGATTTTGACAAACAACATGCTCTACGACTTCTCGCAGGTGCCGATTCCCACCGACGCAGTGGACGAAGAACTGGTGGCGCTGCCGCGGCCCTGGAACATCGGAGAGATCAGGCGGTTCATTCTCTGCATCGGACCCATCAGCTCCGTCTTCGACTACTCCACCTTCTTCGTCATGCTCTATCTCTTCAAGTGCTGGGATCCATCCCGCGCTCCGCTATTTCAGACGGGCTGGTTCGTGGAGTCGCTGATGACACAGACGCTCATCATCCACATCATTCGCACCAATAAGATCCCTTTCTTCGAGAGCCGCGCAAGCTGGTCTCTGATCCTCACAACACTGGCCATCATGGCTTTTGGAGCGTGGCTTCCTTACTCCCCGCTGGCCTCTTCGCTGGGCCTCGTGCACCTGCCGGGGCTTTACTGGCCCATTCTGCTTCTCACGCTGCTTGCCTACTCGGGCCTTACGCAATCGGTGAAAGTCTGGTTGCTGTGGAGGAAATGGATATAGGAACTCGTTGAAATACGCCGCATTGCAGCGGATTTCAACGAGTTCTTAAGGCGCGGCGTAATCAAATCGGTGACATAACCCGGGAGTTGCAACCTGGAGTAAAGAAGATCCGAGATGCTCATCGTACTCATTGTTTTTCTGGCGCTCGTTTTCGCCGGGGGCGGAGGATACTACGGATACGGCCGGTTGGGCGCCAGGGGAGGAGCAGGCGTGGGACTTTGCCTGGTTGGTCCTCATTTTCAGCATAGTCATGGCTGTCAGAGCGTTCCTTGGAAATCTCAGGGAGAAAGCAGCGCCTTTCCGTCTCCGCGATCCAGTAGCCAATGAGCGGAGATGAAGAGTCAACAGCACAACCCGGAGGAATCGCGAATCGAATTGAACCAGGGCCCGTTTACACCAACTTGGAGGATGGCCTTTAACCTCTTGCCTCCTACAGTCCCCTTTTAATTTCATACTCCGATCAATCCTGCCGCGTTTTCCCACCCATCGCTCCAGTGCGCCTCCGGCATGAGCAATTCTGGCCAGAATTCACGCGCCTGGCCGTTGACGATGGATCGTGTGTAGGTTCCTTCCCGCCCGGGAAGCCTCCCCCATGAACCCTTGCCGTCGCGGAAATCCCGCACAGGAGAACACAATGTTCAGTCACTTCATGAATACCCAGCTTATCGGCGCCGTAGTTGTTCTTATCTTCCTCGTTGCCGTCGCAATTGTAGGGTTCGTTCATCGCCGCGGAACCCGCACTCGGGCCTTCCGCAATCGTTTCGGATCGGAGTACGACCGCGCTGTTCTGGAGCATGGTTCTTCGCGCAAGGCCGAGGCAAAACTGGCCGACCGTGAAACCCGCGTGGACGCACTGAAGATCCGCGAACTCGGCGCCACCGAGCGGGAGCGATTCATCGCCGAGTGGCAAACGGCGCAATCCCGCTTCGTCGACCACCCCAAGGCCGCGGTCACTGAAGCCGACGACCTGATCGCTGCGCTCCTTGAGGCCCGCGGCTATCCCAAGGACAGCTTTGAACAGCGCGCCGCAGATGTCTCTGTCAATTACCCTCGCGTGATGGAAGACTACCGCGTGGCGCACGCCATCGCGGTGCGGCCCCACCCGGCTGAAGCGAGCACTGAAGAGCTCCGCACCGCCATGATCCAATACCGCGCCATCTTCGATGAACTCGTCCAGGCTCAGACACCCATCGAAACCAGAACCGCCGCATAGCTTCAAGTTTGCGGCGCGACGGGGCCTAACCAGGGCCTGGGCAATGTGAACAGGCCCTAGCGCGCGGATCCCCTGGAGGATCGCAAAATGAGACTACTCGCGAGCGTAATTCGATGCGGCAGCAAGCTAGGATCCTCCTGCTTGCTTCTCGTCGGCACATTAGCGCTGGGAACCACCCCAGGATTCTCCGCCAGTCCGAGTCCCCAGAAGATTCAGTCCACATACGCGAAAGACGGGAACGTGATCGGCGTAACGCTGATCGTTTACAACTACACCACTTCTGCGGATCTGCAAGTTCTTTCACTGGCATTCCAAAAGGGCCAGGATCGGGAATTGGCCATCGCGCTCTCCAAAACTAAAGCGGTCGGTCTTTGCTCAATTACCGGAGATCTCAGCTTTGACGTCGCCTTCATCCAAATGGTTCTAACGCCAACTGGGCGGGAGATCACCTTTATCGCCAACCGTCCGCTTCAATCCGATGAAGTCAATTCGAACCCGGATTCCCAGTCCTTCGACCTTATGGTTGGTCAATTCGAAATGAATGACACCGACAATACCAAGAGCACAGGATTCCTATACCCGGCAAGCCGGCTCGTGGTCGATGAGCAGGGAGCGTTTCACTATGATCTGGCCGGCAGTCCCTGGCCGCTGGTCAACGTTCTCGATTCGAATTGGGCTCTGGCGTTAGCTGGGCGCGATGCTCCCGATGCAACTGGCCCACCTCCCCGGCCATTGCTCCCATAGTCTGCAGTGCCTGTGCGAAGCACCGGGCTAAAGTAGCTCACGGGACAGGGAGAATTGCTGGTTTCTGCGCGTTGTGATCAGGCAATTGATCGAGCAGGATTACATTAAGCAGCGACTTATGTACCTGGATGCGGCCGTTATAGCCGATAAAACCAAGCTTGCGAAAGCGGTTCATAAAGAAGCTGACACGGGACCGGGTAGTGCCGATCATATCCGCCAGTGTTTCCTGCGTAATGGGAGGAATGAAGGTTTCCGGTTCGCCGGGCTTGCCGAATTCCGCCATCAACAGGAGAATGCGCGCCAGGCGCTTTTCACTGGAGTTGAACAGCTGATCGACAAGATCGGCCTGGGTTCGCATGCTGTGGGCCAGCAGGAACTTGAGAAACAGATCGGCGAATGCGGGTTCGTCATGCATTACTCGGACCATTTCGTTTCTGCTAATCTTGAGCGCTGTACAGGTGTTCACGGCAGTGGCGGTCGACATACGCAGCCCGACAATCGCGGCGAGAGACTCCTCTCCAACAAAATCCGTAGCGGATAGAAGGGTGATTGTGGCTTCTTTGCCCTTCTGCGAAACGACGGTGACTTTTGCACGGCCTTTTTGTAGATAGAACACAGAGTCCGCCGTGTCTCCCTGGCAGAAAAATGTCTGCTTTGGCTTCAACTCGATCATGGTTCGGCCGAGCCCAGCGTTTGCAAGAAAGGCGGCGGAATCGAATGTCTTGTTGTTATTGCGCGTCAAAATGCTACCTCGCTGCAGGCCGGTTGTTTGGGTGGACGGTTCATGCCCAGGAAGCAGCCACTCGGGTGTGCGGTTATTGGGGGTGTGGCGAACTGATCAATGACCGCGAACGCTGTGTTCGAGAGAATAAGAGCCCAACTCTCTTTGCGACTTGGCGCTCGCAACTCATCCCCGAGTTGTTCCTCGGGGGCTTCAGCAACATGGGTACAGTACACCCTGGGATTAACCGCAATTACGATCAATCTCTGTCGATCATCGCTTGGACTGAAATTGTGTGTCTGTTCAATTCTGCTCGTTTCTTCTGCCGCCCACTTGCCACAATTCGAATTCCCGACGATGCGGCGCGCACTTGGTTGCCGGCAAACCTGTCTGCCAACTCAACTTATCGCAAGGTGAGTCCAGCAGACTCACCGGGCGTGACTCCGGGGCTCACACTAATTGAATCACCTGTCCGCCGTTTTCTCTACCACCATTCCGTGGAACGCCCTGCCGGAATCTTCCCGCTGGTATCAGGCTTGGCTGAACGCAGAAGCAGGAGTGGACATTGCACGAGCCTTACGACCTTTTCGGCAATCGACCCGAAGACCAGCGGATGCCAGCCGGAGATGCCGTGCGTGGAGATCACCACCATGTCGATATGCTCGCGGTCAACTACCTCCATGATGTTCCCGGCAATGTCATTTCCAACTTCGACACTGGAAGTTGACTTCACTCCCCTCGCCGCAAGAGCTGCATGGCACTTGGCCAGATGCTGCTCCGCAAATGTTCTCGCCTCCCGGATGAACTCAGCTTCGGGAATCATGTCAGGAAGTGTCGTGGTGGGAAACATCGGGATTACGTTCACAAGATGAAGTTCTGCGTGAAAGTGCTTTGCCAGGTCAGCTGCCATTTCCAAAGCCGCCTGCGAAGATGGGCTAAAGTCGATGGGCAACAGGATCTTCGTGGGGATGGAAGGGAAAGCATGAACCTCAGACATGGCAAGCTCCTCGCCGAACCGTAAAAACGGCTGGTTTCTTAAATTGTCCTCTCATCACAAGGGCAAAAACTGTGCTCTTTTAGACACAGGCCCCGTAGACCATTTGCTCCCATGGGGTCGATTTCGCCTTGCGACTTCGCCTTGATTGTCCGGCGCGGCCGACGCAGACGCAAACAACTTGCGATTGCGTGCAAATATGACCATCCTTGAAGGCCTCCATTCTGAAAACATCTCTATGGGTGTAGCTATACGACGCGACAGTTCGTCGGTGGCGTATGTCGTGCTTGAAATGGGCGATGCCGATCAAAGGAGAGATAGTGCGGTCATCCAACTGGATCTCGGAGTCGCATTTCTCGTTGGCCAGCCAGGCAGCCATGGCGAAATGGCGCGTTGGCCAATCGGGCAAAAAGCCTGCCGGCACGATGATGTGCCGGGCGACGCTTCTGGTGTTAGTCACTGCGGCCCTGGCCGCAATGCCGGTGCTGGCAAGATCGCAATCGCTGCTCTCTTCTGGAGATTCCTCGGCAACTTCAGGAATCACGGCCCCTGGAAAGCTCGACCTTACCTACGTCCGGCCGACTGAAAGGACAAAGGTGAGCAACTACGCTTTCGACGCATTCGGTCCGTATCCAGTTGCCGGGGCCGCGTTCGCCGCGGGAATCAACCAGTGGAGCAATGCACCGCCGGAGTGGGGCCAGGGGGCCGAGGGTTTCGGCAAGCGGTTTGGGTCCGACTTTGGGATCGCCGCTATCGGAACCACCACGCGTTATGGGCTGGCGGAAGCCTTCAGGGAAGACACCTTGTACTATCGCTGCGAATGCGGAGGCCCATTTCCGCGGCTGCGTCATGCCGTGATCTCCACGTTGACAGGGCGCCGCGGCGAAAACGGCCATCGCGTCTTCTCTTTCTCCGCGCTTGCCGCGCCGTATGCGGGTTCCATGATTGCGGTTCACATGTGGTATCCGGACCGCTTCGACGCAAAGGATGCGTTCCGGATGGGCAACTACAGCCTGCTGAGTTATATGGGCGGCAACATTGCCTTGGAGTTCTTCTACAGCGGACCTCACGCCTTGATTTCACGTATGCATCTGAACAATGCGCACGGCTCGCCGGACAAAGGTCCAAATCATTGAGCGATCGCGGATTGACAACAGTTGCGGGCCTCAACCCTCCACTCGCGGTGCGGCGGAGCGAACTCATGCCGTCCGTTGCAAGCTCCGCCACGAGGCTGTTTAACGGGTTTTTCGAGTGGTTCGGCAGCCTGGGCATCTTTTCCTGGCAGGTCTTGCGGGCCGCGGTGACACCGCCGTATGAGTGGCGCGAGCTGATTCGGCAGCTTGACGAAGTCGGATCGAAGTCGCTGCCGCTGGTCGCCATGGCAGGCGCCGCAATTGGCGTTATCATCTCGCTGGAAGCCCGCTACAGTCTAAGTCGATTCGGCGCCAAATCGATGTTTCCCGCCACTCTCGTGTACTCCGTTATTCAGGTCATGGGACCAGTCATTACCGGCCTGGTCGTAAGTGGGCGCGTGGGCGCCGGCATGGGCGCGGAGCTGGCATCGATGAAGGTGACCGAGCAGATCGACGCCATCGAGGCCTCCGCTATCAACCCCTACAGGCTGCTGGCGGCGACACGAATACTGGCCTGCATCCTTATGCTGCCGCTGCTGACCCTTGCCACCGACGCATGCGCCTTGCTCACTGGCTGGTTTGCACAGGCTTTGGTTGAACCGCTCTCATTCCATCAATTTATCGAAAGCGGCTTCAGTGGCGCCACCTTCAATGCATTTCTGCCGCAGACATTCAAGACCACCGTCTATGGCTTGATTATCGGGCTCATCGCGTGCTTTCAGGGAATGCGCACGCGCGGGGGCGCCGCGGGTGTGGGCCGCGCGGCCACTAACTCGGTCGTGCTGGCCTCGCTCTTCCTTATCCTGGCCGACGTCGTCCTGGTGAAATTCATTCTCGTCTTCTTTCCTTAACCATTGCTTGAAGCGCCCGTGAAATAAATATGGCCACAGCTTATGACATTACGACGAAGCAAGCGGAACCTGAGCAAGAAGGCAGTGTGCCGGTTGTCGTCGTCGAGAATTTGCACAAGACCTTCGGGCGCCACAAGGTTCTGAATGGGATCAGCCTGGGCGTGAGCCGCGGAGAAACCCTGGCCGTGCTCGGACGCAGCGGCACGGGGAAAAGCGTGCTGCTGAGGCTCATCATTGGCCTCGATACGCCCGACTCCGGATCTGTCTGCATTCAAGGCCAAGCGATAGCCGGCCTGGCGCTTGACCGCATGGGAGAAATCAGAAAGAAGATGGGTTTTCTGTTCCAGCAGGCGGCGCTCTACGATTCGCTCACCGTCGCCGGAAATGTGGGCTTCCCTCTTGAACACCATCGGAGAGATATGTCGAAGTCCGAGCGGTCCGAACGGGTACGGCAATTGCTGGCCGAGGTGGGCATGGAGAACGATCTCGAAATGATGCCGTCAGATATCTCAGGCGGAATGCAAAAGCGCGTGGGCTTGGCGCGTGCGCTGGCTCTGGAGCCGGAGATTCTGCTCCTCGACGAGCCCACGGCAGGTCTCGATCCCATCAGTTCAGGGGAGATCGACGACTTGATTCTGAAACTCCAGAGCGAGCGTCAGATGGCGTCCATCGTAGTAACGCACGATTTGCATAGCGCCAAGACGATTGCCGGGCGTCTGGCCCTGCTCAATGAGGGCGACGTAGTGATCGAGGGCACGTTTGAAGACCTTCAACAAAGCGACATCGGCTTTGTGAAGGAGTTTCTGCAGCAATCGTAGGAGGACGTATGTCGAGAGTGGCAAGGCTGGGTGCGTTCATCGTTGCGACGCTGGCAGTTCTGGCTGCCGGGGTCTTCATCATTGGGAGCAAGGAGTACCTGTTTAGCTCCACATACCGCCTGAGGGCGCAGTTCGAAAATGTGGCCGGTCTGGCGAACGGCGCCGATGTGCAGGTGGGCGGAGTGCATAGCGGAACAGTAACCGGCATCGAGTTGCCGAAGAAGCCGGGAAACAAGGTCACCGTCATCATGGAACTCGCCAGATCCACGCACGCGATTATCAAGCAGGACTCTGTGGCTTCGATCGAGACCGAGGGGATGTTGGGTAATCAATACGTGGCGATTTCGTTTGGATCTGCCGGGCAAGCTGACGTGAGGGACGGCGAGATCATCCAAAGTGTACCGCCGCTGGAGTTGGGAGAACTGCTTGCGAAAACAAACGCGATCCTGGATAGCAGCCAGCAAGCCGTCCTCAACACAACTTTGGCCACGGCCCATCTGAATTCGATAAGCGCCAAGATCGATTCGGGACAGGGAACTGTGGGAGCCCTGGTCAACGACAAGCAACTCTACGACAACCTGGAACAGACCACGACCACACTGCATGACACGATGCAGCAGGCGCAAATCGGCGTAACCGACTTTCAGGAGAATATGGAGGCCTTGAAACATAACTTCTTCTTGAGCGGGTATTTCAAGAAGCGCGGATACGAAGACTCCTCCGACTTGGCCGCGAATAGGGTCGCGGAGCTCCCGCAAGCTTTACCAGAAAAGACGTTTACATACGCGGCCAGGCAGCTCTTCGATGGACGCGATTCGGCCAGGATGAAGGACCAGAAAACTCTCAACGAAGCCGGCGACTTTCTGGCACAGACTCAATTCGGAGTTGCGGTCGTCGTGGTCTCCACAGGCATGGATGGCGATAGCCAGAAGGATCTCGTCCTCACCGAGGCCAGGGCGATGGTTATCCGCGAGTATCTGGTAGAAAACTTTGGATTTGACGACAGCCAGCTCAAGACGTTGGGAATGGGCAAACAGGCAGGCGCGAACCTGGAAGCGGATTGGGGCTCGATCCAGATTCTCATTTATCCGGCAGGAACTGAGGTACCGGCCGGCAAGCCGGCGCCTGCGGTTACCTCATCCACAACCGGCGCCGACCGGCCAGTCCAGGTCACCGCCGTGGCAACTCAAAAACCATAGTGGCGCAATGAAGGCGATCGGCAATTGTTGGTGCAAGGCGCCGGCTCTTGGCTCGTGTATCGAATTGCTCAGAATGTTAACCATCCAAAATGGAAGACTTGATTGGAGGGGGCGCAACACGCTTCCGCTGCGGAATCTCAGATCGCCAACGCAGAGGACATCATAGCCCGAACCGAACACTTTCTGCGCCGTTCATGGGGAGGCGGTCTTCGCCTGACAACCGGATGAGCGCCCTTAACCTCAAGACCATGCCATAAGCGTGGATCAAGACAGAGAAATGATTGGAGAACACGATATGCCGCTTACCACCGTCCTCATCACACTTGTTGCAGCAGGGCTTCTGTTGTGGCTCGTGAACAGGTTCATCCCCATGCAAAGACAAATCAAATCGATCCTGAACGGCTTGGTGGTCATCGTTTTGATTTTGTGGATTGCGAATCTCTACGGGCTGTTCGATCACCTCCATCAATTCCACGTCGGGCGTTGACAGATCGCACCATCGAAGCCGGCACGGCTTCGCCTCAGGCAAGACAATCGGAAGCCCGGTCAATGCAACAACTGGAAGCCTGTGCTAACAAAGCCATAGATCCTCTGCGGACTCGTGAGAGGCCGCAGAGGAAGTTGAATCACTCGGCATGGATGGGGGAAAGGCGATCTCTTGTGTGCCGTGCACTTGTATGAGTATTTTTGTTCGACAACCAGCCCTGTTTCTTGCGCCTATGCATCACTCGCTGATGCCGCACTGGCTTACGCACCTGGGAGCGCTGGGGCTTTTCTCCGTTGCCGTCGTCGACTCCTCCCCCATTCCTTTGCCTCTGCCCGGTAGTACTGACCTGCTGCTGCTCTGGCTGGTGGCGTTCGGTGGAGATCCATGGCTGCTTGCCACGGTGGCCATTGCCGGCAGCCTCGTGGGCGGATACGCCACCTGGAACCTCGGGCGCAGAGGAGGCGAAGCGGCATTGCGCCGCTATGTGCCGGCTCGTCTTCTTGGGCGAGTCGTCGGATGGGTGGAGCGGCATCGCATCCTCGCTGTATTTCTTCCCGCCGTGCTTCCTCCGCCCATTCCGCTGTTGCCGTTTGCGCTTGCCTCTGGCGCGCTGGGCGTCTCGCGTAGCCGCTTCCTGAGCGTATACGGCGCGGCTCGCACCCTGCGTTACTCGCTCATTGCCTGGCTCGGCGTGGTCTACGGACGCCACGCCATCCGCCTGTGGTCAGGGACGCTCCAGAGATGGTCGACTCTGCTACTTTGTGTGTTTGTGAGCCTGCTCGTGGTTGGCACTTGCTTTGGGATCTGGAAAGTGAGCGGCCTTCGCAAGATCGATGCGGCGGAGACATTAGCATTGCATGATCAGGCTGCTCGGACAGGCTAAACCGCTGGAGCCGCTTTCTTCTGCAACGCGCGCATTATTTACACGCCTTCCCCCCCACGTCGTGCAGCTTACCAACTCAGGGGCAAAAGCAGCGGCCGGGTGGAGTACACCCGGCCGGAGACAACCTTAATGAATGATCGGTATCCTTTGAGAAGGCTTCCCTGCTACCTTCCGTTCCTCGGCTCCGATGAGCGAGGCTGAGGCTGGCGAGCCTGCAGCGACTGCTGCTGTGCACTGTGTTTTTGCACCAACTGCTGCGTCTGTTGCTGGTGCTTTTGCTCCACTTGCTGCGTACGTGCGTCGCTGGCCTTTTGCCGAGCAAGCTGCTGATGTTCCATTTCCTGCTTCTGCTGAAGCGCCTGGCGCTGCTGAGTTTGCTTGGCGATCAACTTGTCTTGCTGCTTTTGGTAATTCTTGTCCGCCCTCGCATTCCCCGAATTGACCGGCGCGGGACGGACAATCGGCGGAAGATCGTTCGGATGCACTGCCGCGCGGTGCTGGGTTGCCGTGCCACCGGCCCCGGAAGGCTCCACTGCCTCCCTGGCGCCTACCGCTCCGTGTCCGCTGAAATCTCCGGGCTTTGAGGTCGCTGCGATTGCCGGTTGGCCGTGGTTCATCCCTGCCCGCTGCGCAGGATTGGCGCGGGCAGCCTGCGCATGTTCGGTTTGAGATGCAACAGCCGGAATATGCCTCTGCTGCGCAGCAGCCTCCTCTTCGGAGTTTGGCCGCGCCTGCAGCCCGCCAGCTCCCCCGTTGTAGCTGACGCGATTCCCGTTGGTGCTGTTCTCGACCGTGGCGCTGTAGACATTGTGAATATTTGTGGTATCCAGGTTGTTCACGGAACGGTTATAGAAGAAGTGCCCGTTATTCCAACGTCCGCCTCCATAACCCACGCCGAAGTAACCGAACCCGTAGTTAATCCCGCCGTAGAAGCCGACCTCAGGCCCCCAGTAACCGTCATTGAAGAAATAACCGCCGTCGCCCCAGCCCCAATAACCCGGCGTCCAAAGATAGCCCTCTTCCGGCGCCAATACCCACGTTCCGGGCACCCAGTAGTAATCGGAGATGCTGTCGTCATAGGCCCAATAGCCTGGTGTCCAGAGATAACCATCACCGGGGCAAATTGGCTGGTCGTAGAATGGCAGCATTGGTGGACCGATCGCGATCCTTACGCCAATCTGCCCGAACAAGGCGGCCGGTGCAACCAATATCAAAAGCCCTAACAGAAACCGGATGGTACGCATACGAATCTCCTTTCGAGATCATCCTTCGATTGCCCGCCGGTATTGTGCCGATCCGGGCGAGGTGGACTTAAAGGCTGGGCGCAATACGCCGTGATCAGACTTCCACGGATGCCTGACCGAGTCTGTGCACAACTGCTCATCTTTGGAGGGTGCTGCGATAAAATTTATGGACCGTAAGGTACCTGGATTGGTGCAGCTAGAGCCGCCGCTTACACAACAAACATCGCAATGCCCGCTACGAACATGGCCACTGTGGTGATGGCCACAACAATCCATCCCAGGCGAGAGCTCGGCTGGCCCTGCATCAGCTTCTTGTCCGCTGCCACAACCAGGATTGCAACCATGAGGAATGGCGCCAGCAATCCGTTGATGACCGCTGTCCAGTAGAGCGCCTTTACCGGGTTGATGCCGATGAAGTCCAGCGCGATACCCACCCCCGTTGAGACCAGAATCAGAGCATAAAACCATCGCGCCTGTTTCAGCTTTTTATTCAAGCCCTGTCGCCATCCCAGCGTCTCAGCGAAGGCGTATGCGGCTGATCCCGCCAGAGTTGGGATGGCAAGAAACCCGACTCCGACAATACCGAGGGTGAACACGGTTGCAGCGAAGTTGCCGGCAAACGGCCGGAGGGCCTCGGCCGCTTGTCGAGAGGTTTCAATATTCGTGATGCCGTGCCGGTTGAGGGTGATGGCAGTGGTCAGGATGATGAAGAACATGACCGTGTTCGAGAAGAAGGCGCCGACACCCACATCGATGTTTCTTAGTTCAAGCTCCTGGGATGTGGCTCCTCTGCGCAGGGCAAGCGAACTTTGGCCCGCGGACTTCTCTTCTTCAACTTCTTCACTCGCCTGCCAGAAGAAAAGATACGGGCTGATTGTGGTGCCGAGGATCGCCACCAGCGTCGCCCATTCATTTCTGGTATGCAGAATGGACGGAATCAGGGTGTCGCGCAGCACCTGGCCCCAATTGGCCCCTACCACAAACGCAGTAATTGGATACGCAAACAGAACCAGGACCAGCCACTTGAGCACGTTCGCGATCTGGTGATACTGGAGCCGGATGGTTGCCCACGAGATGAGAAGCGCGAACGCCACGACAAACCAGTGGGAATTGACACCGGACAGCATGGAAGCCGCATCTGCCATGCCCGCCAGGTCCGCCCCAATGTTGATCGTATTTGCGGCTAGAAGGGCGAAGACAAACGCTAGCAACAGCCATTTTGGAAATCGTTGCTTGAAATTCCCAGCCAGGCCCTGTCCTGTCACCTTGCCGATGCGTGCGCACATCATTTGCACTGCGGCCATCAGCGGCCAGGTCAGAAGTGCGGTCCAGAGAAGTTTGGTTCCCAGCTGCGCGCCGGCAATGGAATATGTAGCAATGCCCGACGGGTCGTCGTCAGCAGCCCCGGTAATGATCCCGGGCCCAAGCGACTTCAGCAGTGCTCGAATCCAACGAGATGGGGCTGATGTCGGCAAAAGAAAGTTGGAGTGTACGCTCCCTTCGGATCAAAGCGGGACTCGACTCAGCCTTGTGACTGCCCTGGCGCCAGGGCAGCCAAAAGGGCGGAATCACGCGCCAGCCATCGACCCCGGTTCATGCTGACTTCATTTTGACGCAGCGATAGGAATTCCGCGGACTTGCCTGTTTCCACCTTCGCCTGAGAATAACTCCAATTACGGGCGTGTGTCTTGTCGCACCTTGGTTCCCCGGTTGGCTCCACGCACCACATCTTGGGCCTTCCCAAGCGCGTTTTCAGCTTTTCCCTTCACCTGTTGGGCAATGCCCTTCACCTGGAGCGGCGTATTGCCAGTGATCTTGCCCGCTTTTCGTTTGATGCTTCCCACCACTTCATCGACCTTACCGTTCACTCGATTGCTATTCATTGGTCCACCTCCGTGGGTTCAACATATGCAGCTTTGTTTGAGGTACCGAAATGCATTTTCGGGACCTCGATCAAAGATCATGCGGCTTCTTGTCCTTCAAAGGTCACGTGAGCAACTCGACCTCGGATGGAAGATCTGCACCGCGAGCGCTGGCCTGGGCACCTCGGCCGTTCGACCGTTTGCACAGACTGGGAGTGGTTAGTGTTGCGCTTTGCCGCCGGGGCTCTCCCTACCTATGTTGCCGTGCCCATCGTGCACTTCATTTCCCTTGAATAGCTCTGGGGCTCTCCGCTGCGCCCCGGGCTTATCGCCAACCTTGGGCAATGTGCCTCTATAGCCGTGCTGTGGATCAAAGCTGTTATCCACCTTGCCGTGAAAATCGTTGGACCCATGAAACCACGGGCCCGTGCCAATGAAGACGCCGCCGTTAAACCACTCCGGACCGAAGTAGCCGTCGGGAGCGCAGTTGTGGGGGGCGTAGTCATAGTAACCATAGGGGCAATCCGGGGCGACTCCGATATCGAAATTGATCTGGGCCGCTGCTTTCGGAGCTGTTGCCGAAAAGAACATTCCAGCAACAACTGCAGCTAATACAAAGAGCTTGATTCCATGCATGGATTCTCCTCGCCGTCGCAGGGGCCCTCATCTGCTTGCCCTAAACACTTTTCACTCTAGCGATCCGGATCTTCCATGTCTGAGCAATGTGAATCAAGTGCGGAGTCTGCTCTACGAAACCGCAGTTCGGCCTCAGTCCGGCCCGACTTGTCCGATCTCTCACTGCCGATCGAGACCAAAAAGGTTGCATCTTGCCGGCAACGAGTGCTTTCAGATCCGAACCAGTTGTAGTTTGCGCCTCTCCCGTCGGTCGGGGATGACCGGCACGCCGATTTTAAGAGCGCGGGGCGCCGCTTACATCAACTGGTTACGGGCTAGATGGAAACAATCGGGCAAGGGTGATGATCGAGGTCGAGAGCGGGAGGGCTTCGCCCCGCTTATCCGGGTGGGCGAAGCTGGATATGGTAGTCCTGGTAGTCGATTTTCACGATTGTCTCGCCGAATATAAAACTGTTTGACACCGCTCTAACATGGGTGGCCTGCGAAAAGCCGCCGATGTTTGCATACTGGCGCATAACCTGCGCGGGCCCTGTCACCAACGAGGCGTCTTTGGACGATGTCCCCTGGACCTGTACGATCGAACCATCCTTCGAGTCCACCCACAGAGTTCCTTCGATAAGATAGGAGGCCTTCCGCTTTGGGATCAAGGCTAGAAGCAGGCAGTCTCGTCCGTTCAGCGGCTGGGTTCCACCGGGCTTCAGTTTCATCTCATAATTAGCGGAAGTGATCCACGCTCCCTCCCGGATACCGGGCTGGTTTAGGCGCTTTTCATTATTCAGAATCGCGCCCAATACCAGGTTTCGAACGATACCTGAGCCGGCCTGCGAGACGATAGTATAACTCTTGCCTGAATCCTTCTTGTAGGTAGTCATTACCGTCATTTCGGCTATAGGATGGATTTCGTCATTGCTCTTATAAACGGCATAATGCTCGGTCACAGTGTATCCCGCAAGATTCTCAATTCTGGCTTTGACCGCTGTGTCCACCTGATGGATCACTGATGCCGTGTCGGGTTGTTGAGCCGGCGCCATCGTCGATCCGTGGAACGCAAAGAAAGAGGCAGCCGCTAACCCGATGAGAAGCCGTTGCTGTGAGACATTGATCATCATGGATATGATCTCGCACTCAAGACCTGCAGTGAGTCTAACTCGCCAAGATCTGAGGGGAAGGATGGTTCCTTTCGATCAGGATCGTATCTAATACGCCCTCCCATGGCCCGAGCTTTTTCCCGCTTCGCGGGAACAACTCGCCAGCAAGATGTCCAACCTCGCCAACGCATGCCAAATCAAGGTGTAGTGTGACCAGCGACAAGCGGGGTCGCTGCAGCCTTCAACTCGTCCAGATCGGTCAAGACGCCTTGCCAGCGAGCCGGGTCGTTCCTGGTCTCGATTGGCAGCGAGAGATCGGAATAGAACTCGAGAATGTTATCGCGCAGTTGGGGCGAGGTGCCGTCGAACTTCCCCGTTGTTAATTTGGCCAGCAGGCGAGCGTAGGTCTCGTCTGCGAGCGTGTATTCCGCTGCTTTGGTTGTTTTGCCGTCGTCAAGATCGCAGTTGGGCAGGACCAACGTGCCAGCGCGCACCTCCTCGAGATAGACGCGGTATTGATCGACGGTAGCATTGATGCTCTTGATATATAAGTCTTCCGTCTGTGGCGTAGGGTTATCGAACCCCATACCTTTGAAGGGACCAACCTTCGGAATGAATCGCAAAAGCACCGATAGCACCCGCGTGCCGAAGTCCGGCTTCGTATAGGTCTTTCCCCACTCCCGCTCGTAATCGGAGCGCGATAGGCGATACAGGAACTTCCTCTTCGCAAAGTCAGGCGTCTCTTGCATCAGATCCTTCTTGTGCGTCTGGAGCGCGACCTTGGTCATTTGCGGAATCAGCCGGCTGACTGCGAAGCGATACGATCCGATCGCCAGGTCCTCGTGCGCGAGCACGTCCTTCAGTTGTAGCACGTATACGATTGGGAAGGTCCGCTCCAGCAACGGCTGCGCGACCTTGAACCCGATGAAATCGTGGTACTGGTCCGACGCATATCGATTCTTCGCTACCTGCAATGTGTCGAATCCAAACTCGGTCTTCAAATGAGCCGTCCTGTCCTGCGCATAGCGGACGGAATTGCCATATTTCGCTCGCAGCTTTGGATAGTGAAGCGCGACAGCCTCATTGACCGCCGGGTGACCGTCAATGTCCGACGTATAGTGCGATAGCGCGCCCAACGCGAAGGCATACTCGTTGGCATCCTGGCTTTGACGAAGCAACTCGATAACAAAATCCCCGGTGCGAACGTAATGCACAAGGTCACTGAAGTCCTTGCTGCCGAAAGGATAGTAGCCAAGGTCCTGAATGACTGAGCCGCCATAGGCGTAGGCATGGGCCTCTTTGATCTGGTCTTCATTCAGGTCTGGAAAGCGTTGCAGCAGGAGGGGGCGAATCTCGGACGTCCATGCCAGGTCCACGATTTCTTCGTGGGTGAGAACAGAGTAGGCAAATAAAGCTCCGCTGGAAGCCAGCACGGCGAGAAGAACTGTCGCCGTGCGCGAGAGAAGCGGGCTCCATTTACCAGTCATATGCAAGAATCACGCTGCGGTTCTGCGCCGCGGCTGAAAGCACTCCGGTCTCGGCGGCTTGGGTATCGTGCGGCGTATACACCGTGGCCGGCTATGCTCAGGAGCCAACTCTATCGCCCCGGCCGGGCCTGTGCGCGCGTTCGCGGTCGCGATCCGGCTCTCCCGGAACACGCAACGCCCGGTGAAAAATGGCCAGGATCAGCACCATTTGCAGGATCGTCATTGCGCCCTCCCAAGTGTGCTTCTGCCGGGCATGTTGAGGTCGGAAATGAGAAACTCGGGAACTTCGCGCCGGATCTCCGCTAACGCCGCGAGACTGCCCGAGGCAGAGCGCGCAGTATACTCATTCTCCGTGAGAACTTGCGTTAGCAACATTCGAATCGAAAGTGCATCGTCTACGATGAGAAGGTTTGCTCTTGCGCAGGGCATCGGCGACCTCACCAAAGGGATGAAGATGGGTACCAAGGCGAGTTTCCCATGCAAGGAATCGCAAATCTGTTCAATTTTGTACAGGGCCTGCGGGGAAACCGTCGCTGGTTTGGAGTTAGTCCGACAGGAACGGCCCTACACTGGCACGGGATCCCCTCACGATACCGCGCTGAGGTTTTCCGGGCCGTTCCCGGTCGAGAAACTACACCAAATCAGCCACGCGAACGGACTGCGGCTGGGTTACTGCGTCTTACCTTTTGCCTTGGCTGTTGCGTGCGCCGGAGTCTTCTTGTCGAGAAGAGTCATGGCATCGGCAGCGTTGAACGGGAACTGGCGCACCGATTGTTCGCCCGTAGTACTCAGGACGACGTCGACACGGCGGTTTTGAGCCAAGACAATGACGGGCAGTTCGTGCAGAGCCTTTTGGCGCTCCGCGGCGCTCAGGTCAGGATTCTGTTCGAGCATCTCTTTCACCTGGGCGGCGGTGAGCTCCTGCTCTTTGCCAAGGCCGCGCGTTTCAATGCTGGCGTCGGGAACACCCTGTGCAACCAGGAACTGCTTTGTGCTAGCGACGCGGCGCTCAGAAAGCGCCTGGTTGTACTCGACTGATCCGCGCACATCCGTATGTCCGCTCAGGATCAGGTGGGCATCCGGTTTGAATTCGCGGTACTTGTTGAAGTCTGCCGCGAGGGTGGTCAGAATTTCCTCTTGGCTGGCCACCAGACCGCCATTGGGATTGCCGGTTTTGGGCTGATTGGTTGGGAAAAAGACACTGTGCAGCGCCAGGCGGGTCTCGAGTTTCCCTACCTCTTCGGAGGGTTCGATGGAGCCTGTCAGATGAACCGTGGCCGTGCGGGCTTCGGAAGCGCCGGAACAATTGGCAGCTTTGAGGGTGTAAGTCAGCGTTTCGTCTACCGGCCCAAGATCTGTTTTTTGGGGAACAGGGTTCAAGGTACGGCTGCCCGAGGGGTCCACGGAACCCAGCGGATCCAGAGAAACCGTGGAGACGTTCGTGGTCGACCAATCCAGGGTTATCGTGGGCTGCTCAACCACTTTGTCGCCGATGCGCCGGTAGCGTGCCTCTGCTGGCGATGCCTTGAGTGTTGCCTGGATGGCAGAATTTACGTCAACCGTGGCGGAAGAAGTGGCAGCCCCGCCGGGCCCGGTAGCAGTCAGATTGTAGGTAGTGCTTTCACACAACGGCACCGCCTTTTCGCCGGATGCGGGGACTTGGCCAATGCCGGAGATGTCTACACTAGGGGCGTCGGTGGTCGTCCAGTTAAGCTGTACTGTCTCGCCGGCATTGATCTGCCCTTTGCTGGCGGTGAGCTGCGCCGTGGGCTTGACAACCGCAACAGTGGCGCTCGCCACACCGGCCTTGAAGCGCGGCAAAGACTGGATCTGCTCTCCGCGGGGCCAGGGGACGGTTTTCCGGACGCCTTTCGGAATATCAATGACAACACGCTGGTTGGCGGGAACCTCGACCGTGCCAGACCAGACTTCCTTATCTCCCGAGAGAATGGTTAGCAGGTATTTGCCGGGCGGAACAATGAGTTCCTGCTTCATCATCAATTCGTTATTGAACTCATCGCCGTGGCCGACAAAAAAGGCCGGCGTCTTTCCGTTCAGGAGCACAGCATCCCGATCGGCGCCTTCGATGGTCATACAGCCCCAGGGGCCGGAGACCATACCCGGGATGGGATCGAGAGTAACCTTAAGGACGTTGGTTTGTTTGGCAGCGATGTCGGCCTTTTGGGTCGCCGGTTTGAAACCGTAGTTGTAGATGTCAATGGTGTGACTGCCGGGGCTGAGATTGAAAGTGCCTCGGCTTGACTCGTGCATGGCCTGCCCGTCAACGAATACATAGGCCTGAGGAGGTACAGCTTGAACCTTGAGCTTACCGTCCTGTGCTCGAACTGGAGAAACCACGCACACTACAGATAGAGCTGCCAAAACGGCAGCGTACACTAAACTTGCTCGAACTTGCATAATCTGTTGTCCTTTCAAGAATCGATGCGCTTGGAATGCCCCTTTGGGTTTGGAAGATTCCCAAGTTTCACGACCGATGCGTCTTCCCGCATGTTGGAGGAGCCGGACAACTACCTTGACCACCGGCTCTCAGTGAGTACATGACGCTGTGTGAAAAACGAATTGAATCAGCGCCCTTCGTACGACTGTTATTTGGTCCTTGTTTGCGAACTGGGGGATAAGACCTGTGCCGGTTTCAGCATTGGCATCGCGCTGCCGAAAGGCAGGAAGGATGCCGCCCCATTCGAGGCAGCGCTCCCATGATCATCAACAAGGCACCCAGGCTGCTGCCCTTTTGGTAGAACGCATCCGCGACAACTCCGGAAGGCGCCTCATCGCCGGAGAACGCGCCGCTCATGGCGATCACCGGGATCGCAGGAAATCGGCGACGAACCACCGAGAGGAGCTCAAATCCAGACATGCCCGGCATGTTGAGATCGGAGATGATAATATCCGGAATCTCCTTCCGAATTTCAATCAATGCGGAAAACCCGTCTTCGGCCGCTCGAACGGAGTAGCCAATCTCAGTAAGCACCAACGTCAACGACTCTCGAATTGAAGGCTCATCGTCTACGATGAGGAGTCTTTCTTTTGTGCAGGGCATCCTCCGCCTCACCAAAGGGATGAAGATGGGTACCAGAGCGAGTGTCCCATGCAAGGAATCGCAAAACTGTTCAATTTTGTACAGGGTCTGCGGGGAAACTTTGGCCGGCTTGGAGTTACTCCCCCGCCATGCCCGAGATGGCCGGCGGTTCGGCGTTGTCGTCCGGCACGTGATCGTGCAGAACTACGTTCAGCAGGGACTTATGAACCCGGATACGGTCGGTGTAATCGATAAAGCCGAGCTTGCGGAAGCGGTTCATAAAGAAGCTGACGCGGGATCGCGTGGTGCCGATCATCTCCGCCAGGGTCTCCTGCGAGATCTTGGGAAGCAACATTTCCGGCTTACCCGGCTGGCCGAACTCCGCCATCAACAGCAGTATCCTGGCCAAGCGCTTTTCGCTGGAGTTGAAAANNGCTGATCGACAAGATCGGCCTGGATGCGCATGCTGCGGTCCAGCAGAAACTTCAGGAACAAGTCGGAGAAGTCATGCTCCTCGTGCATCACGCGGATCATTTCATCCCGCATGATCTTGAGCGCGGTGCAGGCGGTAACGGCGGTGGCCGAGGACAGTCGCAGCCCTGGCACCGCCGCGAGCGCCCCCTCTCCGACAAAGTCGCCCGCGGAGAGAAGCGCGATGGTGGCTTCCTTGCCGGCCTGCGAGACGACCGTGATCTTTGCCCGTCCCTTTTGAAGATAGAAGACGGAATCGGCCGGGTCTCCCTGCGAAAAAAGGGTCTGCTTGGGCTCCACTTGGACGATTCTTCGCCCCAGCCCGGCGCTCATCAGAAAGGCAGCGGCATCAAATGCGGGTTTTTCCAGCTCAACCATAGTAATAGGTTCTTCCCGAATGCGACCCCGGCAAATGAGCACAGCGAAAGAGGACGTGAACACGCAGCTTCAAGGATTAACAGCAAAAATGCCGCTGTCAATCGATATCCATCGACGGCGATCGGGGCATGGTCATGCCTCAAAGCGCCCACTCAACCGAGCATCCAAAAAACGGGCAAAACTCAGCGTATGCTTTACTCGCACGGGGTGAGGGGCGATCTGTTCAATTTTGCACACTATTCCGGGAATTTTTCAACCCCCATTTGAGTGGCAATCTCCCATTCCCAGGAGCAAAAACAGGCCCTGGGCAGTCTGGGCGCTGCCGGCCAACCGGACCTCACCCCTGAATTGACAGAGCCGACTCAGCGTCGTCTGCCGGGTGCAGGCAGGCTGTTGCTGGTCTCGCTTGACTGCTGAAGGCCGCGCTCCGCCCAAGACGGCCGGAAGACCTGAGAACATTTCTCCGGAGTAGATAAACTGGCCGCAGGCTCTCCCTAGAGCGATATTGCTCAGACGCTGGCGCGCAACGCCACTAACGTGGAAGATACCTTGTGCGCCTCAGTGCGCAATATGAAAGTGACGCTGCGCATGGGTAGAAAAGGTGAGATACATGAAAAGATTCATGACGTTAGTAGCATTGGTCGGTCTGGGTGTAGCAAGCACTGCCTGGGCGGAGACTCGCGAAGATGTGCAGAACCGGCTCGGCAACGCAACGTTGGTGCTGCACCAGATCATGGCCGCGCCGGATAATGGCATTCCGGAAGAAGTGCTGGAGCACGCAAAGTGCATTGCCGTAGTGCCGCACATGATCAAAGGCGGTCTGGTGTTTGGTGCGGAGAATGGCAGGGGCGTAGCCACCTGCCGGACCGCGGACGGATGGAGCGCGCCTGCGTTCTTTGCCATTACTGGCGGGAACTGGGGATTGCAGATCGGGGTCGAAGGCGTGGATCTGGTTATGGTTTTTCAGGGCGACAAAGGGATGCAGCGGATGATCTCCAGCAACTTCCAACTTGGAGCGGACGCTTCTGCGGCAGCCGGACCAGTGGGGCGCCATGCTTCAGCCAATACCGACTGGAAGCTGGATACCGAGGTTCTCACCTACTCGCGTGCCAAAGGCCTGTTTGCCGGACTCACTCTGACCGGGGCAAATCTTCGCCGAGACAACGATTCCATGGATGCCTTCTACGGGCATCACGTCTCCACACACCGCGTTCTGCGCGGCGAAGTGGCGACGCCTGCATCGGCAAACCCATTTATCGATGCCGTGAGAGGCGCAAAGGCGCAAGCCGCTGCCTCGAATTAACCGCTGCTTCTGAGTGCATTGTGTGCGCCTGAGCCGGGTTTCCCGTCTCAGGCGTCCGCAATCGAGAGAGGTGTTGTCTATGCTTTGGACAATTTTCGTCGTCGTTCTGGTCTTGTGGCTTCTGGGCTTCAGCTTCCACATCGCCGGTAGCCTGATTCACCTTCTGCTGGTGGTCGCGTTGATTATCCTGATCTTCAACCTGGTCTCCGGACGCCGTAGAGTTTTGTGAAGTGGCCTGAGCACCGGCAGTGTTGGTCGACACCAGCGCCCAAGAGGGTCCCAGCCTGAAGATTCGATCTTTCCCGGGAAAGTGATCCCTTTTGCACAGTCTGCTGCTCGCTCCGCGGAGCAATCTGTCCTGGAAGAAGTGCGCCGGAGCGCAGCCGCGCTCACTTGCGTTGCGCTGGAACCAACTGCAGCCCCTTCTGTGGATACGTGTGCGCGGCGCACTTCTTCCCGGAGAAGCAGCCTATGAACGCCCTGCTGATCTACCCTAAGTTCCCCGATACCTATTGGAGTTTCAAACATGCGCTCAAATTCGTGGGTAAGCGTGCCGCGCAGCCTCCGTTGGGCCTGATGACGGTGGCGGCGCTGCTGCCGGGCGCGTGGAAGAAGCGGCTGGTGGANNGACCTGGCCTGGGCCGACGTGGTTCTACTCAGCGGGATGCACATCCAGCGCCCTTCGCTTCTCGAAATTATCGAGCGTTGCCGCGCGCGCGGGGTACGCACCGTTGTGGGCGGGCCCATTGCCAGCAG
>PMYE01000008.1:0-3803 GCA_003171315.1 Acidobacteriaceae bacterium
CTGCTAAGGCATTTCTCCCAATCCTCGAGAGTGCCCTATTTTCCAGGAGGTTGCCGCTCACTGGGGTTCGCGTCAACTTTGCGGTCTTGAATCCCTATACACCATGGGGAGAAATGCATTAGCTCCCCGCGACTGCTCGTCCTGCTCTCGCTCAACAAGCAGGCATCGCCGGTGTTAGCATCGGGCAAGGAACGACGGTTTTCTCACCTTCCGCGATCCGGAGGAAGATTGATCCCCTTCACCAAGGCCCACGCCTGCGGCAACGATTTCCTGATCGTTCCGGAAGATGCCGCGGCGGGCCACGATTTCGCCGCTCTCACGCGCCGTCTCTGCGACCGCCATACAGGCATCGGCGCCGACGGAGTCGAATTCTTCGCCTGGAACAACAAATCCGGGACCGGCCCTCGCTCCGGCCGCATCCGCCTTCACAACGCGGACGGATCCATCGCCGAGATCAGTGGCAACGGCACGCGCTGCGTGGCCGCGTGGATGGCCGAGGCCCTCGGCTCGAAGCCCGGCGATGCACTAGAGATCGCTACCGATGCCGGTCTCCGCGTCTGCCGCATTGTCAGCGTGCGCAACGACGAGGAATTCACCGTCGAAGTCGCGGCCGGCATGGGCGTACCCCGGTTTGTGCCACACACGCTTAAGCTCATCGATGGCGTTGAGGTAGTCGGCGTCGAAGTCACAACCGGCAACCCTCATTTCGTACTCCTCGTCGACAACCCGGAATTCACCGCATCCGGCCGCACCTGGACCTCGATCGGTCAGGAAATCTGCGCTCATCGCGATTTCCCCCATCAGACCAACGTCGAGTTTGTGCGCATCCTGGGCGACCGCGAGATCGAAATTCGTATCTTCGAGCGCGGCGTGGGTCCCACCACCTCCTCGGGCACCGGCAGTTCCGCCGCGGCTACCGCCGCGCTCGCCCTGCGCCGCTGCATCTCGCCGCTCACGGTGGTTGCGCCCGGCGGCGCGCAGACCGTTGCATGGGACGGCCCCGGCAAGGAACTGTTCCTTACCGGTCCGGCTACGCTCATCGCCCGCGGAGAGGCTTGGTAAGATGGCGCGACTTCTGAAACCGCCCCCTGTCGCTCCCGGCGCAGCCATCGGCATCGTCGCGCCTGCCTCCCCGGCGCAGCCTGAGCGCGTCGAGCGCGGCCTGGCGACCCTGCGCGATCTCGGTTTCGCACCTAAACTCGCCCCCAATGCGCGCCAAAGCGCTCCGCTCTACTTCGCCGGAACCCCGGAGCAGCGCCTCGCCGATCTCCACGCGGTCTTCGCCGACCCAAGTACCGCCGCCGTCATGACTCTGCGCGGCGGCTACGGATCCAACTACCTGCTCAAGGGCCTCGACCTCGAAACCATCGCCGCCCATCCCAAGCCCTTCTTCGCCTACAGCGATCTCACTGGCCTCCAGCTCCGCCTCCTCGATGAGATCGGTCTGCCCGCTTTTCATGGCCCCATGCTCGCCGCGGATTTCCATCTCCCCAACGGAGTTCATCTCGATAGTTTCCGCGCCGCGCTGGCCGGCGAGCCGTACGCCGTCGGCCCCGCGGAAGGCCTTCGCATTCTCAAGCCCGGCAAGACACAATCTGCCGTGCGCGGCACGCTTTATGGCGGATGCCTCAGCATCCTCGTTTCCCTTTTGGGCACGCCCTGGGAACCCTGCACCGAAGGCACGCTGCTGTTTCTTGAGGACACCGCCGCAAAGCCCCACCAGCTTGACCGCATGATCTGGCAATTGCGCTCGGCTAGAAAGCTTGACGGCGTCATCGGCATCGTCTTCGGCGAAATGCTCCACTGCGCTTCCCCCGGCGCGCCGCCCGGCCTGCTCGAAGATGCGATTCTCAGCGCACTCGACGGCTTCGATGGCCCCATCGCCATCGGCCTGCGCTCGGGCCACGTCTCGCGCGAGAACGTCACGCTCACCTTCGGCGTGGAAGCCGAGCTGACCGTCGCCGCCGAAGCCCGCCTCAATCTCCTCGAACCGGCGGTGGCCAGGTGACCGGATCTTCCCGCCACATCCACTTGAGCGGCATTTGCGGCACCGCCATGGCCTCCCTGGCCGGCTTGCTGCAGCTCCAGGGCCATCGCATCACCGGCTCCGATAAGGCCGCCTATCCGCCCATGAGCGATCTGCTTCGCTCTCTCGGCATCCCGGTCATGGAGCCTTACTCCGAATCCAACCTCACCCCCGCGCCCGATCTCGTCGTCATCGGCAACGCGCTCTCCCGCGGCAATCCTGAGGTCGAACGCGTGCTCGACGAGCGCATTCCCTTCACCTCCATGGCCGCGCTTCTGCGCGAAGAGTTCCTCAAAGGCCGCTCGCCGCTCGTCGTCGCCGGAACCCACGGCAAGACCACCACTACCAGCATGTTGGCCTGGATCTACCAGGTCGCCGCGCGCGAAAATTCCTCGCTCGAACCCTCCTTCCTTATCGGCGGCGTGGCGGAGAACTTCGGCGCCAGTTTCCAGCTTCGCCCCACGCGCTCCTTCATCGTCGAGGGCGACGAGTACGACACGGCCTTCTTCGACAAAGGCCCCAAGTTCCTTCATTATTTTCCCGACGCGCTCATCCTCACCCACGTCGAGTTCGACCACGCCGACATTTACGCCGACCTCGACCAAGTTAAAACTGCCTTCAAGCGCCTCGTCAATCTGGTTCCGCGCCGCGGCCTCATCGTCGCATACGACGGCAGCCCCAACGTCACCGAGTGCGTAAGCCGCGCCTTCTGCCCCGTTGAGCGCTACGGCTTCACCGAAAACGCCGACTGGAAAATCCGCAATCTCCGTCATGAAAGCGGCCGCGTGCGCTGGGAGGTTCTCCGCGCCGGCTCTCCCTGGGCTGAATTCGACATGCACCTCGCCGGCGAGCACAACGTGCTGAACGCTACGGCCGCCGCGGCTCTCGCCGCCGGCCAGGGCATTCCCGTCGAATCGATTACTGAAGCTCTGTCCACCTTCAAGAGCGTCAAGCGCCGCCTCGAAGTCCTCGAGGAGATCAACGGTATTACCCTCATTGAAGACTTCGCTCACCACCCCACGGCCATCCACGAAACCCTCCGGGCACTCCGTGCCATTTATCCTTCGGGACGCATCTGGGCAGTGTTAGAGCCGCGCTCGAACACTCTCCGCCGCAAGGTGCTCGCCGGCGATCTCGTCCAGAGCCTCCGCCTCGCCGATCGCGCTGTCCTTGCTGCCGTCTATCAGCAGCAGCGCATCCCCGAGGCCGAGCGCCTCAAACCCGACGAAGTTGTCCGCGATCTCAACGCCGTGGGCACGCCCGCCGAACTCCACGCCGACGCCGACTCGATTGTCGCCGCCATCGCGCCCCGGCTCGCTCCCGGCGACGTCGTCGCCATCCTTTCGAACGGCGGCTTCGACGGCATCTACCAGAAGCTTCCCGCGCGCCTGCGCGAGCGCTTTGCCGCAGCGGACGCTTAATAGCAAGAGGCACGCATGATCTGGTCTCTCATCTTCCTCGCCAACATGGTTCTGACGGGCATCCCCACGGCCCTCCTCTTCATTCCATGGTGCTGGCTCACGGGCAACGTGCTCCCGCTCTACAAGGCCACGCGCTTCATGCTCTCCTCAAGCTGCCGCCTGGCCGGCGTGCGCCTCCGCGTCGAAGGCCTCGACCGCATCCCCCGCGACCGGGCGTGCATCTTCATGTCCAACCACGTCTCCAACCTCGACCCGCCCGCGCTCATCTCGCTCATTCCCGGCCGCACCTCCGCATTCATGAAGCGATCTCTCATGGAGTTGCCCATCCTCGGCACCGGCTTCCGCCAGGGCGAGTT
>PMYE01000008.1:3840-4186 GCA_003171315.1 Acidobacteriaceae bacterium
CCCTTCAAGAAAGGTCCGTTCTTCCTCGCTATGGCCTCAGGCGCTCGGTGCATCCCCGTCTCAATTCACGGTACGGAAACCATCCTGCGAAAAAGCAGCCGGCGCATCCATCCCGGCGAGGCCCATGTCGTCTTCCACCCGCCCATCGATCCTGCCAACTTTACCTCGCGCGACGAGCTCATGCGCGCCGTCCGTGCCGCCATCGCCTCCGGCCTTCCCGAGTGGATGCGCACTTAGTGTTAGCAGGTCCCTACTCTTCCACCGCAGACCACCGACCGCTGTGAATGCGATACTCTCCCATGAACGCGCTTATCCACTTCCGATGATCGTCTCGCTCCTCGTGTTC
>PMYE01000084.1 GCA_003171315.1 Acidobacteriaceae bacterium
CCAGTGGGCGGATGTGGAAAGCCGCATGCGCCGGAGCCGGTAAGGTTCTGTGAGCGCAGGCTCAGGAGCTGCGCGTTGGCGGATAAGCCAAAGCCTATGCGATACTTTGGGAGCAGGCCCCACCCAGGCCGGGATGGCGGAATTGGCAGACGCAGCGGACTCAAAATCCGCCGGCCCTTGCGGCCATGGGGGTTCGACCCCCCCTCCCGGCACTCTTCAACTATCTTATAATCAGTAGTTCAAAGAATTTTATGTTCTCCAGTTCTTGTAGTATTCGGATGGAACGTTGCCTGATTGTGGTGCATTTGCACTCTGGCAAGCCCTCCCATACGGCCATTACAATTCCGGCTCATGGTATCTGTTCGCCGAATCGGCGAAAACTGTCCGAACAATCGGGACCATCTCAAAGGACGAGGAAAAATCAAGATGAAAACATTCGCTCTCACGTATCATCTGGGCAAAGGGATCAAAGCCTTGCTCATGGCGCTCACGTTGCTGGGAACAGTTGCGGGTGCGGCGCACGTGAAGGCCGCATCGCACAAGGCTGCCGGCGCGAGTATTCCCTCCTATCCGGTCAAAGTAAGCGCCAACGGGCGCTATCTGGTCGACCGGAACAATGTCCCATTCCTGATTGCCGGCGATAATCCACATGCCTTGGTTACGATGATCACCGTGAAAGATGCTGCGCACTATTTCGCCGATCGCGAGGCTCACGGATTCAACGCAGCGTGGATGGACGTGCTTGTAGCCGGCCCGTACCGGCCGTACAGTCCGGCGGACGGAGCCACCTATGACGGCATTCTTCCCTTTACCGGCTACGTTCCCGGCGGCACAGATACGGCGCATTACGATCTTACCAAGCCTAACGAGGCATACTTTGCCCGCGTCGACCAGATGCTCACGCTGGCGGCGGCTCATCACATCCTGGTTTTCCTGGATCCTATCGAGACTGGACAGTGGGTTCCGACGCTGCGCAACAATGGCCTGTCCAACGCTGCAACCTACGGCCGGTATCTGGGTAATCGCTATAAGCACTTTCATAACATACTCTGGTTGAGCGGCAACGATTTCGAAACCTGGGAAAATCCTAACGACGATGCCTTGGTCCAGGCAGTGGCAAAAGGCATCGGAGCTACCGACCCAGGCGCCCTGCAAACGGTTGAGTTGAACTACCAGGATAGTTCTTCTTTCGACGATCCGACCTGGGTGCCGCTTATTCAAATCAACGGCACCTATGCATACGCAGCAACGTACATCCAGATGCTGCATAGCTATAATCAAACGCCTGTTGCGCCGAACTATCTACTGGAGGCCCATTATGAATTGGAGAAGGTGGGCGAGCCGTGGGATTACGGCAATCCCCTGGTACTTCGGCGCCAGGAGTATTGGGCGATGCTGACCGGTGGGACGGGTCAACTGTACGGCAATGCCTTTATTTGGACGTTCATGCCCGGGTGGCAGTACTATCTCGACACAGAAGGCGTGACGCAATTTATCGCTTGGAAGAATTTCTTTGAGTCGATGCCATGGCAGAATCTGGTTCCGGATCAGACACATACAGTGGTCACGGCCGGGCTCGGTACGTTTGGGGACCTGCAAACTCGTGTCTACACAAGCGACTATTGCACTGCCTCTAAAACGCCTGATGGCTCTTTCGTGGTCGCCTACTTGCCAACCGTGCGGACGATCACGGTGAACATGGCAAACCTGAAGGCGCCGGCAATCGCCAGGTGGTTTGACCCCTCGAACGGAGCCTATACAACCATCTCCGGCGGGCCCTTTGCAAACAAAGGCACGCGGGAGTTTACTCCCCCCGGAAAGAATCACGACGGCGATGGCGACTGGGTGCTATTACTGGATGCTTCGGGGAGTACTCACTAGGAAGCCTCTGAGCAAGTGGCAGTTTTGACTGCGTACTGCATTGGCCTGATCGGCTTCGCAACTCAGGCGCGTAGCGGAGGGTTGTAGTTGGGTGTTTTAGGCCGGAGAGCGCAGGGTTGGCGCTCTCCGGGCACACTACGCCCCGAGCATGGCCAGATCTACCCGAAACGGTCGCGAGCAACTCGGAAAACATTAAGCGCGACGGGAGGACAAATCCACATGCAAAGAGCAGTTGGTCAGAAGTACCTGAGCTTAACAGTCAGCGCAATGCTGGCGGCACTTGTTCTGCTGGGACGAGTTCCGACGTGGGCGCAGGCCATCGCAGCACCAGCTAATCTCTCCACTGCAAGTTCTCCCGTCTATCCGCTCAAGGTCAGTGCCAACAGGCGCTATCTGGTCGACCAGAGGAACACCCCTTTCCTGATTGCCGGTGACGTCCCCCAACCGATAGTTACCATGGCCTCAACGGCGGATGCAGCAAAGTATTTCGACGATCGCCAGGCTCGCGGATTCAACGCCATGTGGATCGACGTACTTGTTGCCGGCCCCTATTATTACTACTGTCCGGATGATGGCAGCACCTACGACGGCATTCGCCCCTTTACCGGCTACGTTCCCGGCGGTACAGATACAGCTCATTACGATCTTGCTAAGCCCAACGAAGCATACTTTGCCCGTGCCGACCAAATGCTCACGCTAGCGGCAAATCATGGTATGGTGGTTTTCCTGGATCCTATCGAGACCGGTCAGTGGGTCCCAACACTACGCAATAACGGTTCTGTTGCCGCCTACGCTTATGGCCAGTATCTGGGCAACCGCTACAAGCATTTCGACAACATCATTTGGTTGAACGGCAATGATTTTAATACATGGAAAACCCCAGGCGACGACAAGGTGGTCAGGGCAGTTGCAATGGGTATCAAGTCCGTCGATCCACGACATCTTCAAACCATCGAGTTGAATGTCGAAACAAGTTCATCGTTCGACGATCCAACATGGGCGCCAATCGTGTCCGTCAATAGCACTTACACATACTCGCCCACATATCTTCAAATGTGGCATAGCTACAATCAGACGCCTATCGCGCCGACTTACTTAGTTGAGGGGCATTATGAGTTAGCAGGGATGGACCTCGGCCATCCGATGGATTTCGGGACGCCCCTGGTGCTTAGACGTCAGGAGTATTGGGCTATGTTGAGCGGGGGTAAAGGGCAACTCTACGGCAACGCCTTTACCTGCTATATGGCGCCCGGATGGAAGTACTATATCGACACGGCCGGAGTGACGCAGTTAATGATTTGGCACGGTTTTTTTTCTTCCCTTCCGTGGCAGGATCTCGTTCCGGACCAGGACCACACGGTCGTCACTGCCGGATTTGGAAGTCCTGGAGATATGCAAACCCGCGTCAGCAAAAGCGATTTCTCCACTGCCTCTAAAACGCCTGACGGCTCATTCGTGGTCGCCTACATGCCGACCGAGCGGACGATCGCAGTGAACATGGCGACCTTGAAGGCGCCGGCAATTGCCAAGTGGTTTGACCCCTCGAACGGGGTTTATACAACCATCTCCGGGGGACCCTTTGCGGACAAAGGAACGCAGGAGTTCACGCCCCCCGGAAAGAATCACGATGGCGATGGCGACTGGGTGCTGCTGCTTGCAGCCATCCAGGAGAAATGAACGGGACAGAAGAGTCTGCCGTCGCCCGCCGGGCCAAACTGCTATCGCTTTTCCGCAGATGACCTTCGCGCAGCACTGTTTTCCAAAAGGATTCCGAATTGCGCGCAAGAATCGGATAGCGTAGGAAGCGTACAAGGGCGACGATAGATTCCATGAGCACAAGCTCACAAATCGCAACAGCCAACGCAGTGACTCATGCAAAGATTCCGCACACTGTTTCGGCCTCGAGTCTCGATCCCGAAGCCGCGTGGAAACAACTCGTCGCCCACGATCCCCGGGCACGCTTCTTCTACGGAGTGGCGACCACAGGCGTTTTTTGCCGCCCCGGCTGCGCGAGCCGCCGTCCTTTGCGCGCCAACGTGCGCTTTTTCCGCACCGCGGCCGAAGCGCAGGCCGCCGGCTTTCGCCCCTGCAAACGGTGCAGGCCTAGCGCTGCGCACGGCACCCATTTGGACAGGATTCGCGCGCACATTGAAGCGCATGTCGACCGGCCAGTGCGCCTGGCAGAGCTGGCACGGCTCGTAAGGCTCAGCCCGTTCACTGTGCAGAGGCTTTTCAAGCGCGAGATGGGCGTGAGCCCGCTCGAATACAGGCGCGCGCTGCAGGCCGGCCGCCTGCGTGGCGCGCTTAAGCAGGGTGAACCCGTGACCGACGCCATCTACAACGCCGGATACGGCTCGTCGAGCCGCGCCTACGAAGGCAACCAGCTCGGCATGACGCCCGCGCGGTTTGCCCAGGGCGGCAAAGGCGAGCAGATCGCATATGTAACGGCGCGCTCGCCCTTTGGTTGGGTCGTCGTCGGGGCCACGCTTCGCGGCCTTTGCTGGCTTTCGCTCGCGGCCACCAAGGCCAAGGCCGAGAGCAGCCTGCGCGCGGAATTTCCCGCAGCCGGGCTGCGCCGCGATCCGGCGCTCTCGCACTGGATCGAGGCGGCTGTAGAGAGCGTTCATACCGGCACAAATCTTTTCCAAGACCGGACCACAACGGAGTTGGATCTGCGCGGAACCGTTTTTCAATTGCGCGTGTGGCAAGCGCTGCGGCAGATTCCGCGTGGCGAGACGCGCAGTTACAGCCAGTTGGCGCGCGAGCTGGGCGATGCCAAAGCCACGCGCGCCGTGGCTCGCGCCAGCGCCACCAACCGCGTGGCGCTGCTGGTGCCGTGCCATCGCGTGGTAGGAGCCGGCGGCTCGCTCACCGGCTACCGTTGGGGCGTAGAGTGCAAGCGGCAACTGCTTGAGGCGGAGAGCAAAATGCGCTGAGAGCGGCGCATTCCTCGCGGAGAGGAAAACTGGTCTCGCGTTGGCGGCGATCCGCCATGGAGCTTGAAAATCTGCTAAACAAACGCAGCATTGAAGGGGACGGACTAAAAGCGCCTTCTCTCTCAGCAAAGTCGGCTGCTTCGGCCGATTGCAAAGGACTCGCGGACAGCGTTAACGGCAGCCGCCGACCAGCTTACCTTCCGCCGCCGGTTGAGTGCTCTTGAGCAAGTCTGGAATCTTGCTCGTTAGCGTGGGAGGCTCATAGTTGAAGAAGACACCTGAGCACGCCACATTCCCATTCAGACGGAACAGCGCATAGGTTCCGACGGCCCCGCCACTGTAGCTGGTCTTTGTGCCCGTTAGGGCGTTTCCGGATTTCAACAGAGTTCCACCCGATTCCAGCGCCTTGAGCGAGAGCACATACCAGATGCCGTTCGCGCCGGATCGTGCATCGGGCGAAGCCGCGTCGAGTTCCTGCGCCAGGCCGTCGGCCCTAAGAACGGCGTTCAGATGAGAAATGACCGGCGTTTGCGGAGCAGGAGGCGCGCCTGGCGGTGGCTTGGGCACGTCAAAAACATCGGGCTCGGTGAGCGACTTCAGAAAGGCGTCGATGGCCTGCGCAATGGCCTTCTTGTCAGCTTCTACCTGTGCGTTCGCGGCCCTATCCCCAGGCGGGGCTGGCTCTGCGTCCGTTGCCGCCCCCTCTTGGTTTTCCGGCGCAGTTGGAGCAACGCATGCGCGCACTTTGATGAGCTCAACATACTTGGTCAGAAACGGGGAGCGATTCGCGTTGATCGCAGTGAGCGAATACGGCATGTAATGATCGGGGATCACGACATCCAGGCCCAGCGCCCTCAAGTGCCCCGCCACATCGTTTACAAGGGTCCGGTCAAGGATGTTGCCTTCGAGAGGAGAAGCTTCCGCGGTGGCGCTCAGCAGTGACATCGCAAATGACGCCGCCTGGCTCTCAGGAAACATCGATGTTATCGTGCCCAGAAGCGTCGGGGACGACGCTCCTCTTCCTTCCGGACCTTGCGGGCAGTAATGCCTGGCGCGCAGGGTGAGCATGTCCATCGTGGAAATGTCCGTGCGCCAGAGCTGAAATTCATTCAGCGCGCTGGACTCCCCAGAAACGACCACCACGCCGACCGGCGGACCCGTGATTGGCTGCGGTGCGCAATTGGCATCCGCGGCGCCCACGTTGCGCCCGATGCCGCAGGCAAGAGCCGTGCCTTCGGAGTCCATGGCCGTGTAGGTCAGCATCTCCGACTCGATGGCGAAACCTTCTGGATTCGCTGTACTTGCGTTACCTTGCGACGATGCGCCTGAGCCCGAGCCTGAGCTCGAGCCTGAGCTCGATCCCTTCGAGGACGCCCCAAGGGCCGCGGCATTCAGCGTCAATACCGCGCAGAAAACGATGACTGGGCTCCGCATCGGCCCAAGAAACCCGAGCAATGTACTCATGACGTACCTCCGATTTGATTGGGGGGAACCTGGATCTTTGGATGCAGCCTGAACGACGTAACACTCGTCTCTGCCGTTGTCCCGGGTATTCCGCCGATCGAACCCGATCATACCATCATTCCCAGGATAGAGAAGAATCTGTCGTGCGGCACAATCCCCATTTGCAGATGACGTTGGATGCCCCGATGGAGTTTCAATCTGCCGCTCCTGACGACCGCCTCGGCGGTCGCTACAGCGATCTGCGCCATGGATGGGGCGCCCAGGACCGCTTCGGGGGTCTAGTGTCCTGTCCCCGAAGTTCGCATCAAAAACAAAGCAGTCATCCTGAGCGGAGTTTGGCCCGCATTTGGGCCAAACGGAGTCGAAGGACCTGCATTTGGGATGCACGATTTATATGACAAACTTTGGAGACACCACACTAGTTATGCTTGTTGCCCACAGCCAACAGCGTTTGAAACTGCGGCGTCTCCGGCTCTTTGTCCACAACGGAGGTTTCAACGCTGGCGAAACCGGCCTTCGCGAGCAACGCTTCGAGTTCGGCTTCGCCAAAGCCCAGCCACTCGTCGGCGTACATCTCGCGCGCCTCCTCGAAGCGGTGCCTGACGAGGTCGAGGACGACGATGCGGCCGCCAGGGACAAGAATCCGCGCCGCTTCGGCCAGCGCGCGCTCGGGGTGCAGCGCGTGGTGCAGCGATTGCGAGAAGAACACCAGGTCCACTTCGCTCGCGCCGATGGGAACCTCTTCCATGTCGCCTAGCCGGTAATCGACATTTTTTAGGCCGTGCCGTTGTGCCTGCTCTCGGCCCACCTCGATCATTTTGGCGGAACTGTCGACGGCGATGACCGTTTTTGCGCGCTGTGCGAGCAGCAGCGCAAAAGCGCCTTCACCCGCGCCCAGATCGGCCACGACGAGCGGCGGCATCAGGCGCAGCAGCGCCTCAGCCAGGCTCTTCCACGACTTGCCGGGGACGTAGTTCCTTCCCAGGCGGCCGGCCACGCTGTCGAAGAAAGCGCGCATCTTGTCCTGGCGCTTGCGCAGTACGCGGCGCATGGCGGCCTGATCGGCGCCGGCTTCTGCGATCTCCTGTGCAGCCCGTCCCAGCAACTCGTCCCAAAGGCCGCCGCCTTCAGGAGCGGCAGCAGCCGAGAGGCGGTAGAGATTGCTCTTGCCAGTGCGGCGATCCTCCACCAATCCAGCCTGCTTGAGCAGCGAAAGGTGCGTGGAGATGGTGCTCTGGCCCATGGCCAGAATCTCCTGCAGTTCGGCCACGGAGAGTTCTTCGCTCTTCAAAAGCAACAACATACGCAGCCGGTTGGGGTCGGCCACCACGCGCAGCGTTTTGACGATTGACGGCATGGCAGGATTCTGGTACACATCAATATATCACGATACGTCGATACGAGGAGATCTTCATGGCAACCACGGCGCTGGAAAAGCTCGAGACCGAATACAAAGTTGCTGACCTGAGCCTGGCAGATTGGGGCCGCAAGGAGATCGTCATCGCCGAGCAGGAAATGCCGGGACTGATGGCGATCCGGCATAAATACGCGGCGGAAAAGCCGCTGGCCGGCGTGCGTATAACCGGTTCGCTGCATATGACCATTCAGACGGCGGTGCTGATCGAGACTCTCGTCAGCCTGGGCGCCGAAGTGCGCTGGGCGAGCTGCAACATTTTTTCCACGCAGGACCATGCGGCCGCGGCGATTGCGGCAGCAGGCGTGCCGGTGTTCGCATGGAAGGGCGAGACGCTGGAGGACTACTGGGAGTGCACCTATCGCGCGCTTTTGCACAAGGGCGGCAAAGGGCCGCAACTCGTGGTGGACGATGGCGGCGACGCCACGCTGCTCATTCACAAGGGCTATGAGATGGAAGAGGGCGACGGCTGGGTCGATAGCCCCTCGAGTAACCACGAGGAGCAGGTGATCAAGGATCTGCTCAAGCGCGTGTACGCGGAGGACCCGAAGCACTGGCACAACGTAGTGAAGGAGTGGCGCGGCGTTTCGGAAGAGACGACCACGGGCGTACACCGGCTCTACAAGATGATGGAGCAGGGCAGGCTGCTGGTTCCGGCCATCAACGTGAACGACTCGGTGACAAAGAGCAAGTTCGACAACCTCTACGGCTGCCGTGAGTCGCTGGCCGACGGCATCAAGCGCGCCACGGACGTGATGGTGGCGGGCAAGGTCGCGGTCATCTGCGGCTACGGCGACGTAGGCAAAGGCTGCGCGCACTCGCTGCGCGGCATGGGAGCGCGCGTCGTGGTCACTGAGATCGACCCCATCAATGCGCTGCAGGCAGCGATGGAGGGATTCGAGGTGACGACGGTAGAGGACACGCTGGGCCGCGGCGACATTTACGTTACCTGCACCGGCAACACCGACATCATCACGCTCGAACACATGCGGAAAATGAAGGACCAGGCGATCGTCTGCAATATCGGCCATTTCGACAATGAGATACAGATCGACCGGCTGAATGCGGCGCCGGGCCTGACCAAGCTCAACATCAAGCCGCAGGTGGACAAGTACACGTTCCCTGCCGGTCCGAATACAGCCGGGCACTCGATCTTCATCCTGGCCGAGGGGCGTCTGGTGAATCTGGGTTGCGCGACGGGCCATCCGAGCTTCGTGATGAGCAACAGTTTCGCGAACCAGACACTGGCGCAGATCGACCTGTGGAAGAACCGCGACGCCTACAAGGTGAATGTGTACACGCTGCCCAAGAAACTGGACGAAGAAGTGGCGCGGCTGCATCTGGAGAAGATCGGCGTGAAGCTGACCAAGCTCAGCCAGAAGCAGGCCGACTACATTGGCGTGACGGTGGATGGGCCGTACAAGGCGGAGCACTACCGATACTAGGGAACAGCGGTCGGTGATCGAAACTGTTCTGAGGATTCGATTCGGATTGTTCGCGTATGAATGCGAAGCTAAGCTTTTCCTTCGAGCTGTTTCCGCCGCGCACGCCGGAAGGCGCAGCGAGGCTGCCGGCCACGATCGCCCAACTGGCAGCGCTGAAGCCCGATTATTTCTCTATCACGCACGGGGCGGGCGGGTCGGATCAAGAGGGAACGTACGAGACGCTGTTGACGGTGGTGGAACACACCGGCGTCGAAGCAGCGCCGCACCTGACCTGCGTCGGCTCCACGCGCGCCCATGTGGCGGAGCAGCTCCAGCGCTACCGCGACGCGGGCGTCAAGCGCATTGTGGCCCTGCGCGGCGATCTGCCGGCGACAGCGTTGAGCGCCGCGGCGCCGGGCGAATTCCACTACGCCAACGAGCTGGTCAGCTTTATCCGCGAGAAACACGGCGATGCGTTCATCATCGAGGTCGCTGCTTACCCTGAGATGCATCCCCAGGCCGATCGGCCGAGCGAGGATATCGAGCACTTCCGCCGCAAGGTGGAAGCGGGAGCGGATGCGGCGCTGACGCAGCTCTTCTACAACGCCGATGCGTACTTCGATTTCATGGAACGGTGCGACAAGGCGGGTATCAAAATTCCCATTGTGCCCGGCATCATGCCCATCACCAGCTACGCCAACACCATGCGCTTCTGTACCGGTTGCGGCGCCGACCTGCCGCGCTGGGTGCGCCTGCGCCTGGAAGAATTGCAGGACGATAAGGCGGCTCTGGTCGACTTCGGGCTCAGCGTGGTGACGCGGCTTGGCGAAACGCTGTTACGCAATGGGGCGCCTGGGCTGCACTTCTACACCATCAACCAGTCCGGGCCTACGCTGCGGCTCTGGAAGAACCTGGGGCTGACGGTTCCTGCCTGAGGTGAGCCTCACTTGATACGGGCCCGCCCCGAAAAAATGCAGCCCGCGAAAACAAAATCGACGGTATGATCAGGGCTGCAAGGGGCTGCGATCGCAGCTCTTGAAACGGTCCCCATCCGGTGACTTTTTCAGTGAGAGGCCGGACACGAGGAGAGCGAGAACGCGGATTCTGGAGATGTCCGGGACTGAATGAGTACCGGGGAACCGGCGCTCTAAGTTGTCGCGTTTGGGGGCTGAGTTGGAGGTGTGGCAACTCCGATGGACACGAATACGAATTTGCAACGCCACCCGGAGCCGAAGCCGTCCTTGCCTGGAATTGGGAAAGCGATCTTCGTGCTCGTTTTCTTTGTCCTAGTCCTGCTGCTTGGGCTCAGCATGGTGCATCACCGCTTCTTTCAAGGTGAACGAATTCATCACAACGGGTCGGTTGGGCAATAGCATGGGTTGGCACTCCTGCGCGCGGGCGATTGCGAATGCGCCGGAGTGCTCCGAATACCCGTGAATGGCGCCGCCTGTCCGGTTTACCCTTTGCATGGAGGCGAAAGACCGGATGACCCACCATTGGATCGCACTCATTGCGCAGTACAGCAGCGTAGTCGGCTTCATGATCGGGCTGCCCATCATGGCGGGCACCTACTATGAGTCGGTGAAGGCACGACGCGAGTTGAGGCGCGCACGCGAGGGAACGCTGCATAGTCTCAACTGCCTGGAATTTGTGGCCGGTGACGGAACCTGCATCAACCTGGTGCCGCTGGAGACGCTGCACTCACTACCTCGCGAGGGCGACGTGCTGCTGCTGCCGGGCGATGGCGTGAGCGCCGCGTCGGTCTTCCTGCCCGGAGCCTACCTGGTCGAGTCGATCGAACATTTTTACACGCCGGCGGAGAGGAAGGGTGCGCGGCCGCACGAGGCGAGACTGACCAAGGCCGTGGCGCGCGTGACGTCGCTGAACCCGACGCTGACGGCGGAGTAGCGAGGCCATGGAATCCGGCGCCGGGCGATCTTACCGGATCTTGCGCCCGGCGAAGCGGCGCCAGAGCCTCCACAATGCGTTGTGCAGCAGGCGCGTCTGCTCGGCTTTGAGGGCCTTGTAGGAGTGCTCGACGTAGATGTCGAACTCCGGCGGCCAGCCAATCATCGAGCGGCGCTCCGAGTAGTCGCCCTCCGCCCACTTGGAGAGCATCGCTTTGTAGCCCACCACGTGAGTGACAAAGTCGAGCAGGCATTGCGGCATCTGCTCCTCGACGATCAGGTGGGCGTTCTCGATGATGATCTTCTCGCGAACGTCGTTAAGGGGCATGAAGATGGTGGTCATCCACAGCACCCACTCCTTCAAATCCTCGTCGCGGATGGGATGGCACTGGGTCTTGCCCTGCTTGTTGAGGAGCGAGTTATAGGCTATGTTGCCCGCCACCGTGGCCACATAGAGCGGGCCGTAGAACTCGTTCAGGCGCTGGTTCACCAGGCGCAACCGGTCGGCGCGTCGCGCCATCATGCGGTTGATCCAAAACGTGACCAGGTAGCCGGCGAAGGCCAGCACAACGGTGAACACGGCCGCGTTTTGCAGGGAACTCGAGATGAAGAACGACGACGGATCCATGGCTTTCTGCGGTTGACCTTGCCGAAAAGTATACGCGCGCGGTGGTCGGTCCGACTGTGATCGTGGCAGGAAGTTCGGCGGGCAGTTCCGAATTGTAACTTCACTCTGGGATGGGAATCGGCGGATTAGCCGGCCGGGCCGGCGTCGTCGGCCACTGTCACCTGGACGGGCGGATTGCGGGTCAACTGGGTGTCCATAATGAGTACGGTACGCACCTCGCCGCCGGTGAGAGCCATGGCCGAGGAGGTGTACTGCGGCGTGGTCTTGCCGGTGGGCGTGATCACCATGGTGACCGTCTGCGAGGTGAAGCTGGTGTATCCAGCGGCGCCACCCACGGCGAGATCGGTAACCAGCGGAGTGGAGTTGGCCAGAGTCGTTCCCGCAGGGACCATATAAATATCCACCGCGCCGGTCTTGGGCGCCTGGTTGAGGAAGCGGAAGGCGGAGTGGCCGCTTGCTGCCGGCAACGCCTGGTCCGCGAGAACCGCCGCCGTGTAACCGTTCGTAGCGCTCGCGTTGTCGGTCAGAAAGACCGAGTTCTGCCGGCCAGGCAACAGCGTGCCATTGGTGGCCACCAGCGGCGTGCCCCCGGTCGCGGCGGTGATCTCGATGAGTGCGGCGCTGTCGGCGGGCACGGTGCCGTAAGACGTAATGGCTCCCGCGCCGACGTTGGCGGCCAGAAGCTCGCCTTCGACGGCTACATCCGCGGCCGGGGCCATGTATGAAGCGTCGATGAAGCGGACCAGGCTCGGCTGCGTGTAGGTGGCCACGTTCTCGCAGGCTGAGAACCCAAACGCCAGCGCCAGTGAAACAGGAACCACAATGGCGAACCGGGGCAGATTCATCTGCCGCGATTTCTCCATCCGCGGGTTCCCATTCGCCCTCATGGTCCGTTTCTTCGTAGGTGGCACGAACCTCCCACTCATACTACAGGGAACGAATGAGATGAGTTTACGACTTTCGTGCGACATGGGTTGAGATTACCGCCGGCAGGCATAAGCGGAAACGTAGACAGGTCCTACAATCCGCCGTGGAAACGCCCGAAGACGCGGGCAAGATTGAGCGACATGACCAATATGCCCGCGCCAAGGGCGACCGCTTGCCAGGTGTTGTGCAGGCTGAAGTTGCCCACGCAAACGACGAGCACGTAGGCAACGGCGAGGTTGAAGAAGCCCCACAGAACATTCACCGTCGATGACGACAGGCCTTTCCCCGGCGGCTTGGCAAACGGGGTCTGGAACGCGCGCCCCGAGAGCCCGTTGATGAGGTGGGGCAGGGAATTGGCCAGAAAGGCTCCGCCGAAGAAATACGCCAGATAGTCATACCAGTGCATGGTGGCTCCGCTCTGAGGGACGAGCATCATAGTAGCAGACTCTAATTCGCGCCGAGATAAATGAACCGGGCGAGAAAGAGCGCGGCGAGGACGTAAAGCAGCCAGTCCTGCCGCCGGACCTTCCCCGCGAACAGGTGCAGAACCGCCCAGGAGATCACGCCGAAGCCAAGCCCGTTGGCGATGGAATAGGTGAGCGGAATCAGAACCAGCGTCAGGAACGCGGGAACAGCGACCAGCGGATCGTGCCAGTGAATCTCCGTGATGGTGGCCAGCATGAGCGAGCCCACCAGGATGAGCGCGGGCGCAGTCGCCGCCTGGGGCACAATGCCGGCGAATGGCGCGGCGACGATGGCTCCCAGAAACAGCAGCCCCGTCACGATCGCCGTCACGCCCGACCGTCCGCCGGCGGCCACGCCCGCCGTGGACTCCACGTAGCTGGTCACGGTGGAGGTTCCGGTCAGCGAGCCAAAGATGCTCGCTGCGGCATCGGCCATCAGAATCCGGTTCAGCCGGGGAATGGAGTGGTCCGCGCCGATCAGCCCGGCGCGCTTGGTCACAGCCACCAGCGTGCCCAGGTTGTCGAACAAATCCACAAAGAAGAAAACGAAGATGATCTCGAGCAGGCCCTTGTTCAATGCGCCCGCGATGTTCAGCTTGAATGCCGTCTGGGTCAGCGCGCCCATGCCGCCCGCGGCCGGTGTCCAGTGGGTCATCCCGAACGCCCAGGCAATTCCGGTGACGGTGAGCACGCCGATGAGAATGGAGCCCTTCACCTTTCTGATTTCGAGGGCGACCATCAGAATCAGGCCCAGAAGGGTGAGATACGCAGTCGGGTTGCGGATGCTGCCCATGCCGACCAATGTGTTCGGATCGCGCACCACGAGTCCCGCGTGCTGTAAGCCGATGAACGCGATGAAGAGGCCAATGCCGCCGGCGACAGCGGCGTAAAGCTGATGAGGAATCGCGCGCAGGATCACCCGCTGGAGGCCGGCCAGGGTGATGGCCAGAAAAATGACGCCGGAAAGAAATACCGCTCCCAGCGCCGTCTGCCAGGGCACGTGCATTTTCAGGCAGACGGTGTAGGTGAAGTAGGCGTTCAGGCCCATGCCCGGCGCCAGCGCAAGGGGATACCGCGCGATGACGCCCATCAGGATGGAACCAAAGGCCGCCGAGAGGCAGGTGGCCACCGTCACCGCGGGCAGCGGCAATCCGGCATCGGCCAGCACCGCCGGGTTCACCAGCACGATGTAGGCCATGGT
>PMYE01000002.1 GCA_003171315.1 Acidobacteriaceae bacterium
AGTATTGGCTGCAAGATTCTGCCTGGAGTGAATACAGCCGCCTTGGACGGTGAAGTACCGCAACCAACACTGTCGCGATACCCAGGACGGCCACCGCGCCGCAACCGTCTTGGGTAGTACACAAGTGGTCTGACGCATAGGCGGTCACTCGTTCCAACGAGTGGCTTTTTCCTCAAGAAAAGGCCGCCTTGCACACTGCGGCAATGGCAACATGCGAATCGAAAATGCTCTCACAGTCCCCCGGTTGCTTTCTACTCCGCATATTTCGTTTTTCGCCGCCGCCGATTCCGTTGGATAAAGGTCAAAATTGCTCAGAGGCGATAGCGACAACCGCCTTATCCTTGATAAGGAAGCCGCTGAATGCCACACCCGCCCCATGGCGCTGCCCGACCATCGAAGCTTTCGAAACGGCACACGTTTGCCGGGTGGGCAACCCGCGCTCTTGTCATTTTCTTCTGGACTTTCTTCACTGCTCTCTGCACCCAGGCGCAGGTGGCCTTGCTGCTGGAGGAGCCCTACGGCCGCCTGGGCAGCATGAATCCCACTGGCCACGCCGTCGTGTATCTCTCGCGCGTCTGTGCGGATTCTCCCCTGCAGNNTGCGCCGCTGCGCGCCCGGCGAAATGGGCGTGGTCATCGGCCGCTATCACTATATCGGCGGATATGATTGGCTCGCCATCCCGCTTATCCCGTATCTGTACGCCGTTGACTCGCTCGCCGACGTGCCCGCACAGGCCAGCATGCCGATCGAAGCCACGCTGCGCGATAGATGGCGCCGCCGGAATCTTGAGGCGCTTGCGCCAGATGTCCCCGTGCCCGTTGTCGAGCCGCCGTCCTCTAGGACCGCAACCCCCGCGTCTGAAGGCGAGGCCGCTCGATTCGTTGAGCCCAGTATGGCCGGGACCAAACCGGTGGAGTATAAATCCGGCGTCGCTGAATCGGCGGGGGCCGTCCCGCCGGGTGAATGGTACATGCTGGTCGGCGCAGCGTATGACCGGAAGATATACGGCTTCGAGCTAGACTCCACCCCGGCACAGGATGACGCCTTCATCGCCGCGTGGAACGGCCACACCAACCATTCGCACTTCAATCTGCTGTTCCGCAACTGCGCCGACTTTGCCCGCGCCGTGCTGGACTTCTACTACCCGCACGCAGTGCATCGCAACTGGGTCGCGGACATCGGCATGACCACGCCCAAACAGGTGGCCAAATCCATCCAGCGCTACGGGCGGCGCCATCCGGAACTGCACATGACCACCTTTATCGTGCCGCAGGTGCCGGGCACCATCCGGCGCAGCCATCATGCCGACGGCATTGCCGAAGCCGTGGTCAAGTCAAAGAAGTACGTGGTGCCGCTTGCGTTCGTGAGTCCCATCGCCGTCGGCAGCCTGGTTGCCGCATGGGCAATCGAGGGCCGCTTCAGACCGCCGCGCGAAGCTCCGCCGATGGCCGAGCTTAGCACCCCCGGCGAGCGACTCCGCAAGGCAGCGCCTGGCACCGGCAGCTCCTCACACGGGACGGACGCCGCAGCAGCGAGCGGTTTGAATGCCACACTGCTAAGTGTGCATGCTGCATTGGGGATGGCTGCGGCTCAACAGCACCAAGGCAAACCGGCGGGGGGACAAGTGGAATAACTTCTCATCGCCAATTGAACCGTGGCGAGGTGCATTGGTCTTCGACCAGAGCCGCCCTGTGGCATTTCCTGGGCGGTTGAATTTCGTACTTCCGGTTACAACGTTCCGGTTGCTCATTGTCTCCTGCCGGGCGTGGATACCCCTGATCGATCCTCGAGCCGTCTATTGGATAACTCCTGGATGGGTCGCCAAACCCTCAGTAACTGGTTAAGCAATCGCCCGCCAAGGAGTGTAAAGCCGGCAGCACGGCGTCGCTTGGAGATTCCGCCTCCCCCCCCACACCCAAAATCGACCGTTTTGGTCCGGCGGGCAAGATCAGTCCCCGTAAACGCCCCAGTGTCTCTCATTTTCCAGCCCCTACGCGGAGAACAGGGAACAGGGAACAGAGAACAGAGAACAGAGGAGACGGTTAGATGGCCTGCGCAGGCGTGGGGGCGGGAGTTAAGCGCGGCTTCGTCGCGTTGGTTATTTTTCAGGGAGTGGGATGATTGGGTTTCGTACGGGATGAAGGCCGTGCCCTTCGCTGGGGTCCGTGGTGGATCCGAGGATCGTTGAAGAACAACCGCAGATCCTTCGACTGAGTTTGCCACAAAATACGCGGCAAACTCCGCTCAGGATGACACCCGGTTTTGATGCGAACTTCAGAGATAGGGCGCTATTGCTCTTCTTTGCCGGGGCGGAGCATGAGGTCGCGGATGGCTTCGCGGGGGTCTTTGGCTTGGTTGAGGATGAGTTCCATTTGCTCGGCGATGGGCATCTCGACGCCATGTTTGCGGGCGAGGCCGAGAGCGGCGCGGGTGGTGAGGACGCCTTCCGCCACCTTGCCGCCGAGCGAATCGAGGATTTCAGGCAGTTTGCGGCCCTGGCCGAGTTGTTCTCCGACGGTGCGGTTGCGGCTGAGCGAGCCGGTACAGGTGAGTACCAGGTCGCCCACGCCGGAGAGGCCGGCGAGGGTTTCGCGGCGCGCGCCGCAGGCCACGGCGAGGCGCGTGATCTCGGCGATGCCGCGGGTGATGAGCGCGGCGGCGGAGTTAGAGCCCAGGCCCACGCCCACGGCGATGCCGGCCGCGATGGCGATGACGTTTTTGAGCGCGCCGCCGAGCTCGACGCCGATGACGTCAGTGGAGGTGTAGAGGCGGAGGGATTCGGAGGAGAACTCCTGCTGGATGAGAGCGGCGATTTGCGGGTCACAGAAGGCCACGGTGACAGCGGTGGGCTGGCCCTGGGCGACTTCGAGAGCGAAACTGGGACCGGAGAGCGCGCCGATGGGAGGAAGACAGGGAACAGGGATCAGGGAACAGGGATCAGGGGGGGGTGATTCAGGCGCTAAGTCCCCCGAACCTTTTTGCTGCGGTTGGGGCACGAGGTCCAGAGGGCGCCGCGTCGTGCCCTGACGCGACGACTGCTGTTGACCGAGGCAGTCGGCGATGACCTCGGTCATGCGGAGGAAGGTGCGGTCCTCGATACCCTTGGTTGCGCTCACGACGAATTGGCCGTTGCGCAGATGCGCGCGGATGCGAAGGAGGGTGGGCCGCAGGAACTCCGAGGGGATGGCGGAGACCAGAATATCGGCGGCGGTGATGGCTTCAAAGCCGGCGGTGACGGCGATCGCGGAAGGGATGGGAAAGCCGGGAAGGAACTGCGCGTTTTGGCCGGCGTCGAGGATCTGGCGGGCGAGCTCGGGGGTGTGGGCCCAGAGAGCGATCCGGTGGGCGCCGCGGCGGTGGAGGGAGAGAGCGATGGCCGTTCCCCAGGCGCCGGAACCTAAGATGGCGATGCGGCTCATGCGGGCTTTTTTGCTCCGAATCGGGATTCCGTGCCGGTGAGCAGGCGACGGATGTTCTGGTGGTGCCGGGCAACGATGAGCAGGGCAACCATGCATTGGACGGCGAAAAAGAAGGGCGGGCGCGGCCCAGCGACAAGGAACCAGGCGAAGACGGGAAAGCTGGCTGCGCCGACGATGGACGATATCGAGACGTAGCGGGTAAGGGCGAACAGGATGGCAAAGACGCCGATGGCAGCCAGAGCGGCCGAGGGGGCGGCGACGAGAAAAACACCAAAGCCGGTGGCCACGCCCTTGCCGCCGCGAAACCTGAGCCAGACGGGGAACATATGGCCGAGTACGGCGCAGAGAGCCGCGATGGCCTGGGCGGAGCGCAATGGAACGGCGGGCACGAGGAGCGCGCCGAGCACGCCGCCGAGCCAGACCGAGGCGGAGCCCTTGAGGACATCCAGGACAAAGGTGGCGGCGCCCAGAGCTTTGCCTCCGAAGCGCAGGACGTTGGTGGCGCCGATATTGCCGCTGCCTATGGAGCGAATGTCCTGACGGCGGAAAAGGCGGACGAGCAGGTATCCCGTGGGGATGGACCCGAGCAGGTACGCGGCGGCAGCGATGGCAAGACCGGCAAGGTGCACAAC
>PMYE01000170.1 GCA_003171315.1 Acidobacteriaceae bacterium
AAGCAGTTCATCGATATGCAGGTCCGCAAAATCACCATCGAAGCGATTCAGCGCGCCGTGGCCGAGAGCTTCGGCATGCGGGTCAGCGACCTGAAGCAGAAGAATAATTCGCGCAACGTGGTGGTGCCACGGCAGATCGCAATGTACCTGGCCAAGCAGATGACCGAAGCCAGCCTGCCTGAGATCGGCCGCCAGTTCGGCAACAAGCATCACACCACGGTGATGCACTCCATCGGCAAGATCGACGAGCAGCGCCGCACCGACAAGGACCTGCACCGTATGCTGGGCAAGCTGCAGGATGTGCTGAACTGCTAAAACAGTGGCCGGTGGCCGGAGAGGGTCCGGCGACTGGAGATGCGCAATGGAGAGCCGCTCAGTGATGAGCGGCTCTTTCATTTTTGGTGTTAAACTTCGTGCGGTATGAGGCAGCCAAGTTTTCAACGGACTTCAGGGAAGATGATTTTCGTGCGCTGGCCTTCCCTTGCGCCACGGTGATGGCGGCGAACGACGTAGTGGCCGATGAGCCATCCCGTAGCGCTGCCCACCAGCACGTCGGAGGGGAAGTGCTCCTGGCCCATCACGCGCGTGAGGCTGACACCAGCGGCTCCCGAATAAAGTGCAAATTGGACCCAGTGTGAAGAGGTTTCGCCAGCCAGCGCGGACGCAGCCGACCAGGCGATGAGGCTGTGCGAGGAGGGGAAGGAAGAGTCGACTCCGACGCTTGACTGGAAGAACCGCCCGCGCGAGCTGTCCACGCCGGGCCGCTCGCGCCAGAAAATCAGCTTCATTCCCTGCTCCACGATCACGCTGTCCAGCATTGACTCCGCGCTGAGAATACCGGCTTCGCGCGCGTGCTCATTGTTGCCGAAATGGCCGTAGCCGTAGACGGCGACGGGAGCGGCGATCCACGCGCCAATGAGCGCATTGGAGGCGTTGATGCTGGCGTTGTTGAAGCCGGTGTTTTGCGAAACCACCTGCGTCATGGCCCTGTGATCGGTGGCGATTGCGGCTCCGGTTGCCAGTGCGAGGGGAGCGAGCCACTCGATATCGCGCGGGCGAAGCCGGACGGGACTGGTCCAGATGGCGGCCTGATCGCGAAGAAAGTTGCACGGCGTGTTGCGAATAGTCACGTCGCCGATGGAGGACAGGTGCGCTGCCGGCGCATCGGGAAGCGAAGCGCTGCCGGCCGGCAATGCTGCGGCACTCCCGGGCGCCTGCGCCGCAGCAACAATGCGGAAACCGAAGGCCAGGGTAGCGGCGGCTAGAAAGAGCACGGCGCAGCGGCAGAAACGCTTGGGGCGGAAAACCGGAAATTTTTCCTGCATGAGTCGTCGAATAGGAGACCGGATGGACCGGGCTGCTCCCTATACGACTATTTCACGATTGTGAATGTCAACGAAATAACGATCACGGCGAGGTGACCTGGAGCTGATGCCAGCCGCCTCCCGCTGGGGCCGTGGCCGAATTGACCACGTTGCCCGTCCCGTCGGCCCAATAGCCGCTTTGCGAGCCGGTCCAGACGTTACTCGACTCACCGGTAAGCGGGTCAACCGTGGGCGTGACGCCGACGAGCGCATTATCGAAGCTTTGCACTTGAGAGGCCTGCGCGCTCATCCGGTTTTCAAAAGCATTCACCTGGTCGCGCATGGCCTGCATCTGCGCTTCAAACTGCTGCACCTGTTGCGCAAGCTGCTGCAGGCGGCTTTGCTGGCGGGCCTGCTGGTATTGCAGCGCATAAGCATCCATCTGCTTTTGATAGTTGATCCAATCGGGACTGAGGCGGAAGGTTTGCGCACAATGCAGTAAAACCGAACGCGCAAGAGCAAGCTGATCGGACGGAGCAAGGAAACTGCCCAGGGTGGGCGCCGTCCAGATGCCGCCGGCAAGCGTTGTGCGAACCGCCGCGAAGGCGATGTTCCGGCTGGCGCCGGAACCGCATGTGTAGGCGATGCGGCCAGTGGAGGACGTAGATGAGGATTGGGCGCCGCCAGATGTATCCGGAATGTAGTCGGGAACAGTGAAGTTCATGTCGGCGGTGTCGGCCGAGGGGTTGGCGCAAATTTTGTAAAAGCGAACGTGCGCGTAGAGGACCGCGAATTCAGGCCCGGTGCGATACCTGGCGACGACTAACTGGGCCTGGGCGCCGAGATCGACGGTTTGGCCTTCTTGCGGGTGGAGAGACGAGGGGACAGTGTAAGCGGGAATGGCGACGTCGCCCAGACGAACCTGGACGCGGCCATCGGGCGAGGTGAGGTCGATCATCGGGCGCTCGTCGGAGAATCCCATGCGGAAGAGGCCGCCTTTAACGGTCCAACCTTGGGGAACTTCGGCGGTGAAGGCTTTTTCGTACGGGTCCTGGAATGTTGTCCATGCGGGCGCTGCGGCCGCAGAGCCCGTGGCTTGGGCAAGCGAAGATTTCGCGGAGGACCGGCAGGCGACGTTGGCGAATGCGGCGGCAAACAGCACGCCGACGGCGAGCACGATCAAGGGAAAGCGGCGGTGATTGGGCATGTTGCCTTCTCCTGTGGCGGGTTTTCGTGGTTCGAGAACTGGTCTCGTGCGGGGAGGGGGAATACGCACTGGATAGCACAGCGCCGGGGCGCCGGTCAACGATTTTGCCGATGCGGACGAATACCGGTGACCGCGTGGATCAGAGCGCTCGCGGCGGGTTACCGAGGTAGATGTCAACGTAATCGAGGTAACGGGCACGCGGCAGGGCCAAGAAAGGTCACGAAAATGCCCGTACGCAAACGCGGGGCCAGCTGGCAGGTCGATCTCAGACTGACGGACGGCACCCGAATCCGACGCAATTATCCAACGCAAGAGGAAGCAACCACGGCCGAGGCCGCTCTGCGCCCAAACCCTCAGGCGCGGGCGGCAGCAAGGAAACTGAGGCGGCGGCAGAAGCAATCCGCAAGGCCCAGGGCTACCGCCCGCAAATCAAACTCGCCCTCATCAAGCACGCCGGGCACCTGCCCACCAGCGCAATCCAACCTCATCACATTGCCCGCGTCTGCGCCGAGTGGAGAGGCCACGTCCCATCGACGCGGCGATCCGCCCACAGCAAACTCCGGGGACTGCTCCGAACCATCGGCGCACCCACCGGGTGCGCCGCTGGAATCCCGACCGTCCCCGCCGTCAGGCCCAAAGAACGAGTCGTGCCTGACGTCGATTTTGAGCAGGCATATCGCGCAGCGCGGCCCGCAGTCCAGCTAGCCATGTTGCTGGCCAGAGAGGCCGCGCTGCGCATCGGGACCATCCTGCAATTCTCGGTGTCCAATTGCGACTTCAACCGCCGCCAGATCACGGGCCGGACCAAACGCCATGCCAGCTACACGCTGCCCATGACGAAGCGCCTGTACGAAAAGCTGCTCTGGTGCGCCGCAGGCGCACGGGACGCGCTAGAACCGCTGCTGGCGCAGTACCACACCGGGGAACGGAAGACGTACGAGTATGCCAGTCTTCATCGGGCCCTGCGCGACACGCAGCAGGCGGCAGGGTTGCGGCGCGGCGCGTGGTCGTTCCACGACCTGCGCCGCACCGCCGCCCGTGAGCTCTACCAGTCGACCAAGGACATTCGCAAGGTCCAGCGGCTCCTGGCCCACTCAAACCCGTGGCACACGTTCTGGTACCTCGGCAATGCCGGCCTCGATCTGGACGCCGAGGACATCGAGCAGGTCCACGCCAAGCCAGCAAGAAAGGACGGAACAAACGGATGACGGAGGTGGAAAAAGCAATCACGGTGGCAGAGGCCATGAAGTCATTCCCGAAGGTAGCCAGCGCCACCACGCGAGAGACGGTCAGGACCTGCATCCGCGCGTTCAGCGAAGAAGCTGACCGCGCAGAGCAGGAAGGCTGCAGCGGGTGGGAGCGGAAGAAGCGGGCCATGATGGCCTACAAGCTGGCGATGCCGGTCATGGACAGCCGCGGGGCCGTGCTGGCCTACATCGCCTGCGTGGCCCAGGGCATCAACCTCAAAGTGTTCTCGGGGCGCGACGGCAGTCAGATGCTCTACGCGGCGCAGGTCGCGCTGTCGCTGCTTAGGGAGCAAAAGCCCGCGNNGCGGCGGACGGCCCGCCAGAAAGCGAAGGCAGCATGAAGCTCGAACCATGCCCATTCTGCGGGGAGAAACTAGTCCTCCGCATGTCGGCCGACAGGAACATGATCCGGTGCCTGCGCTGCGGCGCCAGCGGACCGCCGATGAAAAGCCCGATGAAGAACGCAACCGGAGAGTGGAACCGGCGCGAAGGCGCGGCGGCTGCTGCGCAGCCGCCGCAACGGCAACCGGCCGGCCGGAGAGCGAAGGCAGCATGAAGAAACCGGAAAGCGCAGTCTGCCCCGGATGTGGCGTGTTGCATCCGTGGCATCCAGCGTTCGGCGTCTGGTGCTCGAAGATCTGTGTTGAGGCCAGACGACAGGAAGCAATAGAACCCGAATGCACAGAGGATGGCCTAGTCAACCCAAGCCGGAGAACGAAGGCCACGTAACCCCACCCCTTGTGGTGGCGCTCCGCGCCACCACAAGCCGTGGTACCCTTCCGTAATGCTCCCCATCCAAGAAACTCTGGTGCTGGTGCGCCTGCACGAGTGGGCGCGGGACCGAGTCGCGCTCCGGTCCGGACGGATCGGCACGTACAAACGGCAGGGCTGGATCGCGAGGCGGGCCACGTGCTTCGACGCGCGGCTGGTGCGGGTGATAGACATCGAGCGGGCGCTGTCGCATCTGAGCAACGAAGAGCGGACGCTGCTGGTGCTGACGTACGGCGACGGCCGGAGCCGCGAAGAGACGGCAGCGCTGGCAGGGATGAGCGTGCGGGCAGCGATCTACAAACTGCGTGAGGCACGACAGCGGCTGGCAGCAGTGATGGACCGCCTCGACCTGCTGTGAGTCAGGGGACAATGTTTCCGCCGTCCGCTCGGGGACGGTTCGCTACGCGCTCTCACCTTCGCGCCCCTCGCGTCCGGCCCCTTGCGCCGCAACCCAACCCACGGCCAGCGCAGCTGAGCCCGAAGCGCAGCTCGAGGATCAACCATCGGCAACAGTGACGCCCGACACCTGCAAGCGGTACGCGCCGCGTGCAACGTCTCCGCCGCAATAAAGCCTGCGTCGTTCGCCGTGCTGCGGCGCATCAGGTCTGGTCCCGGCTCCGTCGCGCGGCGGGCTGCGGCCCCTGCGCGTGGATGCTCGGGGCCGGTCCACGCCGCGCGGCGTCCGAGTTCGAAGCCAAGCAAAGCCCGAAGCGAAAGCGAAGGCGAAATCCGCGCGTCCCCATGGGCCGCGCTCACTCCGCCGCCACACCCGGTGCGCTCCGGCCCCGCTGCGGCAACCCCTGCGCTACGCTCCGGGGCATCGCTTCGCTCGGCCTTGCGCCCCCGTCGCGCCGCTGCGCCGCGTTGCGCCCCGCTTACGCGGGGACCCCACGCGGCTGGCGGTGGGCGCGGGCAAGCCCACACCGGGCCGAAAAGCAAAAGCAAGAGCAACAGCAAAGACGGTGGCTGCAACCCTCCACCGGGCCAGTGTGCGCCGGGGTCAAGGGCGCTGCGCGTGGCCTGCGGCCACTCCGCTGGCGCTCCGCCCTTGACTTCCCGGCACTGGCCCTGACATGGAGGGTATGCAGATGAAAAGCAGCAGCAGCAACAGCTTCTCGTTCCGGTGCGCGGTGTGCCGCAAGGCCTGTCAGCCGTTGCACATCGTGGTCGTGGTCATGGCCTCGTTCTTCAACCGCAGACAGCACTTCTGCTCGGTGCGGTGCGCGGCGTCGTGGCTCGGCCCCGGTGTGTAGCCGGGGCCGCAGAAAACCGCGCGCGGGATCCCGCGCGGGAAAAACCCCCCACCCCCGGCCAGCGGCCGCTGGCCGGGGCGGATCGAGACTTCCCCTTTCCACTGCTGACACGTGGAGTCCGGCCCGTTGTGCCCACACGCGTGACCGCGCCCGGTCACGCCTTTTGGTCACAACCCGGTCACGCGCATTTTCCTTGACACCCGCGCGGGCACAGGCTACCGTGAAACCATCTCAAAAAATGGTCACGTCCCGCGCCTAAATCTGGTCACGTAGATAGATTTCAACGTAATCGAGGTAGTTCTGCGCGTATTCGCGGATGAGTTCGCGGTCCTTATCGGTAAGTTCGCGGCGCAGCTTGGCGGGAACGCCGGCCCAGAGCGTGCGCGGAGGAACCACGGTATGCTCGGGAACGACGGAGCCGGCGGCAACGATGCAGCCCTCGCCGATGCGGGCGTTGTTCAGGACGGTGGCTCCCATGCCGATGACGCACATGTCTTCGACCACGCAGCCGTGGACGGTGGCATTATGGCCGATGGTCACCCAGTCACCCACGATGACGGGATAGAGGTTGCGCTGACCGTGGAGGACGGCGCAATCCTGCACATTGGAGCAGGAGCCAACGCGGATGGAGTTGACGTCGCCGCGCAGAACGGCGTTCATCCACACGGAGGAGCGCTCGCCCAGCACCACGTCGCCGAGGATTTGCGCGGAGGGATCGGCGTAGCAACTGGCCGGGATTTGGGGCGAATGGCCCTGATAGGTTCGGATCATAGACCTCTGGGGCAACCTCCGATAAGAGTTTACCGGACCTGGCGAGCCTTCGATCGGATCGGCAACGCTCAATGCCGCTGCGGAGATGGACGCCGTGACGAAGCCCGGTTTGTGGAACCTCATGGAGAATATCGAGTTGGCTGCCGGTTCAAAACTCGGGTATGATACTTAGGAGCCTAACAGGCAGGTTTGGAGGTGGAGACCTTTGGCGGAGGTTCGCGTTCAGGAAGGCGAACCGCTGGAAAACGCTCTGCGCCGGTTCAAGCGGAAGGTACAGCAGGAGGACATCATCAAGGAAGTAAAGCGTCACTCCTACTACCTGAAGCCCGGCGAGAAGCGCCGCGTCAAGGCAGCCCTGGCGCGCAAGCGGAACCGTAAGAAGGCTCGCAAAGAGCAGGATTGATTCGATAACCCGCCGCGAGAAGCTCTGTTCCGGCGGCCTTCGTTGCACGATGGCGAAGGCCGCGAAACGCCTCAGAGAGGTTCGGAACAGCAGGCGCGGCGGCGCAAGTGACTGTAGCGCTTCTCCAGTTTCTGCCGATCCCATTCGCGGCGTCCGATTGGCTCGTCCCCAGCGCTGAAACCAACCGGATCGATTCCGCAGCCCCCAAGAAACTTGAGAGTCGCGAAATCACGCCGCACGCGATGGGCGTGAGGCGTTTCAGGTTGCCCGGCTTGACCGGGCAAGGATATTGATCCCGCTCAATTTTTTCGCGCGGACCGGGCCCTTGTGGTGCAACACGAACGAGAACAGGGCACCGGAACCGGCAAGTTCGTTTCGAGCCATGGCCGATTTCGGGGCGGGACCCTGTGGGAAGCCGGCCATGGAATTCACCGATCGAGTGCTTAAGTGCGTTGACTGCGGCGCCGAGTTTGTTTTCACAGCGGGCGAGCAGGTCTTCTTCCACGACAAACAGTTCATAAACGATCCCAAGCACTGCAAGCAATGCAAGGCAAGGCGTACCCGGGGAACGCAGCGTGCTCGCCCCGAGACGCGTACGAACTGCTCGGAGTGCGGCGCGGAGACAACCGTCCCGTTTAAGCCGACCCAGGGCAGGCCGGTGCTGTGCCGTACGTGCTTTCAAAAGCAACCGGCAAAGCCTCAACCTGCGCCTAGCCCGGCGCAGGACTGAAGAGCAGGCCGCCCCGGAATTTCGAGGGGAAACACGCGTTACGCGCCAGTGCCGCAGTTGCGCCCAATGGCGCTGGCTGTGGAATAAGGCATTTCTCCCAATCCTCAAGAGTGCCCAATTCTCTTCAAGGTTGCCGTTCGCTGGGGTTCGCGTCAACTTTGCGGTTTTTGAACCCCTATACACCAGGGGGAGAAATGCGTTAGCGCGTGCGCTGCAATCTTCCGGCGGGAGACGGTGCGCTGTTCAGGAGGCGCCCAGTCAAAACAGTTCTTCCAGAGTGATGCCAATGCTCATACGCGCGCCCCTCCCTTCAGGGCGCGATGGCCGATGTCGCGCCGGTAGTATATTCCCTCAAAAAAGATTTCCGCCATGACCCGATACGCACGGTCCAGAGCTTCCTGAAGCGAGTCGGCGGCAGCGGTTACGCCGAGCACACGCCCGCCGGCGGTGAGCAGTTGGCCGCCCATAAGCGCCGTACCGGCATGAAAAACTTCGACGCCCGGAACCTGGGCCGCGGCGCCAAGACCGGTGATGGGGAAGCCGGTTTTGTAGCTTCCCGGATAACCGCCGGAACTGGCCACGACACAGGCTGAAGCGCCCGGGGTCCAGCGGAGCGTGGTATCGGCGAGGCGACCGTCGATGCAGGCCTCGATTGCGTCGACCAGATCGCTTTCGAGGCGCACCAGGATAGCCTGGGTTTCGGGATCGCCGAAGCGGGCGTTGAACTCGAGCACCTGGGGGCCGCGGGCGGTCATCATGAGCCCGCAATAGAGCACGCCAGTGAAGGGTGTCTCCTCTTCCGCCATGCCTTGGATGGTGGGCTCGGCAACGTGGCGCAGAATCCAGTCGGACATGGCGGGATCGAGCAGCGTATCGGTGGAGTAGACGCCCATGCCGCCTGTGTTGGGTCCGGTATCGCCCTCGCCTATGCGCTTGTGATCCTGGGAGGGGACGAGCGGCGTGACATGCTTGCCGTCGCTCAAGCAAAGAAAGCTGATCTCGTCGCCTTCGAGGAACTCCTCGATGACGACCTGGTGCTCGGGCGTGCCGAGAAGCGCGCCCGAGAACAGGTCCTGGGCGGCCTCGGCGGCGGTGTGGCGCGAGTCGCACATGATAACGCCCTTGCCCGCGGCCAGGCCGTCGGCCTTGACCACGATGGGCGGATGGAAGACCTCGATGGCCTTTTCTACCTCGGCCGCGGAGACGCAGACGGCGTAGTTGGGCGTGGGGATGTTGTGCCGCTGCAGGAAGCGCTTGGCGAAACCCTTGCTGGATTCGAGCATGGCGGCGGCGCGCGTGGGGCCGAAGACGCGCAGGCCACGCTCGTGGAGCGCGTCGACGATGCCCAGTGAGAGCGGCAGCTCGGGGCCGACGATGGTGAGGTCGGGCTTCTCGGATTCGGCGAGGCCGACCATGGCATCGAGGTCTTTGAGATCGACCGGGACGCAGCGCGCGATTTGAGCCATGCCGCCATTGCCTGGCGAGCAAACGATTTCGGTCACTCGCGGGCTGCGCGCCACCGCCCAGGCCAACGCATGTTCGCGGCCGCCGGAACCAAGGATGAGAACTTTCATGGGAGAGAGCCTTCCTCCAGCCTATCGGGAGCCGGAAGAATCATGGTCGGCAATGGAGGCGGGGGAAGTCAAACGGGGCGGAGAGCTCTTGCGTGTGTGGGTTCGGTTTGCCGGGACGAATTCGTGCAAGTTCGCACTGGTACGGCGTTCTATGCGGTAGATAATGGGAGGGCATGAGTTCTATGTGGAATTCTCTGAACGGGGTTGCCGACCTTGTTTGGCCGGCGTTGGTGCTGGAACAACGCATGCTAAGCGTTGTGCCGATCGTCGCCGGGCTCATTGTGGAGTGGCTGGCGCTGTGGCTGGGTGGCTTCGGGCTGAGGTGGAAAAAAGCGGCCGTGGTGGATGTGGTGATGAATGCCACGTCCGCGCTGATTGGAATCTTCCTGATCCCGGCACTGGGAATGGGATGGGAGTACGGGCCTGGGCAGCTCGTTCACAGGCTGATCCCGATCGGAATGACTTTCCAGATCGACTGGCTTGCGGCGTTTGTGATCGCAGTTGCGGTGACAACGGCGATTGAAGCCTGCGTGGTGCGATGGGGCTTCAGGATTCCGCTGGGGCTGCGCCGGTTTTCGATTCTGTTCGGCGCCAATGCGGTGAGCGTTGGGTTTGCGTTTGTGAGCGTGATGATGCATCCGGCGCCAATGCCGGGAGTGTGGCATTGAAGCCCGTGTTGTGGATCGAGGGACTTTGAGAGAGGCGGGATGGTCGAGACGCGCATCAAGCCGTACAACGAACAGGAGACCGAACAGGCGCGGCGCGCGGAACAGCGGCGCGTGTTCCGGCGCAACCAGGTGTTCGGCTTGCTGATCGTGGCGGCGGCGATTTGCCTGTGGTGGCTGCTGCATACCAATCCGAAGTGGGTCTTTCCGCCGGGGTGGTGGCGGTGGTAAGGGCAGGGAACAGGGATCAGGGATCAGGGATCAGAGACTCCCGGCTGACGCTGTCTTCGCCAAATACTGAACCGCTTGTTGTCATTCTCCTCGGGCCGACAGGGAGCGGGAAGACGGCGCTCTCGCTCGCGCTGGCCGAGCGGTTTGGCGGCGAGATCGTGAGTTGCGATTCGGTGGCCGTGTATTGCGGCATGGAGGTGGGCACGGCCAAGCCGACGCGCGAGGAGCGGGCGCGCGTGCCGCATCATCTGATCGATGTGGCGGAGCCGGATGAGCCGTTTACCGCGGGCGAGTACAGCCGACGGGCGCGGGCGGCGCTGCGCGAGGTTGCCGGGTGCGGACGGCTGCCGATTGTGACCGGTGGAACGGGGTTGTATCTGCGCGCGCTGACGGAGGGTTTGTTTGCCGGGCCGGCACGGCGCGAGGATCTGCGGGCGCGGTTGCGGCGGAGCGCGGAGCGGCATGGAAGCGCATGGCTGCACCGGCTGCTGCGGAGGCTGGATGCGGCAACGGCCGAGCGCATTCATGGGAATGACACGGCGAAGGTGATTCGCGCGATTGAGGTTTGCGTGGCGGCGCGGAGGCCGATGTCAGAAGCGATGGGGCGCGATCCGCTTGCCGGGTTCCGGCTGCTGCGGATCGGGCTGAACCCGCCGCGGGCCGCGCTCCCGCCTCGCGAAGGCCTTTATGACCGGCTGAACCGGCGCTGCGCGGCGATGTTTGCCGCGGGCCTTGTGGAGGAGACGCGCGGCCTCGTCGCGCGCTATGGGCCGGTGAAGGCGCTGGACTCGCTCGGCTATCGGCAGGCGCGTGGCGTGCTGGAGGGAACGCTAAGCGTGGACGAGGCGGTGAAGGCCGCCCAGCAGGGGCATCGGAACTATGCGAAGCGGCAGATGACGTGGTTCCGTCGCGAGCCGGAGGTGCTTTGGATCGAGGGGTTCGGGGATGAGGCGGAGACGGCGAGCGAGGCGGTGGGCCTCGTGAAGAGAGCGTTGGCGATGGCCGAATAAAGGCGCACGTCGCTTTGCGGCATCCAATTTAGACTAGGCGTGTAGATGCGGTACTCGCTGCGGCGAGTGCCGGAACGGAGCTTCCCAGTGGCAGAGACAAATCCAGAGACGATTTACGACGTGGCGGTGATCGGCGGCGGGCCCGCAGGATATACGGCGGCGATTCGCGGGGCGGAGTACGGGCTGAAGGTGGCCCTCATCGACGCGAGCCCGAAGCTGGGCGGGACGTGCCTGCACGTGGGCTGCATTCCGACCAAAGCACTTTTGTTCAACGCCGAGCTGTGGGACTACCTGAAGGAAGCGGAGGAGTTTGGCATCAAGGGGGTCGAGGCGCGGTCGCTCGATTGGTCCGCGGTGCTCGCGCGTAAGAACGCGATCATCACCAAGCATGTGAAGGGCCTCGATTTCCTGATGAAGAAGCATAAGATTGCCGTTTTTTCTAGTTTTGGAAGGCTGACAGGCAGAGCGAAGGATGGTGTGCACACGGTGGATGTGGACACTGGCGGCCAAAAGAGCCAGGTGAAGGCGAAGAACGTGATTCTGGCGACGGGGTCCGAGGCCAAACTGCTGCCGGGATTGAAGGCGGACGGCACGATCCTGACCAACATCGAGATTCTGAGCCTGGGCGCGCCGCCGAAGTCGCTCATCGTGATCGGGGCGGGCGCGGTGGGTGTGGAGTTCGCGTCGATCTTCCGCAGCTTTGGCGCCGAGGTGACGATTCTGGAATTCCTGCCGCGCATGGTTCCGATGGAAGACGAGGAGATTTCGAAGGAGCTGGCGCGGGTGTTCAGAAAGCGCGGCATCGAGACGAACACCGGGGCGAAGGTGGAGAAAGTGGAGAAGACGGCGAATGGCGTTCGCGTGAGCTACACGGATGCGAACGGTAAGGCTCAGGTGAAAGAGGCTGAGAAAGTATTGGTGGCCGTGGGGCGCGGGCCGCTGACGAACGGGATCGGGTTGGAGAAAACGAAGATCGAACTCGACCGCGGGTTCGTGAAGGTTGGCGAGGCGCAGGAGACAGCGGAGCCGGGCGTGTATGCGATTGGCGACATTGTGGCCGGGCTGCCGCAACTGGCACACGTGGGCGCGATGAGCGGCATGGTGGCGATGGCCAAGATCGCGGGACGGAAGTACCGTTCGGTGCGGCGGGATCGAATTCCGAGCTGCACCTATACGGAGCCGCAGATCGGCAGCGCAGGGCTGACCGAAGCGCAGGCGAAGGAAAAGGGCTACGCGGTGAAGGTGGGCAAGTTTCCGTTCGCGGGGAATTCAAAGGCGACGATTGTGGGTAGCCACGACGGATTTGTGAAGGTGGTGGCCGACGCGAAGTACGGGGAGATTCTGGGCGTGCACATCATTGGGCCGCAGGCTACGGAGCTGATTGCCGAGGCGGTTGCGATGATGGAGCTCGAAGGCACGGTGGAGCACCTGATGTTCACCATCCACGCGCACCCCACGCTGAGCGAGGCGATGCTGGATGGGTACGGCGCGGTGGAGGGGATGGCGATTAACGCGTGAGGATTTGCGGCTGAGAACGCATTCGCGTTCAAAACTCGCTGGCAATCAAAACGTCGCCGAATCGAAGAGTTACTTCCGGGTTGCCGGTCACACGCCATAGCTCCTCCGTGGCCCGGCCCGTGCAAGAACGCCTAGCCTAACCCAGTCGGGCGTAGATCCGCCAAGTTCTGTCCGATTGAATCATTAGTTGTATCTCGTGGCTCGTAATTCGGTTACGTAGCTGTTCGAACCGCCGCTGCACGCGCTGCGGCTCACGCGTGTAGAAGACGAACTCCCGCATTCCGCCCGTTGTGATGACAGCCACGAGGAGAGACTCTGCGTGCTCCTCCAAAGAACTGCAGATGACATCTTCGACCTCGCCAAGTAGCGCATCCTCTGTAGGGGACGGAAGTCCTGTCGTTTCGGCTTTTTTCAACGGCACCGCGATACCAACCTGATGTTCATAGCCCGGTACACTCCCGAACTCCCGGTATCCGGTATTCGAACGCACGAACATGACTCGACCGTTATGCTGCCCCTCTCCTATCGACCAAGGACCGTCTACGGGAAGTCGATCCGGGCTTAATGTCTTTTTCTTGAAGGGCCACATTGAAATCGTGCCTCCTTTCATCTAGGCCAGCTTACACGCCGCGATTGGGTTGTCGGCTACTCGGACACCGCTCTTCCGCTCGATTCCCGGCCCGTTCAGTTTAGAGCGTTCTCTAGAGTTCCGTTGACTGTGTCGCGACCAGCTCCTTGGCTTTGGCAATAAATTCGGCCAGCGGCATGGATCCCTGGTCGCCTTTGCCGCGGGTGCGGACGCTGACCGAGCCGGTAGCCTCTTCCTTGTCGCCGAAGACGAGGATGTAGGGTGTCTTCTGGTTGGCGAAGTCGCGAATTTTGGCGTTCATTTTTTCGTTGCGGGCGTCGGTTTCGACGCGGAAGCCCGCTTCTTTTAAGTTTTGGTTGAGCTTTTCGGCATAAGAAAGGTGCTTCTCGCTGATGGGGACAAGACCGAACTGCACGGGCGCGAGCCAGAGCGGGAAGGCGCCGGCGTAGTGCTCGATGAGGACACCGAAGAAACGCTCGACGGAGCCGAAGAGAGCGCGGTGGACCATGACGGGCTGATGGCGCTCGCCGTCTTCGCCCACGTACTCGAGCTCAAAGCGCGCTGGAAGGTTGAAGTCAAATTGTACCGTTGATAACTGCCAGAGACGGCCCAGCACGTCGACGAGCTTGACGTCGATCTTGGGTCCGTAGAAAGCGGCTTCGCCGGGGATGGTTTTGTAGGCGATGCCTTTGGATTTGAGCACGTTGTCGAGCGAGCGGATGGCGAGGTCCCAGTTTTCGTTCGAGCCTGCGTAGTGGGCGCGGTCGTTCGGATCCCAGGTTGAGAGCTCGACCTTGAACTCAGAGAAGCCAAAGGTTTTCAAGACGGCCTCGGCGAAGTCGATGCAGGCCGCGACTTCGCTTTCGATCTGCGAGGGCATGCAGAAGATGTGGGCGTCGTCCTGCGTGAAGCCGCGCACGCGCAGCAGGCCGTGCATGGTTCCGGAGCGCTCATAGCGATAAACATTGCCCAGCTCGGCGTAGCGCGCGGGCAGATCGCGATAGCTCTTGGGCGAGTTCTTGTAGATGAGGATGTGGAAGGGGCAGTTCATGGGCTTGAGGCGATAGAGCGCATCGTCAAGCTCCATGGGCGTATACATGTTGGCCGCGTAGAAGCCTTCGTGGCCGGAGGTTTGCCAAAGATTCACACGCGCAACGTGAGGCGTGTAGACGAGCTGGTAGCCGCGGCGGAGACACTCGTCGCGCATCCAGTCTTCCATGACCTTGCGGATGATGGCGCCTTTGGGATGCCAGAAGATGAGGCCGGCGCCGGCGAGCTCCTGAATGCTGAAGAGGTCTAATTGTTTGCCTAAGACGCGATGGTCGCGGCGGGCGGCTTCTTCCAGGTGGGAGAAGTGCTCGTCGAGTTCTTTCTTTGAGAAGAACGCGGTGCCATAGATGCGCTGGAGCTGCGGATTTTTCTCGTCGCCGAGCCAGTAGGCGCCGGCAAGGCTGGTGACCTTGAAGGCTTTGACGCGGCCGGTGGATGGAACGTGCGGACCGCGGCAGAAATCGACGAAGGCGCCGTTGCGGTAGAAGCTGACCTGGTCGCCGGGCGCTGTAAATTTCGTCACGAAGTGGGTCTTCATGAAGTCGCCGTCACGGGTGAATTCGGCGAGAGCCTGCTCGCGCGGCTCGTACTCACGAACAAAGGGCTCGTTGCGGGCGACGACTTCAGCCATTTTGGCTTCGATGGCGGCGAGGTCTTCGGGGGTGAAGGGCTTTTCGCGGTAGAAGTCGTAAAAGAAGCCGGAGTCGGTTGCGGGGCCGTGGCCAAGCTTGGTCTCGGGGAAGAGCTCGAGGACGGCCGTGGCGAGGACGTGCGCGGAGGAGTGGCGCAGGATCTTGAGGGCGTCGGGATCTCTTTCGGTGACGAGTTCCAGGCGCGTGTCCGAGGTGAGCGGCGTGGATAGATCGACGAGGCGCGATGCGGCCGAGTCTTCGGCGGCGTACATGGCGGCCTCCGACTGGCCGTCGGGGGTGGAGTTTTGGACGGCGCTCGTTGCGTCCGATACGGGCGCGAGGCGGGCGGCGATTGAGGCCGCGGCGAGGCGCGGAGAGATGGAGTTGGCGATTTCGAGAGGCGTTGTGCCAGAGGGCACCTGGCAAATGGCTCCGTCGGGTAGGTGTACGTCGATCATGTTCTTGCTCATATGTTTGGTGTATTCCGCTGCGGCCCTGGAACGAAACAATGCGGCCAACCTTTGAGGATAGAGGCTTGAAGGGTGCGAAGTCGAGTGAGAGCGGAGTTGGCGGTGTTAGCGGAGCTAGCCCATCGACGAGTGTGACGGCTCGCAAAGTGGCGAGGGCTAAGGTCTCGAAATTTGCCGTGAAAAACGCAAAAAGGCCGGGACTCAGTCCTGAGTGCGTTCAGGATTGCTCCCCAGCCCTTTCCAGTTTCGTACAAGATTCTGCCGGAATCCGGCCAATCAGGTTAGAGAGGCTGCACGTCTGCGGCCTGCCAGCCTTTGGGTCCCTTTACGACGTTGAACTGCACGGCTTGACCTTCTTGCAAGCTCTTGAAACCACTCGAGTTGATTGCAGAGTAGTGCACGAAGACATCTTCGCCGTTCTGGCGCGAAATGAAGCCAAAGCCCTTCGCGTCATTGAACCACTTCACGGTACCTTGTTCCATACTTGTTCGTATTTCCTGGATTGAATTGCGCTGGATGAATCGGAGCGAACACTGGCAGAATCTTGCTTTTGGGCGAGTACTGCTCACGCCCGGTTCGGTTCTAACGCTGACTATATTCTATCATTTCCGTCAAAATCATGCGCAGGAAATGTACGCCTGATCTCGCCTCGCTATTTCCTGGCTCGTAACCCTTTGAAAACTAAATTCTTACCAGCGCATTCCGGCTTGTGATAAGGTGAGGAGTCGCCATGCCGCACGATTGCGTACCCGAATTGCTGGCTCGCGCCACCGAGGCGCTGGAGGAGGAGTTTGGGGCGCTGCCGGATACCCACGCCAACGGCGAAAACCCGTCGTTGGGGATCGCAGGGGATGAGGCGGAGCTGGACGAGGACGCGAGCGCCGAAGCGATGGCCGCAGTGCTGGAGGCGACGGCGCACCGGTTGGGCGACAACTATCCGTATTTCCATCCTCTCTATGCCGGGCAGATGCTGAAACCGCCGCATCCGGTGGCGCGGGCGGCCTACGCGCTGGCGATGAAGATCAATCCCAACAATCATGCCAGGGACGGCGGGCGGGCGAGCTCGGCGATGGAGGTGGAGGCGGTACGGGAGATCGCCGGGATCTTCGGGTGGACCGAGTTTTTGGGCCATCTGACATCGAGCGGTACCTTCGCCAACCTGGAGGCGCTGTGGATGGCGGGGCAACTGGCGCCCGGGCGGCGAATTGTGGGTTCGGAACACGCGCATTACACGCACCAGCGGATCAGCGGCGTGCTGAAGCTGGAGTTTGCGAGCGTAGCGGCGGATGAGCGCGGTCGAATGAGGCTGGAGGCGCTGGAAGAGGAACTGCGCAAAGGCGACGTGGGCACAGTGGTGGCGACGCTGGGCACCACGGCGATGGGCGCGGTGGATCCGCTGGACGAGATTCTGAAACTGAAGGAGCGGTACGGCTTCCGCGTGCACGTAGATGCGGCGTATGGAGGGTACTTTCGACTGATTGCGGATGCGCTGGACGAGCCGGCGCGGCGCGCGTTTTCGGCAATCGGGCAGGCGGATTCGATCATCGTTGATCCGCACAAGCACGGGTTGCAGCCGTATGGGTGCGGGTGCGTACTGTTTCGGGAACTGGCGGTGGGGCGGTTTTACAAGCACGATTCGCCGTATACCTACTTCACCTCGAAGGAATTGCACCTCGGCGAAATCAGCCTGGAGTGCTCGCGCGCCGGAGCGGCGGCGGTGGCGCTGTGGGCGACGCAACGGCTGCTGCCGCTCAAGCCGGGCGGGGAGTTTGCGCGGGGGCTGGCCAAAGGACGACGCGCGGCGCTCGAGCTGGACCGGCGGCTGCGCGGGGACGGCCGGTTTGAGGCGCTTGCGGCGGGATCGCCGGAGCTGGACATTGTGGTGTGGGCATTGCAGGCAGCAGACCTTCGGAAGGCTTCGGAGCAAGCGCGAAGGGTGTTCGATGCGTGCGCCCGGCGGGGACTGCACCTGGCCCTAGTACAATTGCCGGGATCGTGGTTCGGGACGCCGGGCCGAGTGAAACATGAGCGGGGCGGGGCGACGTGCCTGCGCTCGGTGCTGATGAAGCCGGAGCACGAGGCATGGATGGGCGAGATCTGGAATCGTCTGGGCGCGGGGTGCGGAGATGTTGTGGGAGTGTGAGAACGCGGCGAGGGTGTTATTTATGTCCAAAAGAAAACGTTGTCATGCGACAGTGGTCAGTGATTCGAGACAAGGGATCAGGGGATAGGCGAACATTTGGGGTGTGGTTTGAGGGAGTGAATTCAAAAAGAGGTTGAGGAAGATGCACGATCCAGCAGTTTTCCGTTCCATGCATCGTGAGCGCTTTCATGCGGAGCCGGCAATTTTTGTAGGGCCGGGTCGCGTGAACCTGATCGGGGAACACACCGACTATGCCGAGGGCTTTGTGATGCCGGCGGCGATCAACTTTGCCACGCTGGCCGGGATTTCGCCGCGCACGGATGGCAAAATCGCGATCTACTCTGAGAATTACGGCGAAGAGGCGACGTTTGACGAGGCTGCGCTGCCCGCCAAGGGGAGCAAGCACTGGAGCGACTACCCGATGGGAGTGGTGTCGATTCTGGCTGGCGAGGGCCACAGGATTCCAGGGTTCAGCCTGAGCGTGTGGAGCGATGTGCCGCTGGCGTCGGGGCTCTCGAGCTCGGCGGCGCTGGAGGTGTCCACGGCCCTGGCCGTTCCGTCGCTCGTCGGCGCAAGCTATTCAGGACCTGTCCTCGCGCGTCTGTGCCAGCGGGCTGAAAACGAGTTTGTGGGCGCAAACTGCGGGATCATGGACCAGTTCATCAGCTTGAACGGCAAAGAGAACCACGCGCTGCTGCTCGACTGCCGCGACTTGAGTTTCAAGCTGACGCCGATTCCGGACCACGTGGCGCTGGTGATTGCCAACACCATGGTCAAGCACTCGGTGGCCGGCGGCGATTATCCCACGCGGAGGCGCGAGTCGGAGGCGGCTTGCGCGGTGATCGCGAGCCACCGGCCGGGCGTGCCGTTCCTGCGCGACGCGACGCTCGAAGACCTGGAGAAGTGGGGCCACGAGATGGAACCCAAGAGCCTGATGCGGGCCAGGCACGTGATCGGCGAAAACCTGCGCACGGTGGCGGCATGCGAGGCGCTGCTGAAAGGCGACATGAAAGAGCTGGGACGGCTGATGGCCGAGGCGCACCGCAGCTACAGCCAGGACTTCGAGGGCAGTTGCGTGGAGGCGGACGCGATGGTGGCGCTGGCGCAGGATCTGCCGGGACTGATCGGAGCGCGGCTGACGGGCGGAGGGTTTGGCGGCTGCACCATCAACCTGGTGGAGCAGAGCGAGGCGGCGGCGTTTGCCGAGGCGCTGGGCGCACGCTACGCGGAAAAGACCGGTATCGTTCCGCAGATTCACATTTGCCGCGCCTCGGGAGGGGCACACCGGCTGGAGTAGGGCAGCGGAGCTAACGGCGTTAGCGCGGTTAGCGGAGTTCGAGGGCCGGCGAAACTGGCGCCAACGGACAACGACGAACGCGGTTCGGAACAGACGCGGCTCGAAATAGATTTGAAATGATTTATCTCGTTGGGCCCTTATGTTATGTGCAAGTGACTGACACGAAAGAACCACTTTCGCAACCGGGCAGCGACATTGTTCGGCGCGGGTTCCTTGTTAAACTTGTGAGGTGTTTGCCCCGATGAAGAACAGGGGCGGGGTTTGCCTCGACCGGGCTGAATAGTTTCACTTCTGCGTGGCCGTCCAGCTCGGGCAGGGTGAGTAGCAACAAGGATATGCAACCTACAACCTCACAATCGTCGTTCCACGAAACCGTTCCCAGCACGGGCCAAGTGGCTTATTTTTCGATGGAGATCGCGATCGAGCCGGCGATGCCAACCTATGCGGGCGGGCTGGGGGTTCTGGCCGGCGACACCCTGCGTTCGGCAGCGGACCTTGGCGTTTCGATGGCGGCGTTCACGCTCCTGCACCGAAAGGGGTACTTCCAGCAACATCTTGACCCGGTGGGCATGCAGACCGAGGAAGTGCAGCCGTGGAATCCTGCGGATTTTTGCACGGAAGAGCCGGCGCGGGTGACGGTTTCCATCGAAGGCCGGGTGGTGACCCTTCGAGCATGGCGGTACGACCTGAAGGGAAGCTTCGGGCACGTGGTGCCGATCTACCTGCTGGACACGGATTTGGAGGGCAACTCGGGGTGGGATCGGGGATTGACGGATCACCTGTACGGCGGCGATACGAACTACCGCCTGCAACAGGAAATCGTGCTGGGGATGGGCGGCGTGCGCATGGCGCATGCGCTGGGCCTGCACGTGAACGTGTACCACATGAACGAGGGACACGCGGCGCTGCTTACGCTGGCGCTGCTGGAGAGCCAGCTTGGCGGCGGGCCGGAGGGCGCGGCGGCGGAAACGGACATTGAGGCGGTGCGGCGGAAGTGCGTGTTCACGACGCACACGCCGGTGCAGGCGGGACACGACCGGTTCTCGACCGAGCAGGCGATCCGTATTCTGGGCGCGGACAGAACGGCGCGGCTGGAAAAGCTGGAGTGCTTCCGCGACGGCCTGCAGAACATGACGCTGCTGGCGCTGCGCTTTTCCCGCTATGCCAACGGCGTGGCGATGCAGCACGGCAAGGTATCGCGGGCCATGTTTCCCGAGTTTTCCATCGGCTCCATCACCAACGGCGTGCACGCGCCAACGTGGATCGGCGATCCGGTGCAGCGCATGCTGGACGAGCACATTCCCGAGTGGCGGCGGGACAACCTGTACTTGCGCAACACCATCGACGTGCCCGTGGCGGAGATACTGGCGGCGCACGCGCGGGCCAAGGAAGAACTGCTGGCCGAGGTGGGCTCGCGCACGGGGCTGGTTCTGAATCCCAAAGTGTTGACGCTGGGGTTCGCGCGGCGGGCGGCGACGTATAAGCGCGCGACGCTGCTGTTCACCGATCCCGAACGGCTCAAGGAGATCGCGGCCAAGGCAGGCGGGCTGCAGATTCTGTACGCCGGCAAGGCGCACCCGCAGGACGAGCCGGGAAAGGCGCTGATCCGGCAGGTGGTTGCGGAGGCGGCCAAGCTTTCGAACAACGATTTGCGGATTGTTTACCTGGAGAACTACGCCTGGCAACTGGGTGCGCAACTCACGGCCGGCGTGGATGTATGGGTAAATACGCCGCGGCGGCCGTATGAAGCGTCAGGCACGAGCGGGATGAAGGCGGCGATGAACGGCGTGCCCAGCCTGTCGATTCTGGATGGGTGGTGGATCGAGGGGTGCATCGAAGGCGTGACAGGGTGGGCAATCGAGGATGGAGCCAATGACCACGAGGAGGCGCAGTCGCTTTATGCCAAGCTGGAGAAGGCGGTGGTGCCGCTGTACCTCGATGCCAGGGAAAAGTGGGCGCGGCTGATGCGCACGACACTGGCCTTTAACGGCTCCTACTTCAATACCAACCGCATGGTGAAGCAGTACATACGCAATGCGTACTACCCTGAGCGCCTGGCCGAGCCGGCGAAGGTGGAAGAAGCGGCGTACGCGGATTGAGAAAACCGCTTCAAGCTCCTGGATATTCGTTTCAGCTCAACATTCAGATTGTGATCCGGGGATCTCTCTCATCCTGCGAAGAAAGGGAGCCATGGTGAGACCCTGCACGAAGACTGAAAAGGCAACGACAGCAAAACTGATGGCGATGATGCTCTCGCGCAGCGGAACGTCGGGAGAAAGACTCAGGGCGAGAGCAAGTGCCAACGCTCCCCGCAACCCGCCCCAAAACAGCACGTGCTGGTGCCTGGCGGTGACGCGAAGCGACGAGCGCGCGAACAGAAGACAACAGGGATAGATAGCCACCGCGCGTCCCAGGGTGACGAGCGCAATGGCGACCACGGCCGGAAGCCAGATTGCGATGAGGTTCTGGTGGGCTTCGTGCATTCCGATGAGAAGGAATACGAAGGAATTCGCAATGAAGGCGGCGTATTCCCAGAAGTCATGGACAGCCTCTTTGCCGCGCGTGGAAATCCCGCCGATCCGAGTGAAGTTGCTCATGACCAGGCCGGCGGCGATGGTGGCCAGCACACCGGAAAAGCCGAAGTGATCGGCGAGAAGAAACGAGCCATAGGCAGCAATGGTGGTAAAGGTGATTTCGACCAGATGGTCGGTAGTTCTTCCGGCGAGCAAAAGCGCACCGATTGCGACCACCCCACCACAGAGAATGCCGCCACCGATGCTTTCAAGAAGGCGGGTGAGAATCTGCACGGAGCTGAATTGCTGGCCCGAAGCCACGGCAACAATCACACCGAAGGCGACGGCGGCCGAGCCATCGTTGAAGAGGCTCTCGGCTTCAATGAGGACCAGCAATCGACCGTGTGCTTTGGCCTCCTTGAAGGTCGCGATCACTGAAACCGGATCGGTTGCTGCGATGAGGACGCCGAATACGAGGGCTCCGATCCATTCCCAGTGCATCAGATAGTGCATTCCCGCGGCAGTGAGACCGGCGGAGAGCACGACGCCCAGTGTTGCGAGAACGACAATGACCGGAAAATTGCGACGCAGCTCATTCCAATGGAGATAGAACGCAGCTTCAAAGAGAAGCGGAGGGAGCAGCGCAGTGAAGATGAGGTCTTTGGTCAGCGAGACCTTCGGTGCGAACGGAGAGACTGCCAGAAGGATGCCCGCGACTACTAGGCCGACGCTGTAAGGAAGACGCAGGCGCCGGGTCAGCATGGCCACAACGGCTGCGATAAGCAGCAGCATAGTCGCGATTTGAAAATGAAGTTCCACGCGCCCTTATTTGCTATCCCGGGCAATGAATCGATGACCAGGATGGGTTGGAATCGCGGCGGCCGGGAACCGGCGCCATGAAGCGATGATAATGGCCAAGCCGTGCAAACCCAAGGGCTTTCGGATGGGATGCGCGATTAGCAGTGGCGCGCGCGGTGCGCCGGCGAAAGCGATTCAGCCTATAATCTCCCTGTTGTGATTTCACTTTTTCTATTGCCATGGCGCGCGGTGCGGCGGCTAGCTGCCGGCGCGGCGATTGTGATGTTGTGTGCTTTGTTTCCAGCGGCTTACGCGCACGGACAGGCGGCCGGGGGCCGGGAGGGCGTGGCGGCGGGCGGCGATGGAACGGGTACTGCGTTTGCCGGCTCACGGGTTCTACTGGTGCTGCCCTTCGATAACCGCACGGGGCAGCCGAGCCTGGAGTGGATTCGCGAAGCGGCAGCGGAAATCCTGAGTATGCGCTTTGCGTCGGCGGGGTTCCTGCCGACCAGCCGCGCCGACCGGATCTACGCGCTCGATCATCTGGGGCTGCCGCAGGGCTTTCAGCCTTCGCGGGCGAGTTCGCTGAAGCTGGCGCAGACGCTGGACGCGGACTCGATTGTGGTAGGCAGCTTCACGACCGACGGAAGCGGGATCGTGGCCGAGGCGACGCTGGTGGATGTGCCCGACCTCCGGATGCTGCCGGAGGTAATCGCGCGCGGCGAGATGAAGGGCCTGATCGCCGTATTCAGTGATCTGGCGTGGAAGCTGACGAAGCAGCTCGACCCCAAGTTCAGCGTGGCGGAGGGGACGTTTGCGGCAGCGGGAAACGGGATTCCGGTGGCCGCGTTCGAGCAGTACATCAGGGGAATTACGGAGCCGGATCAGGCGGAACGGCTGCGGCACTTGCAGAATGCGGTGAAACTGAGCCCAGGGTTCGGGCCGGCGTGGATGGCGCTGGGCCGCGAGGACTACGACGGGCAACAGTACCAGGAAGCGGCGGCAGCCTTCGCCAAGGTGGACCACAACGGGCCCGATGGGCTTGAGGCGGATTTCTACCGGGGGCTGTCGCTGCTGTTTTCCGGGGACTACGCACACGCCGAGCAGGCGTTTGCCGAAGTGGCGCTGGTGCTGCCGCTGGCTGAGGTGGTGAACAACGAAGGAGTGGCCGTGAGCCGGCAGGGGCATGATGGGACGTCGCTGTTTATTCAGACGGCGGCAGCCGATCCGAATGCTGCGGACTATCACTTTAATTTGGCGCTGAGCCTGAAGCGGCATGGGTATTTGCCGGGGGCATTGAACGAGCTGGCGCAGTGCCTTAAGCTGCGGCCGAACGACAGTGAAGCCCAGTCGCTGGAGGAGGCTTGGAAAGGGAAACCGGCGGCGCGGGGCGCCGAAGGGACCGCCGACCCGAACGCAAGCGCCGAGCCGCTGGAGAGAATTGCGCGCAGCTTTGATGAAGCGGCCTTCCGGCAGGCGGCAGCAATGCTGGACGAGATGAATGCGGGACGGCTGGCCGCACTGACGCCACGCGACCGGTCACGGGCGCTCTGCACACAGGCCAAAGGATTTCTCGACCGCGGGCTGCTGCTGGAGGCGGAGCGGCTGTACCAGGATGCCGTTACGGCCGACGGCAAAAGCGCGCAGGCGCATACCGGCCTGGCGGAGGTACGCGAGCGCAGCGGCGATGGCGATGCCGCGCGGAAGGAGGCCCACGCGGCGCTGGAATTAGGCCCTTCGGTAGATGCGTACCTGGTGCTGGCGCAATTGGACCTGGCGGCGGGCTCGTTGAATGAAGCCGGTACCGAGGCCGGTGACGCGCTGAAGCTGGAGCCGGCGAACCGGGCGGCGCAGGAGTTGATGCGGCAGATCGAGGCGAGGACGGGGCGGGGAAGATAGGGAATAGGGATCAGGGGTTGGAGTTTGAAAGGGGTAAGCCATGAGACAGCGCCTGGATCGAGGAATACGGTCTGAACTCGCGCTCGTGGTGGCCGTTCTAGTGGTTGGGGTTGGAATGGCCAGGGGCGTCGCCGCCATGGCGCAGCAGCCGGTGGTAGACAAGCTGGTTCTTGACGACACGATTCAGCCGGTGAGCGCGGATGCGTTGACGCGGGCGCTCGATCGGGCGAACAGCGACGGAGCGAGTGCGTTGCTGATCGAGATGAATACTCCGGGTGGGCTGCTGGACTCGATGCGCGACATGGTGGGCGCGATTCTGCGCTCGCGCGTACCGGTCATCGTGTATGTAGCTCCGCCGGGAGCGCGCGCGGGATCGGCGGGGTTCTTCATTCTGGAATCGGCTGACGTGGCCGCCATGGCTCCGGGCACCGAAGCCGGTGCAGCGCATCCCGTGTTTGAGTTTGGCGCACAGCCCGACGCCACGGAAATGCAAAAGGTGGAGAACGACGCCGAGGCATTTCTGCGCTCGTATGTGACCAAGCGCGGTCGTAACACGGACGCGGCCATCGCGGCTGTACAGAGTTCGCATTCTTACACGGTGGAAGAGGCGCTGAACCAGCACCTGATCGACCTGATCGCCAACAACGACACGGAACTGCTGAATGCGCTCGACGGGCGCGAGATACCGCGCATGGACGGATCGAAGACGACGCTGCACCTGGCCGGAGCGCGCATTCAACTGCTGCGGACTTCGCTGCGCGACGAACTGCTGGGGTGGCTGGTGAATCCGAACATCGCGCTGCTGTTCCTGGTGGGCGGCGCGCTGTTGATCTATCTCGAATTCAATGCCCCCGGCACAATCGTCCCTGGCGCGCTGGGCACTCTGATGGTGCTGCTGGGCATCTTCGGCTTGAATCTGCTGCCGATTCGCTTTACGGCCGTGCTGCTGCTGGTGGCGGCGATGGCGCTGCTGATCCTGGAGGCCAAAGTTGGGGGGCATGGCGCGCTGGCGATCGCCGGAATCATATGCCTGACGTTTGGGATGCTGACGCTGGTGGCGGCGCCCGTGCCGGAGATGGGCATCAGCCCGCTGGTCGCCCTGAGCGTGAGCGTGGCGTTTGGAGCCATCACGGTTTTCCTGCTGCGCCTTGTGGTAAGAGCGCGGCGAAGGAAGGCGCGCATCGGCGCGGAGGCGATGGTTGGCTGCACGGCGACGGCCATGGAGGCGCTGTCTCCCGCCGCGGCGGGCCACGTGCTGGTGGAGGGCGAGATCTGGCGTGCCGTGGCCGGCGCTCCGGCGGCAGCGGGTGCGGTGTTGCGCGTGACGGGGCACGACCAGATGATGCTCCAGGTCGAGCCGGTTCAGGAAGCGGGCGGGACCGAACGCAAGGGATAGCAACATTGGAGTACAATCCCTAGCTGAGTGAGGAAAGGAAAATCCAATGTCCGTCGGTGATATGTCCATTCCAACGCTGATTGTTATCGCTATCGTCGTCCTCTACCTGCTGAACTCGATCAAAATCCTGCGGGAATACGAGCGCGGAGTGATCTTCCGGCTGGGTCGCGTTCTGGGAACGCCCAAGGGGCCCGGTATCATTCTCGTCTTCCGGCCGATCGACCAGATGGTGCGCCTCTCGCTTCGGCAGGACGTGCTGGAGGTTCCCCCGCAAGACATCATCACCCGCGACAACGTTACGCTGAAGGTGAATGCAGTGGTGACGCTGTACGTGGTGAATCCCAACGACGCAGCCATCAAAGTGGCCAACTACGTGTACCAGACCTCGCAGTTCGCGCAGACGACATTGCGCTCGGTGCTGGGCGAAGTGGAGCTGGACGAGCTGCTGAGCCATCGCGACAAGCTCAATTTGCGCATCCAAAGCATTATTGACCAGCGCACCGAGCCGTTCGGGGTCAAGGTGGTATCGGTGGAAGTGAAGCAGGTGGATCTGCCCGAGCAGATGTTGCGCGCCATTGCCAAGCAGGCCGAGGCGGAGCGCGAGAAGCGCTCGAAGATCATCCACGCCGAGGGTGAGTTCGCCGCCGCGCAAAGGCTGGTGGACGCAGCGACGCTGATGGCTACGCAGCCCATGACCCTGCAATTGCGCTATCTGCAGACATTGGCCGACATCGGTGTGGAGAAGAACACAACGATTGTTTTCCCGCTGCCCCTCGAAATGATGTCGCTGCTGAACAAGTCCTTAGCCGCAGCGAAGCAGGCATCGGATCAGCCGTAAGAGCAAAGCCGGCAGCCATCGGCTTTCGGTTTTCAGGGCTCGCCGCTGCAAGCAACGAAAGCTGCTTCCGGTTCAGCGGGGAGACTATGCCCGGGCCGGGAACTTAACTCAGAAAGAGACAAAGGCGAAGCGCATAAGGGCGGCACATGCGGGGATATTTCGACGACGAGGAACCGGAGCGCAAGGCGCGGGGGCGAGATATCGAGGTAACGCTGGGAGCGGGCGCGCTGCTGGGGATCTTCTCGGGCCTGGCCCTCCTGTGCGGGCTGTGCTTTGGACTGGGGTACTTGTTGGGGCATCGTGTTTCCGCGACTGCGGCGACCGCCGCGCACCCTGCCGCGCAAATGGCCGCTCCGGACCAGGAGCCATTGCAGGCAAGCGGATCGATTCCCAAGCCTTCAGCGGATGCGCAGGCGCCCGCGCCGCAGCCAGCGCCGGGGAGCGATGCCTCGACGGGGACCACAGCGAATGGCGGCGCTAGCCCGGGAGGGACGCCGGCGAGCGCGGGGCAGCCGAGTCAGGCAGCAGGAGCACCCGCAGCGGCAGCTCCGGCGCAGTCGCAGGTGAAGTCCGCTTTTCCAGCCGCGGCCAACACTCCGCAACCGGCGCAGGGAGCGGCGGTGCCGAATGTGCATCCGGCGCTGCCCTCGGCCGCGATTCTATATATGGTGGAAGTTGCGGCGGTCTCGCACGAAGAGGACGCCGATGTGCTGGTTGGTGCGCTGCGCAAGCGCGGCTATGCGGTGGCGGCGCGACGCGAGCCCACGGATGGCCTGATCCATGTGCGGATCGGGCCGTTTGCGACGCACGACCAAGCCAACCGCATGTGCACGAGGCTACTGGACGACGGATATAACGCAGTTGTAGAGCCGTAGCGTAGTCAGCTCCTCATCCATTCCGGCAGAGCGGATGCGATGGCGGCGCGGACGGCGTCGGAGAGTTCGTCGCGCGTTGCATAGTTGGCGGGGTCGAGCAGTGGGTGAAAGACGATGTGCGCCGTTCCAGGATGTATGCTCCTGCTGCCCCAGGGAAGGATCTTTTCGCTTCCATAAATTGAGACGGGAATGCAGGGCGCGCCGGAGTCCTTAGCGAGGAAAAACGGGCCTTTCTTGAAGGGCAACATGCGGCCGTCGGTCGAGCGCATGCCCTCAACAAATGTGGTGATGTGCAGGCCGGAGGCGAGGATACGCTGCGCGTCGGCGACAGCGAGCTGCGCTTCAGTCGCGTCGCCGCTGCGATCGACCGGAATGAAGCCGCCGAGCTTGAAGGCATAGCCCAGGATGGGAAGCTTCATCAGGGACCGCTTCAAAAAGACTGAAGTGCGTCCGGGGAGATGCGAAATGAGGGCGGGCGCGTCGAGGTTGGAGACGTGGTTGGCCATGAAGATGCA